>JBBTCX010000166.1:0-58871 GCA_038043045.1 Planctomycetota bacterium | reverse complement strand
GCGATTTCAGGTGTAAAAACCGACTCGGGGCGACAGGATTCGAACCTGCGACCTCCTGCTCCCAAAGCAGGCGCGCTAGCCGGACTGCGCCACGCCCCGTATCTGAACCAACATATCGAAATGCGTTTCACAAGCAAGTGCGCGTACTTTTTTCGGGGGCTGGGTCATCTTTTTTGAGCGACGACGACGGTGATGTCGTCGGATTGTTCGGCGAGGCCGACGAAACGGCGTACGTCCCAGACGATTTGACAAGCGAATTGTTGGGCATCCAAGCCGCGATGACGTTGAATAGAAGCGGAAAGACGGCGCGCCCCGTAGGCGGCTCCATCGAAGTCCATTGCTTCCGTGATGCCATCGGTCACAAAGACCAAGCAATCGCCCGATGAGAGGTGTAAAGTCGCTACTTCATATACAGATTCGGCTTGCACGCCGATCGCCATTCCACCAGTGGCGAGCTCGGTCAATTGATCGCCCTGTGCGAGGAGGGGTGATGAATGACCGGCGTTGCAATAGGTGAAGGTTGAACCGTTCGGGGAGAAGACTCCAAAGACCAGGGTCGCAAAATCGCTTGGAAGAGTGTCGCGACAAAGTTGTACGTTGACACGGGCCATCAGGTGGTCGAGCGGTTTGATATCGTGAACCAAGGAGCGTACGGCGGATCGGACGGACGCGCCGAGCAATGCCGCTGGTAGACCTTTTCCCACGACATCGGCGATGCAAACCGCGAATTGGCCGGAATCGAGAGGAATGAAATCGAAGAAGTCACCGCTCACTTGTAAGGCGGGGGCATATACACAACCGAAAGAAAGCGCGGGATGGGAGGGTGGTTTGTCGGGCAACATGCGACGTTGTATGGCACTGGCGGCTTCGAGCTGTCGTTGGACACGTTCGGCTTCGACTTGTTCAGCGTAGAGTCGATTGGTGATGATCGCGGCGGCGGCTTGAGACGCCAAGGATCGCAGCAAGGCTTCTTCCGATTCACTGAATCGATATTCGATGGACGTATATACCCGAAGCACGCCGACGGTGCGGCCACCGTGGGCCAAGGGCACGCATAGACCGCTGACAAGTCCTTCACGTCGGGCGTTCTCTGGATATCGAATTCGGGGGTCGGTGGTGGTATCGCGGATGTAAACGGTTTCGCCGGCGAAGGCGGCCCCGTCGATCGGGCTGTTGTTTAAGACGACCGGCCCTTTGCGAAGATATTCCTCGGAGAGGTTGCAGACGGCTTTGATGATGAGCTCGCCGGTTTTCTCGTCCAACAAGCGAATCGCTGAGGCTTTGACCGGCGGCACCACTTTGACCACGCGATTGACCGTCACGTCGAGGATTTCCGGGAGATCAAAGGTACCGGATAAAAGATCGGACAGTTCGTGAACGGCTCTCAAGTCTGTCAATTGGCGCTGGATTCTGGCACCTTGCGCATAGAGCGTTGAAATGGTCTCAGCAAGACCATCGGCAAAGCGATGGGCGGCTTCGGGAGTTCCGCCGATGTTGGCTTCCAATTCCGCGGTGGCTTGAATGAGATCATCCGCGTCGAGTTCGTAGAATGCGGCGATTTCTCGAATTCTATCCGCCGGCGGCCAAATCGGAGAGCGTGTTCCCACAATGATCAATGCCAAGTCGCGGTCTTCGTGCCGAACCATCGCCGCGTAAAGCATAACACCCGCGAGACATTGCACGGGTTTGGAGGGACGCGGTTCGATCGCCAGTGCCCTAAGATGGCCGCCGAGTTCTTGCGATCCGCGCGATGAGAGGCCGATCAATTTCGAGAAGCGACTTCCCCACGTCGGTCGAGTGAGTGGTGTACCATCCGTCGAACAGATCACGACAGAGACTTGGCCCAACCGACCGAAGCGGTCTTGCATCTGTTGCAAGACTCCGGCGTCCACAAAAGTGGCCAACGAAACAATCTCGGTTGCATCCATCATGGAATAAAATTGGTCCGGCGGTCGATTCGAACGAGGGTGTGGGCGATCAATTCGGCAGCCGCTTCCAAGTCCGAAAGGCTGACAATCTCAACCGGCGTGTGCATGTATCGATTGGGGATGCTTACCAACGCGGTCGCCACTCCGGCTCGCGTAAGCTGAATCGCGTTGGCGTCGGTGTTGGTTGCATTCGGAGCGGCCTCCGTTTGGACCGAAATGCTCCGATCCTTGGCCGCATCTTCCAAGAGTCTGCGCAATTTCGGATTGTTGTTGGCGCCGGTCGACAAGACGGGTCCGGCGCCCATTCTTAGTTCGCCGTGAACCCGTTTGTCCATGTCGGGATAGTCGGTGGCGTGGGTCACGTCGACGGCGATGCCCACTTGCGGATCAACCCCGTAACAGGCGGTCTTGGCGCCACGCAACCCGATTTCTTCTTGCACGGTGCTTACCGCAAAAATCGCGCATTTGGGTTTCTTGATGGAGCAAAGTCGCAGCGCCTCCATGACCACAAACGTGCCACACTTATTGTCGAATCCCGGCGACGTGACCAGATCACCACCCAAATGGACCATCTCCAGGCGAAACGTGACCGCGTCGCCAACCTTCACTACGTCTTCCGTTTCTTTCTTGTTCTTGATTCCGATATCGATCCAAGTATCCCGCAATTCGATCTTGGCGCCACGCTCTTCCGGCTTGAGAACGTGAATGGGTTTGCGGCCAATGACCCCTTCGATCGGCCCGTGACGGGTGTGGATGGTCACTCTTGATCCGGGCATCACCGAAGGATCAATACCCCCGATGGGCAAATAATAGATGAACCCCTTGTCATCGATGTAATTCACCATGAGACCGATTTGGTCGCAATGTCCGGCCAGCATGACGCGCGGCGATCCCTTTGGATTCAACCCGACGATCACATTTCCATGCACGTCGACTGCAATCGAATCCGCGAATCGCTTCATCCGATCACGAACGATTTTTTGAACCGGTTGCTCGAAACCCGATGGTGACGGCGTTTCTTGTATCTGCTTGAGAAACTCGTAAGACTCCTTTCTCAATGCCGTTACTCCCTTTAAACTCGCCCACGTATCCCTGCGCCGGCAGTGCCGCACTTCCACAGCGCAAATTCAGGACTATTCTTCTCGCAGTTTACGTGAGCGGGACGCTTCGCTCAAGATGGAGCAAGGCGAAACTGTGACGGGCGGCGAGGCAAGTTGAAAAGTGGGGAGGGCCCCAGCGAAAGAAAAAACAGGCTGAACCCTACCCCGCAGTCACTCTTTGCAGGGCGGATTCGACTCGGTCTTTTTCAAACGGCTTGACCACGTAATCGACGGCGCCGTGCTTGAGCGCCTCCATCAGCGGCTCGCGCTGATCGATCGCGGAAATCATAATGACCTTGGCGCTTGGATCCCCGGCCCGGATCGCTTTGAGAGCTTCAATGCCGCCGACTTTGGGCATGACCACATCCATAGTCACAATGTCCGGTTTCAGCTCCTTGTACTTGGTGCACGCCTCTTCGCCGTCACAGGCCTCTCCCACCACCTCATACCCCATGCCCAAAAGGATGGTCTTGATCATGTGTCGCATGAACTTCGCGTCGTCGACTATGAGAACTCGTGTGGCCACGGTGGACTCCTTAGCTGTTGCTTCGAACGATTACAGGTTTTGAGCTTCTTCGCCGATAATCACTACTTGAACCTCGCCCGTTGCCGGATCCAACACCATCCTGCGACCCTTGGTTCCCCCCACTGCGGCGGCGACCAACTTGATCGAATGATGATGCAATCGCGCCCGAACGGAGTCGGCATTACGCGTCCCAAGTCCCGCGGCGCTGGCCTCGCCGAACATCGATGCCCCGCCGCCAATCTTGGCCAATAGTTTGTCCTTCTTTGCTCCGGCGACAACAAGCTCATGGAGCAGCAAGTCCACGGCCGTATCCGCAAACTTCGCCGGATCCCCCGCTCCTTCTCGAGAATCTGGCAAGATCACATGACACATACCGCCGATCTTGCTCTCTCGATCATAAAGGGCCACGCCGATGCACGACCCAAGTACGGTCTTGATTCGATCCGGCGCGCGAACCACTTTGATTCCCGCTATGCCGATGCTGTGAATCTGTCCACTCGCTTCCGTGGATCGAACTGTCGAAACTGGCATCGTTTGAGTTGCGGCCATTCCCTCTTCTCTCATTGTCGCATGGCTTCAATCAATCGCATCGCCGACGGCGCCGGCAGAATGAGAAAAACCCATTTCAGCCATTGGTCGTCCATCACAAAATCCGTTCGAGCAAGAAATACCTCATCGCTCACCGCCGCCTGATCGGACAAGATGCTTTGGATGACCGCCTCCGGCGCGTCCTCCACCATGTGCGGCGCCGACGGCTCCAAACGAATGTCCAACCAAGCGGACCAACTGTTCAAAAACGAACTGACAATGATGTTTCCGGTCTCCTCCAAAGAGGACCGCTCAAGCTCTCCCAACGGGGTGAGATCGTGGGCTGGCCGACCCAACAGAAGGTTGGCAAGCCGCGAGGCGTCTTCCGACGTCGCCGCAAACAAGGCATGACCACGAAGAGGGTCAGGTATTGACACCTGAAGCGCCACAACTTTGGATTCCGTTGGAAACAACGTCGACATTTCACCAAGGGGAATCGTCGTAAATCCCTCGGTGGATATTTTCACGCCCCGTTTCAGCCATTTTGAAACGGCGCGAGAGGCATTGTACGCACCGTTGACAGCGATCGTCTTCAGCGCGTATTGCTGAGCTTGATCCACTTGGCAGCGTTGCTCCATCGCTTGCAGCGACGTTGCCGACGGGAGCAACAACAACGCCCATTGAAGGCTCTTGTCATCCAGGAGAAAGTCCGTTCGAGCAACTAGGACGGAATCGTGAAGGACGGCGGATTCCATAAGAAGCGGGTCCACGATGGAACTCGCCATGTCATGCACAAAGGCCGGAACGTTTGGCTCAATGTGGAGCTTCAGCCAGTGGGCCAGGCTGTTTCCATAAGCGCTGCATACAATATTACCCGTTTCTTGAAGGCATGATTGGGCCAGCTCATCGAATTCCGCCGACGTTCCCAGGGATTGCTGGGTTAAAACATCGACCAGCGACAGCGCGACATCCTCCGGAAAAGCGAGCAACATGTGCCCCGTGACATCCCCTTTCAAGGGAAGGTGAATACCGGCGATCGCGGTTTCCGGATCCCCAAGGATGGAAGAAGCATCCCCAATCGACACCTCCTCAAATCCATCGGTATGCAAACGAACGCCGCGCCTCAGCCATTTTGAAAGGGCTCTCGAGGCATTGTACGCCCCATTCACCGCCACCGTACGCAACGCCAACGCCAGTGGGCTATCCGCGACATGTGTACTCATTGATTCAGACTCCTGCCATCGCCGGCTCCGTGGCGTTGACGATTTCAACGGACGCGGTGCGTGCGGCCATTTCCATCATGGCGGCCACATCGAGAATCAGCGACACCGTACCATCGCCCCGAATGGAGGCCCCCGCGATGCCCTTCACGTTTCGATAGTTCTCGGCAATGGACTTGATCACGACGTCTTCCTGCCCCAACAGACTATCCACGATCAGTCCCATCTGATCATTCTGGAACCCAACGATGACCAGTGTCAGTTCGTCGCCACTCTTGGAATGGGTCTGTAACTCGGGAAGCGTCGATCCAAACACCTGTTCCAACGTCACCACCGGAACAATTCGTTCTCGGACCCGAACGACTCTTCGACGTTGGATGGACTGAATGTCTGCGCGCCGAACTGTAATGATCTCCACGACGGCCTCCAGGGGCAGGGCATAGACTCCTTCGCCTAGTCGGGCCACCATGGAAGTAATGATCGCCAGGGTCAATGGGAGCTTAATCACTACTCGAGTACCCTTGCCTTGAACGCTTTCAATCTCGACCGTCCCGCTCAGTTTCTCGATTTTGGACTTCACGATGTCCATGCCCATCCCTCGACCGGATAGGTCGGTCACCACCGGTGCCGTCGAGAATCCCGGCTGCATGACAAACTGAATCACGTCCTTGTCATTCATGCTCTCCGCTTGGGCTTGTGTGACCAAACCGCGTTCAACAGCTTTGGCCTTTACGCGATCGAGATTTACGCCGGCGCCGTCATCGCTGATTTCAATCCAAATGCTGTTGCCGCGGTGAAGCGCTTCCAAGACCACGGTGGCCGTCGGGTCCTTGCCTTTGGCTTTCCGATCCTCCGGCATTTCGATCCCATGATCCACCGAGTTTCGAACCATGTGCGTGAGCGGATCGGCCAATTCATCGATCATACGCTTGTCCATTTCCGTGGTTTCCCCGCGCAGGACAAGCTCTATGCTCTTTCCGCAGGACTTCGCAAGATCGCGCACGACTCTCTTGAACCGGCCAAACGTCGGCCCGATAGGAACCATGCGCGTCCCCATGATTCCTTTTTGAAGTCCTTCCGTCACGCGATTCAATGCGTGAAGCGCCTGATCAAAATCGTACATCACCGGGCGAACGCCGTGCACGCGCTGTACGAGGTTTCGCACGACTCCAAAACTTTCGCGAAGATGAAGAAGTTGGTTTCCCAAGTCGTCCACGTCGCGTGTCATCAGCTTCTGCGCGCGAATCTGCTCAACCTGATCCGACAATCGAGTGAATCGATCGGTCATGTCATCCACGAGGTATCCTAGATTGTTGCCCTCGAAGAGCTCTCGGAAGCGCCAATGAATCTGAACAAATCTCGCGCGATTGATCACCAACTCGCCGCCCAAGTTCATGAGTTGGTCCAGACGCTCTTGATCAACTCGTAGAGTCTCCGTCGCCTTTGTTGCAGGGGCATCCGGTTGTTTGGCGGTCGCCCGGTCGGCGGAATTCTCCGTTGACTCCGTACGCTGGATTGACTTCGAGGCCGAGGTCACCGAACCGGAATTCGCCGGCGCGCGAGAAGGAATCTTGGAAACTTCACCCGGGTCCCGTTTGATTTCTGGGTCACCGACGGCAAGAGCCGGTGCCGGATCAGCTTCGGAAGATCGATTGTCGATCGGTTGGGTCTGATTTGCGTCAAGACTCGTCGGTCCTTGAACTGCCACCGCCTTTTTCGTTTCGGTTGCTGCGATTGCCCCGTTTCCTTCGCGGTCGACTGCGACGACGGTCACTTTCTCGACGGAGTACGAACCCAGAATGCTCTCAATGCGTTGCGCAGGAAGTTCGCTTCTCACCGTGAAAACGACGCAATCAACGGAAGTATCAGCCCCCAGCGAATCCATATCGGGAACAGATTGTTGCACCGTTCCCAACTCGTTGAGCTTGTTGTAAATGAGATAGGACTGGATGGGAGCCTCCGCAAAATCCTTGGCAAACGTCACTGTAATCAGGAACTCAACCGGAAGATTCTCTTCTTGGAAATCTTCGGCTGACCCAGCGCCGGTTTCGCAGGTTAAGGATCTTGCTTCAGAGGGCGCTTGACTGCCGTCGGTTCGTGCTTGCGGGAGAGATAACCCTCCCGCCGACGATTCATTCCGCTTGGAGAAAGTGTCGAGCATTTTCCCGCAAGCACCGTCGTCGATTCGACCCTGCCGAATCAAGTCCAGAGAGTTTCTCAAGGCATCCGTTCCTTGCAGCAACAAACTCGTTAACTCCTCATTCAACGTAAGACGCCCGCTACGAAGTTGATCCAGCACCGTTTCCATTTGGTGCGTCAACCGGTGCATCGAGCTCAACCCGGCCGCGCCCGCCGCGCCTTTGATGTTGTGCGCCGCTCGGAAAATATCATTAACCAACTCGGTATTTCCCGGATTGCGCTCGAGCTGCAAGAGTCCTTCGTTCAGTGCGTCAGCCGCTTCTATCGCCGTATCGACGAAGAGCTTGGCCATCTCCGGGTCGCCGAAGATTTCACCCACGGGCGCGGGAACGGGTGCTGAAGTCGTCGCCGCGGCTGTGTCCAATGGAACGGTCGGTTGAACGGTCGCCGCGGGTGGATGCGATTCGGTCATCGGATGTCCGTCGCTTTTCGCGGGTTCTGACGTTGGTCTTTCCGCCAACACCCGATCCAACGCTTCCAAAATATCATCAATTTGCACCTTTGGATTGTTTTCGTCCGTTAACTCTCGAACCAACGCCTTCAACCGATCAAAGACCCTAAACAGGGTATCGAAACTCTCCGCCGCCAAATCCCGTTTCATCATGCGAACTTGGTCAAAAAGCGTTTCCATTCGATGCGTCAACTCTTTGATCTTTTGAAACCCAAATGCAGCCGCCAGCCCTTTCAAACTATGAGCCGCCCGAAACATCGTGTTCATTTGTTCACGATCTTCGGGGCGATCCAGAACCAATCGACCGCTGCTGGCCCGGCCTTCCAGCTCCATCAACCCGACATCCAACATGTCAAGGTATTCGGGGGCTTCATCGAGGAATCCCGCCAAGAGCTCCGGCGTAATCTCCATCGGCGTACTCATGGCTGATTCAACTCCGACCCGCCGTTGCCGCGACCGCGGAGTGCTTTTCAGATTTTCGATAGAGATTCGGCCCGCAGGATTCAAGCGTTACGACGGACATCAATTCCTTGGTGTGTCGAATCGGATCGACATCCCCGACGATCAAGTGTCCGCCGGGCGAAAGGGCATCTTGCACGTTGCGAAGTACAACCTGCTTCATTTCCAAATCGAAATACATCAGTACGTTTCGCAAAAAGATCAGGTCGAATCCGGCGTTTTGAAAACGATCCCGCAGATTGTGAAACTTGAATTGTACGATCTGCCGAATTTCAGGCTTGAGGTGGAATACGGCATCTTTCTGATCAAACCAGCGTTTCAGGATCGCCGGCTCGACTTTGGAAACTGCGTAATCGTTGAACTCCCCACCCCGTGCTTTGTCGAGAACTTTCTGGCTGATGTCGGTTCCGATCACCATGACTTTCCACTTCGAAAACTCTGGAAGGTGTTCGCGCAAGCATATGGCCGTCGTGTAAGCCTCCTCGCCGCTGCTGCTTGCGGCGCTCCATACACGAAGGGTCCGGTTCGCGGCCTTGATTTTGACAATTTCCGGAATCCACTTCTGACGCATGAACTCCCACAGTTTCTCATTGCGGAAAAAATAGGTCTCGTTGGTCGTCACCGCCGAAAGAAAGTGCGGCAGTTCTTCCTCGCACCTCTTCGAATCCAAAAGAAGATCGTAGTAGTCTTGATAAGTCGACAATTCGAGAACCCGAAGGCGGCGGCGCAGGCGGTTGCTGAGCAAGGTCAACTTCGTCTCCGGAAGATGAATGCCCGTCCGCTCCCGGATGAGATCAGACATCCGACGAAATTCCTCGACCGTCATGTTCAAAGGAGCTTGCACCATTTCACATTCCATTCCCGTGCCCGCGATGAGCGAACGTGGTCATGCCCATCAGCCGCCGTGAGTTTCGGATTGAATCATTCGTTCGATATCCAACAGGATGAGCATTTTGGACCCCAACTTCGCCAGACCTAGGACAAACCGCCGACTTGTGTTTTGGATCCCATTCGGCGCAGGCTCGATTTGACTCCGTTCCACCCGAAGGACTTCCGATACCGCGTCCACCATGAACCCAACCGTCCGACGCTGGGTATTGAACACGACGATCCGGGATTCATCCGTTCGTTCCGACGAGGCTTGTCCCAATCGCAGGCGCAAGTCAATGACCGGGATGACGTGACCCCGCAGATTGATCAGTCCGCGAACATGATTCGGCACGTGCGGAATTCGTGTAATTTTATCGATCAGGATGATTTCCTGAACGTGCAGAATGTTGACGCCGTATTCACTGTCACCCAGCCGGAAACTGACGACCTGGGATACTTGATCCAAACCCAGACTTGAATCGTTGCAATCTGCCCCGGATGTACGAATCGATCCCTTTTCCTCGATGATCGTTGCGTTCATCCGTTACCCATCCAAAGCGCTGCGTGTCAATCCCCAATCGATGACCGCAAGCCAGCCAACCCATTCGGGCGAGACCCATTTCAATACGGCCAACCTACCTCGATGCTCTTCCGCGGGACCTGTAGGGCGCCAAAAGTCCAGAATCGCCGGCCGGCTTACTCGACCGTCTGCCATGACTCAGATCATGTCCCGGTCGTTTCCATTGGGCATCGAACAACAAACCTCTACTCTTGAGAACATAGTACGGAATCGATGATTTGAATCCGTGGTTACCCCTTCAATCTCGCGAATCTCCCAGCAGCGAATGCTGAATTTACTCCTCCTAGTTCAGCGAATCCCTTACCCAGTCGATACTCCCCAATAACCGCAAAGGCGAAGCGGTTCTGAATTCTGAAGTTATTCGGGTTGGGTTCGGGTTCATCCAGATGATTGTGAGGGTTATCGCTTGGACGTTCGCTATATCAACGCTTTCGTAAAATCCGTCGGAAATGCGCTCGGTACGATGTGCAGGCTACCGGTTACCTTCGGCAAACCGGAATTGAAATCGGGCGATGAACCTTCCGGTGACGTTTCCGGCATTATCGGATTCTCCGGAGATGCCGCCGGTTCCGTTATTCTGCACTTCTCTTTTGACGTCGCCGCCAAGATCGCTTCGCAATTCGCAGGTGTGGAAATGACCGAGACCCATCCGGACTTCGCCGACGCTATTGGCGAACTCGCCAACATGATTGCGGGCGGCGCCAAATCTCAATTCGAAGGACTCAGAATTGACATTTCACTTCCCAGCGTCGTGATCGGCCCCAAGCACAACGTATCACGTTCCAAGGATGCGCCGAGAATCGTCGTGCCCTGTCGGACCGATGCCGGGACTTTTCATGCGGAAATTGGCATGCTGATCGGCAAACGATCCGAACCAGCGAACAAGAAAGTGACCGTGGGAGCCGCGACGTGAAAATTCTACTTGTCGACGACTCACGAACAATTCGAAACATCCAAAAAAACGTCCTCAAGCAGCTTGGATACAACGAAATCGTCGAAGCCGAAGACGGTCTACAAGCTTTGAAAGTCTTCGCGGAGCAAAAGCCGGATCTGCTTCTTGTCGACTGGAACATGCCCAACATGGATGGGATTACCCTCATTCGCAAAATTCGAGAAAACGACAAGTCGGTGGCCATTATGATGTGCACGACCGAAGCCGAAAAATCCCGCGTCCTGGAAGCCATCAAAGCCGGCGTCAACAATTACATCGTCAAACCATTTACCGTCGAATCCCTGGGCGAGAAAATCAACCAAACCCTCGCCAAAGCCGCTCCCGCAAAAGCCTGAACCACCCCCATACGCTGCACTTTTGCCCGACTCCCGTGGAATCAAGCATCTGGGACCGCCGGCGCGCATCCGCTGAACTCCCGTTTCCCCCGATTCGATTCCATGCGTTGAAAGAATTGTCTGAATACGTCCGTTGCCAATGTCGCGGACCAACTTCCTCTAACCGTTCCTCTCCTCCCATGTCACAATTAGTGTCTTTGTTTAGGGCTGATGCGGCTGTGCGTAGCAACCGCGACGCCCGTTCTTGGGAGATTGCAACATGCGAACGTTTCGGATCGCCATGGGTTTCATGGCTCTAATTCTCGGAAATACCGGCTGTATTGTCGCCTGTGGAAATCGAGGCAGCGTGGAAGGGAGCGGAGCGAGACAGGCCGTCGTTACCGACGATGGAATCTACATCGTCAATGTCCGCACCGGGAGATTTAAGAAACTGGATTGCAAATCGGGTGATGGGGATTTGTCCCTTCTTTCGGAAAAAGTTCACGACGAAGAGGAATCGGAATCCGACCATCGTTAAAATTTCGCGATCGTTTTTTGAACCGATCCCGTTCTCGGTTTCCAACCAGCGCCGTCCCTCCGTGGACGGCGCTAGGTTTCTATGGAGTCAATGACTAAAATTCGGGGCGATGCCTAACGGTGAACATCCAGACCACCTCGGACGGCGTGGATTCTTCCGACACATGACCAGCCGGATGCTCCACTCCGCCGCAAGCAGTCTGGAACGCATCTTTCCGCACATTCAACGCCGTTCTTATCTTCGCCCGCCGGGAGCAATCAGCGAGCGCGATTTTCTCACCACTTGCCTTCGTTGCGGCGCGTGCCTGGATGCTTGTCCGGTCGTCGCCATTTTCCCTTTGAGCGCGGAAGCCGGCGACGCCGTGGGTACGCCCGTCATCGACGCCAACAAAGCCGCTTGCGTCGTGTGCGACGGGCTCCAGTGCACCCATGTCTGCCCGAGCGGTGCGTTGATTCCGCTACTGGATCCCAAAGTAATCCGGATGGGACTCGCGGTCGTCGATGAAACCTATTGTAAGCGAAGTCTCGGCGAACCATGCACGATTTGTGTAGATCGCTGTCCTGTAGGCCCATCCGCCATCGCCTTCCCCAATGATGGACCACCGACCGTTCTTGCGGCGGGCTGCGTGGGCTGCGGAGTGTGCCAACTCTATTGTCCAACCTCGCCCAAAGCCATCGTCGTCGAACCTAACCAGGAGTCCTGACTTCGAAACATTTGGAAAACGTGGAGCTCCCAGCGATGAGTCACGAGGACCATAACGTCCCGCAAACATCGAAACCGAAGCATCGGAAGTAAGGAAAGCCGTCTAGAACTTTGCCCTGCACATGCCACGCAAACCAAAGACGATTCACTCCAACGTTCCCACCCTGCCGTCGCCTTTGTAACGATGGACCCTACACTGCTAGCCATTTTAGTCCGATAACAATGAATCTCTGCTGGATAAAAAATTGTTTTTTATTGAGATTCTGTCTCAATTGGACATGACAAACTTCGCCTTAGAAGTTACCTTTGGAACAAGACGTGCCGGGTAAATCCTGAGTAGAGGGCCGAAGTATCAGGAACTTTGGAAATAAGGACGTGAGAGACATCCCTACACCAATCATCATCACCCAGCCGATGCGCTACGTTGCCTCCTTGCGACGCGGTGAAAAGGCCAAAATTCGCGGAATCCGCGGTACCGCTTTGTCTTCGAAACGATTAGCGGATTTGGGGTTTGTCAACGAATCCACGGTGGAGATGTTAATGCCGGGCTCAACCTGTATCGTTCGGATTAACGGCACGGTTCTCGCGTTAGGCACCGGTTACCAGACCGTGGTCGAGCTCTTAACCGGAGAATCTCTTGCGACTTCAGCGGTCGCGTGAAACGGAGCGTTCGTGAACGCCCCTGTTGACCGGACTACGAAAACGGCGGCTCTTGTCGGCAACCCCAACGCCGGCAAAACAACTCTCTTCAACGCCTTAACCGGTCACCGACATCGTGTCGGTAATTTTCCCGGCGTCACAGTGGAAAAGAGAACCGGGTTACTGCGAGGCCCGTCGGATCACTTCACCATCGAAATCATCGACCTTCCCGGCGCTTATAGTTTAGCGGCTCGCTCTACGGATGAAGCCATCGTCTTGGATGCCTTGCTTGGGCGTCACGAAGGAGCCGCACAACCGGACCTATTTATCAGCGTGGTCGATGCCACCAATTTGGAGCGAAATCTTTTCCTCACCACCCAGATCATGGAACTCGGCAGACCAGTGATCGTCGCGCTGAATATGGTCGACCTCGCCGCGACTCACGGCATTCAAGTCGACCCGGTTGCGTTGTCCAGAGGTTTAGGCGTTCCAGTTGTCGAAGTGGTGGCCACTCAACAGAAAGGCATTGGCGAATTGGTTCGTCAAGTCGAACGCACGATGCAGGGCGAAGTTCCGAATCCAGTTGGACAAACTTCTGGTCGCGAAGGAATAGAGTGTTTTCCCGTTGCCGCCGGCGTTTCGACTGGTGAAGCGCTCCGAGTTCCCATTCCATCCATGCTGGTTCGTGAAGTTGACACCCTGTCGAAAGTTTTTTCATTCAACAACGAGAGCAAGAACGGCCTCCGGGTTGAGCTTCTTCAAGCTCTTCTGAATGTCGGCGGCTACCATGAACGCAGACTTGTGCAACAACACGGTTCGAATGCCTCAAGGGAACTTCTGCAAAGTCGCGAACGAGTGAAAGCGGCCGGTGAATCTCTCGCGGAAGTAGAGGCGAACGCCCGTTACCACTGGATCAAGCCCTTGGTCATGCGGGTGGAACGTCGGGCCAATGTTCGACGTCGATCAGGGAGTGAACGAGTCGACGGGGTTTTGACCCATCCGTTTTCGGGGTTGGCCGTCTTTCTGGTGTTGATGGGCGCCTGCTTTCAATCGATCTATGCGTGGTCCGCGCCGGTGATGAATGCGATCGACGAATCGTTTCACTGGATGAGCGGCCGCGCGGCCGACTGGATGCCGCCGGGTGCGTTGCAAAGCCTAGTGTCAGATGGTGTCATCGCCGGAGTGGGCGGCGTGCTGGTTTTTTTGCCGCAAATCGCGGTGTTATTCTTTTTTATCGCCGTCTTGGAAGACTGTGGATATCTCGCTCGGGCGGTGTTTTTGTCGGATCGATGGATGGGTATCATGGGTTTGCCTGGAAAGGCATTTATCCCCTTGCTGTCGTCCTTTGCATGCGCGGTGCCTGGGATCATGGCCACAAGAATCATTGAAGATCGGCGGGATCGATTGGTCACGATTCTCGTCGCACCGTTGATGAGTTGCAGCGCACGATTGCCGGTGTACACGCTGTTGATCGGGGCGTTTGTGCCGGCGATTTCGCTATTGGGCGGCGTGGTGAGTCTTCAGGCGGTCACGCTTTTGGGAATGTATCTCATCGGTACGTTTGTGGCGATTCCGGTCGTATGGGTTTTGAAGCGAACGATTCTGCGCGGCGAGCCGCAACCATTTGTGATGGAATTACCGAGTTATAAGTGGCCTAATCCTGCGACCGTGTTTCATCGCGTGTTCGATCAAGTCAAGGCGTTTTGCCAATCGGCGGGGACGATCATTTTCGCAGTGTCGCTGGTGATTTGGATGCTGGGGTATTATCCGCGTCCTCAAAACATTGCCGACGATTATGGCGCGCAAAAGACGGCGGTCGCACAGCGATATTCTGACCGAACGGCCGAGATGCCAACAAGTAGCATCGAGGCAAAGGGCGATGGTCTTGAGAATCTTGATGAGCAACGAGATACGGAACTGGCAGCCATCGAGCGTGCCGAATCTGGAGCGTATTTGAGGCAGAGCTTTTTGGGCCGCATGGGTTCTTGGATCGAGCCGGTGGTGAAACCGCTGGGGTGGGATTGGCGCATCGGGACGGCCGCTCTCGCATCATTTGCGGCCCGGGAAGTCGTCATTGCCACAATGGGGACGATGTACAATCTCGGCGGCGATGTCGACGAGAGTTCGTCGGGTTTGCGTGATGCGTTGCACACGGCCACGTGGCCGGACGGGCGGAAGGTGTATAACCTGGCGGTCGCACTTTCGATCATGGTGTTCTTCGCGTTGTGCTGCCAATGCCTTGGCACTTTGGCGACGATCAAGCGAGAGACGAACTCATGGGGCTGGACGACGTTTACGTTTTGCTATATGACCGGGTTGGCGTACATCGGGTCGCTGGCGACCTATCAGGTTGTGGTGCGGTGGGTGTGAATTTGCATGGGACTTCAAGACATATTGGCCGTCATGGTGGGACTTGCGGCGGTCTTTTACCTCGCAAGAGTCATACGCCGCACGTTGCGCAAGTCCGGCTCCTGCCATTGCTCGCACTCCAAAGCCACCGGCGATAAAGGCTCAACCTGCGGCGCACCAAGTCTGGGAATCGTCCGCCGACCGATCGTGCCGATTGAGAAGCTTGGTCGACCGGATTCGCGCCGAACAAACTCGTAAAGTGTGAACGATGCCTTATGAACGCAGCCAACGACGACCTTTGAGGCTTCGGTGAAGCACAAGCGGCGCGCCGAGGAGCATGAGAAGCAAGACGGCGGGTTCCGGGACGACGCGGATGCCGGAGTCTGCGAAGGCCGTTTGATCGCCGAAGTTTGGAAAGAGTTGAGAAAGCGAACTCGTAATCGCGCGTTCAACCGCCGGGTTTGTGGTCAATTGAGTCAAAGCAACATCTGGTCCGGCGGATTCCAAGTCGTCGGCTAGGGCCTTTTGAAGCTGATCGCGACCGCTGAATTGCGAAAAGATATTCACCGTGCCGGCGCGCACAAAAAGTGGATCGGTGATCGTCGCTAGGATGTCCACGTAGATATTCCCGGAAATGTTGATGGGGCCGACGTCTTGGTCGGACTGTGTGGTGCCTTTGGCGAAAACGCCGTCTTGGGTAATCGTTTGGCGCGAAGAGTACTGCATATCCAAATCGTAAAAGCCGAAGCCGTTAAAAGTCATTCTGCCATCGAGCAAGAGCGAGCCGTTGATCTGCGCGGATTGATTGCCCACGTCGGAATTCAAGACGTATTGCAGCGGACTTGCTCCGGACGTCGAGTTAACCGCAGTGCGGAAAGATAGCTCGAGTTCGGAAAGCCCTCGACCCCCGGTGGAAACGGAAAACGAAAGAGGACCGTTAAGTGTCAAATCAGTCGTACCAAGATCAAGCTGTTCGCCGGTGAAAGTGTTGGTTGTGAGAAAGTCGATTCCACCGCTCAAATAGTTTTGCTGACCTTGCAAATCAAAACCCGCCGCTCCCAGTCCCAAGGCCAAATCGCGGAAAACGTCTGCTTGGCAGACAGAAACCTGTATCAGGAGAATTAAAGCAAGAACGCACTTTTTAACAGTCTTCATAAATCACTCGCCTTTCATTAGGCGGGGCACTTCATTGTTGAGCATAAACACTACTAAGGATATCGGCAAACTTCCCCGTTTTAACTTTTCTTGTCAAAAGTGTCGAAAAATTTCACACCCGCGAGCGCAACCAAAAACGGTTCCGCGACAATTGATTGTGTTATTATCGGACAGTTGTTAATTGTCTATCCGAATTCTCCATTTTCGGTGTACCCATTTCATCGTCACGATATCCATTATCTTAGCTGGACTTTGGAACGGGAAGATATTTCGCCAGAAAAAGTGCCCACTGTTGGAAGTAAAGTAGGCGGTTTTCCTCCTTGGCGAAACCATGACCCTCATCTGGGAAATAGAGTTCTTCGACTGGTTTTCCGCGTTTTTTCAAGGCCACCGCGATTTGCATGGCTTCCCCGACTGGAACGCGCGGGTCGTTTAATCCGTGAGCGATCATGAGCGGGGTGTCAATACGATCGACTTTGTAAATAGGCGAAATCGACTTCAAGAACTCGGGATCTGTTAGCGGTCCATATTCCACTTCGCGTAATGCTCGACGGTAATCCTTGGTTTGTTTTAGAAAAGTCTCGAAATTCACGATGCCGACCACGTCGCAAGCGGCGCCGAACAGTTCCGGAGCTTCGGTGATGACCGCCATGGTCATGAAACCACCGTAGCTACCCCCCCAGGCGGCGATTTTTTTGGCGTCGGCGTACCCTTGATCGATCAAATATTTTGCGGCCCAGACGCCGTCCTTGACGGACTTCTCACGATTCTTGTAGTTGTCGGCTTCGAGATTGGCTTTTCCATAGCCGCTGGAACCGCGGACATTGGGGGCGAGGATCCCGTAGCCTTGGGAAAGCAAATATTGGAATTGGCGATCGAAGGCGGGACGATATTGGCCTTCGGGACCACCGTGGTATTGCACGACGAAGGGAATTTTCTGGCCCTTTTTGTAGGTCGGCGGAACGTAAAGAAACGCCGGGATTTTGGCGCCGTCGAACGAGGGGTAATGAACGAGTTCTGGGAGTAGGAACTTGGACACGTCAATCCCTTGGGTGTCAGCGGTTGTCATCGCCACGCCGCGTTCATCCGGTTTGTTGAGGTCCCAACGATAGACCACGCCCGGCGTGGTCGCGTTATCCAGGCCGTAAAGCAAATGATTGCCCTGAAAATTCACGTTGGCGACAATCCCTTTCTCGATTCTCGGCGCCTTGAGTGGGGCCATGTCATTGGATCGGCGAAGGTGGAGATTTCGATAACCGTCCTCATTGACCCCAATCGCCAGGATCGAGCGATCCAGGTTGAATCCGGCAAAGTCGATTTCGTGGCCCTGAAACTCGGACAAAACGGGTTTCATTTCACCCGTGATCAGGTCAATGGCGTGCAGCGTTTTCATGTCGCCGTGAAAGTCCGTGTTGACCACAAATGTCCGGTCGGTTGGGGAATAACCCACCGAATCATAAGACCATTCTTCGCCTTTCGGGGTGATTTCTCGAACTTCATTGGTGGCGAGGGTGATTTCAAAAAGTTGGGAATACGAGGCCGATGTGTATTTTTCGACGACGAGTTTGGTGCCGTCCCGATTAAAGTCTCCGGGCGAATTTGAACCCTTTTCCGCGTAGACTTTCTTAGGCGTTTTTGACGCAAGGTCATAGATGTACACGAAGAAATCAGAGGACGAAACGTCGTTGGCCCGATAGGCGAAAGCCTTGGAATCGCGTCGCCAGAGGATGCTTTCGTAGACGACGTTGGGATTCTCGAACAGGGTTTCCACTTTTCCGGTGGCGGCGTCCATAAGATAGATCGCGGTTTGCTCACTACCGCCGCGGGCAGCGGTCAGGGCGAGCCATTTGCCGTCATCGCTTAGAGTATAGCCGCTGATGCCATCGGGGAATGTCGTGAGCTTTACGGCCTTTTCCTGGGTTGAACCCGGCGGCACTTTGTATAGTTGGCGAATACCGTCTGGATCATGGACAAAGTAGAGGCTTTGGTCCGGGGCCATTTCCACAGCGCGAGGCCAACGGATTTTGATAAACTTCTCGATGGTCCCTTGTGCTGCGCTCGCCTTGATTGGCGCCGGTGGAGTCGTTTTCTTTTCATCCGCCGCCCAAAGTCGCGATGGGTTGAGGGCAAGAATCCCCAGTCCGATCATCAAAAAAGATAGCGGGAGTTTGTTTTTGTCCTTCACGTTCATAATTCGTCTCCGATCGAATGCTCCAAGTCGTCGCAGCCAAAACGCGTGCATAGCCCATCTCGTGAATCCGGTATTCTCCGAGATCAGGAATTAACGGAATAGGATAGTCTCACGGGAAATTAAATGGAAGCGACTGGGCGCCGCGAATTGTCGGAAATAAACCAACGCGCTAAAACGAAAAGCCCATGCGAGCCGTTTTCCACCTATTGGGTCGCGCGGGCGGAATCCCGAAGCTCGCTTGTGCGGTTCTATTTGGGATAGCAAGTAGGTCCTTTCTTCCAATTGGTGCAACATAGCCTATCTTCATGAGGGTGGAGTGCTTCCAGGCTCTTTGAGTATTAGGGGTGAGAGAGATCAACTCAACGGCACACGCGGTTTTTGGGAAAAAATGCCCTCGCCTGTGGCCTGAGTGGGTCGCGGCGGTCGTGGGTGTGGTGTGTTATCTAAACACGTTGCCGAACGATTTTTGTTACGACGATGTGGCTGTTGTGCAAGTCAATGCGAAAGTGAACGAGCCGGGGCAGTGGGGTTCGATTTGGACGACGGACTATTGGTCGCAGGCGGCGGAGAGTTCTCCGCATCGTGACTTGCTTTATCGACCGTTGGCAGTGAGTTCGTATCGGGCGGTGCGAATTGTCTTTGGGCCGAGCCCCTTTCCTCAGAGGATGGTGAACCTGCTCCTCTACGCCGGGGTTTGTGCGATGATCGCGCGGTTGGGTCGCCGAGTCGGGTTTAGCGATCAGCAGGCGTTTTCGGCGGCGACTTTGTTCGCGGTTTTGCCCATCCATACTGAAGTGGTGTGTTCGATTGTTGGGCGGGCGGACTTGTTGGCGGCGATTGGTGTGCTCATCGCCATCTTAGCCCATCGTCGGTCGACTCTAGGCGAATCATCCGGGGCGAAGGTGGGTTGGGGGGTGTTGGCGGCGATGGCCCTATTCGCGGCCGTCGCATCGAAGGAAAGCGCGATCGGAGGCGTTTTGATCGTAGCGCTTTTCGACGCGTGGTGGGCGCGGACTGATTCGCACGCGAGAGTGCCACAAGATGGCCCTGTTGGGCGCGGAACTATGCTTGGATTGAATTCTCTAAGGCGTATACTGTATTTGATCGTACCGATCGTCTTGTATTTGATTCTTCGGTCTCAAGCTCTTGGTGTACACCTGCATCAGCAACCGGCTCCGAGCAAGACGGTCAACGTTTTGGTTGACGCCCCGGTGTGGCAACACGCCTTGGGCGTCATGCAACTGTGGGGGATGTATTGGGCGAAGACCTATTGGCCGGCGGTGCTCTCGATTGGATATTCGGTGAACGCGGTCCGTTTGGCCACGTCGTTGTTTGACGGGCACGTCATCCTCGGATTGGTCATGACGCTGGGTTTGGCGATCCTGTCGACGGTTGCGTTGCGGAAGAAGCGTGGCATCGTAATTGTTTTGGTTGCGGCCGTCGTGGTCAGTTATGCGCCGACATCGAACGCGTTCGTCTTGTTGCAGGTGTTTTTTGCAGAACGAGTTTGGTTCTTTCCCTCGGTATGGGTGGCGATGCTATTGGGATTCTATCTTGGTCCGATCTTGAGAAAGCGGATTGGGATCACCGTTGGCCTACTGATTGTCGGAGCTCTGTTCGGTCGATGCTGGCTGCGCGAATCCGATTGGCGAAACAACGGCGAATTGTTTTCGGCGGCGTATCGAGACATGCCCCATTCCATTAGCGTCTCGCATCTGTACGGACAATGGCTGGTAGAGAATGGAGAGTCAAGCCGTGGCATTGAATTGTTGCGCCGCGCGGTGGAGATGGACTTGGGATACACGGATGCTCATCGTGCGTTGGGTCGAAGCTATTGGAAGGCGGGTGACTTGGGTCGGGCGATGCATCATCTTCAAATCGCGAATATGCAAGTCCCCCACCATCCGCCGACGGTGGAACTGCTGGATCGAGCGAAGGATGCATGGTCGAATGTGCATGTTGAAGAACTTCACCGACTCGAAGAGGCCGCACGGCGCGATCCCGGCGATCTGCAGCGGGAATTGATGGTGGTTCGAAAAATGCGCGATCTTGGAGACCTTGAAGGAGCAATCTCGCGCTTAGCGGAAACCGAAGGGCAATTTCAACATCGAGCCGATTGGCAGGCGGAATATGCGGTTACGACGGTCTACGCCAATCGAATCGATGAGGCCATCGAGCACTATCGGGAGGCGCTTCGATTGGAAGCACGCGAGTCGCGATGGGCGGTGGAGTTGGCCATGCTTCTGCTGGAGCGACGAAACGGCGATGATCTTGACCATGCGTGGCAGTGGGCGATCCATGCTTCATCGCTTGCGCCGAGCGATCCGGCCGTTCTGGTGTGTCAGGCGGAGTTGTTGGCGTTTCGAGGCGATTTGACCGGCGCAATCGCCCGATATAGACAGGCGATTCAACTCCTACCGAGAGATAACGGTCAACGAAACGTTTATGAGCAGCGGCTTAAAGTGCTCGGCGGTTAGACAATGGAAATAGGATGGAAACGCTCGTAGAAATTCAAGACCTCAAAGTCGGGTTTCCCGCGCGAAGTGGTGGGTGGTTTCGAAAACACGAGCCCCTGTTTGCCGTCAACGGAGTCAGCCTGGATATTGCTGAAGGAACGACGCTGGGGTTGGTGGGTGAAAGCGGGTGCGGCAAGACCACGTTGGGTCGGGCGATTCTTCGACTCGTGGAGCCAAGCAGTGGCACTATATGCTTCAGCGGTAAAGACATTACCCGATGGTCCGGAAGAAGCCTACGTCAACTCCGGCGTGACATGCAGATAGTCTTTCAAGATCCATTGGGAAGCCTAAATCCTCGAATGACCCTGGAGCAAATCCTTTGGGAACCGTATACCATTCACGCATCGGTGTCGCGATCGAAACGACGAGAATCCTCGGCCAACCTGCTTTTTCGCGTGGGTCTATCGGATGCTTACCTGGACCGCTACCCACATGAGCTGTCCGGCGGGCAACGACAGCGCGTCGGAATTGCGAGATCGATCGCACTATCGCCAAAATTCATCGTGTGCGATGAACCGGTCAGCGCGCTGGACGTCTCCATCCAGGCACAAATCCTCAGACTCCTCGAAGAATTGAAGCGAGACCTCTCCCTTACCTACTTATTCATCGCGCACAATCTGGCCGTCATCGAACGAATCAGCGATCGCGTCGCCGTCATGTATTTGGGCAAAGTCGTTGAGATCGGGAACACCGTCGATGTATTCAAATCCCCGCAACACCCCTATACGCAGGCCCTGCTTGCGTCCGTTCCCGATTTGCACGCAACGAAAGAGATTCGTGTTCCGATCATGGGTGAACCTCCCGATCCGGCCAATCCGCCGAGCGGGTGCGCTTTTCATCCTCGTTGTCCGATCGCCACAGAGCGGTGCCGCAACGAGGCGCCCAAACTGGAAGCACTCTCTGTACAAGCACCCAGCCATCAGGTCGCTTGCCATTATGCTGAAGCAACATACGTAAAATGAACACGGTTCGCGTTACTTTCCAATGCAGAATTTTGAGAAGATTTGACCGAGCAAGTCCTCTGTCGTCACGGCTCCGATCATCACACCCAAGAACTCCGCCGCTTCGCGCAGTTCAAATGCAAGAAGCTCCGCCTGAGCGTTGACATCGGTGGCAAAGGTGACGAGCCCAACTGCTCGTTGGAGCGCGGTCAACGCATCCGCCAAGGCTTGTCGCTGCCTTTCGGTCATCAGCAAGGCCTCGCCCAAAACGGTCAGACCTTTGTCGTCGATGCCGGCGGCCAAAGCTGTCCGCAATTCATCCAACCCTACGCCGTTTTTCGCACTGATCGGGCAAATGCATTGGACGCCAGGGAATTGACCCTGAAGCCGCGAAACGCATAACTGAACGTCATTCGGTGACACTGCATCAATCTTATTCAACGCAATCACGACCCTTGCGCCTGCCACTGTCTCTAGAATATGCGTTTGCTCCTCCAATTCCTCCACTGCACTCAAGACCGCGCAAACCAGGTCCGCATGTTCCGCCGTCGACAGAGTCATCTCCCGGGCGGCCGCGATGATCTCCTCCGGCGATTGATCCACACCCGCGCTGTCCAAAAGCAACGCCTCCACCTTTCCAATTTGAATCGGAGCGGAGAGGATATCTCGAGTTGTTCCCGCTACGGCCGCGACGATCGCCCGACTCGTGCC
Organism: Planctomycetota bacterium; assembly: GCA_038043045.1. Classification (GTDB taxonomy): domain Bacteria; phylum Planctomycetota; class Phycisphaerae; order UBA1845; family UBA1845; genus JBBTCX01. The sequence continues at coordinate 36,002 of JBBTCX010000166.1, read as the reverse complement.
GCTCAACCGATTCATCAACGTGCTCTTCCCTGCATTGGGTCGACCGAAGAGTAGAATGACCGGTAGCGTAGTCAATCGTTCCACCGACGCGGAACCCGCGGTCATCGAAGAAAGGCGTCGAGAAATCCGGTCGAGCTCATCGTACAAGGCATCGGCTCGGATGAACTCGATCGGTTCATCCACAAAATCGATCCCCGCTTCCACAAGGGCCAACACTACCGCGAGAGCGTCCCGAAGCTCGGCCACCCGCACGGAAAGATGCCCCTCCATCATACGGTGCGCGGCGCGGAGTTGTGTGTCACTCTGTGCCCGAATCAATCCCGCGACGGCCTCTGCCTTCGAAAGATCCATCGCCCCGTTGAGAAACGCCCGAGCCGTAAACTCACCCGGCTGCGCCGCAACCGCACCCAACTCCACCGCTCGCTGCCGGATCAATTCCAACAACGGCGGCGAACCGATCGTATGAATCTCGACGACATCCTCCCGCGTATAACTTCGAGGCCCACGCCAAACCAAAAATTCCGCCGGCACCGACGCTTCATCATCGATCAACACCTCGCCCGATACTCGATTTGAACCGGGCACTTCAATGATCTGCTTCCCGGACGCCAACCGCGCAAACCGGCCGACTATTTCAATCGCCTTCGCCCCGCTGAGTCGAACGATCCCCACCGGCCCACGCCCCGGCGCGGACGAAATCGCCACAATCGTTTCATTTAATCGCTCAAGCATCGGCAAATGATGCTAAAGCGAATGCTTAATCCCGCAAGAACAGCGTAGCATTCGGGATTCAAGAAAAATGGCTGCTACGGACACGCCGGCACGCGAATCGGCTCCCGAAGTTGCAGAGTGTCATTCGGCGGAGAAAGATCGACCACGGTTTCTTCGTTGATGTCGATCATGAACCGCTGTTCACACCCATCCCGCACGACGACGATCTCTATCTGATCCGGCATCAGAAACTCCGGCGGCGGATCGCACCCGCCAAGATCAGAAGAAAACTCCAGAAGAAACCGACCTTGAACGTCAGAGGGTGGCTGGTCAGGTCCGCCATCAAAGATCACGGCCGGGAAAGAGTAAGTTTCCTCTCCTCCGGTAAACGACGTTCCACCTAAGAAGGCGCCTTCAATCGGCTCTCCGGCGGACCCATCTAAAAGCATCCCGTCCAAATACAGAAAATCGCTACAATGTGCATAAATGCATCCGCTTAACCCGACCAGCCAAACCGCAACGACGGCCAACTCGATGGCCGCAAACGAATCCGCATGTCGTTCGCGAAATCTCATGTTCATCTTCAACAATTCCAAAGCACTTGCGCTCCTTGGCACTTCCAATTGACACATACGGTCACTATTTGACCACTTGCATCATGGTATCGGCTCGACCAGGATACATTCATCCTCAAACCAGTTCCCAATCTCGCACGCCTTCCCATCAGGGACACGGCGGAACGAGAATGGACTCGCGCAACTCGCCCTCCATCATTGGAAACGTCGGGTCGACGAATGTGTCCGCGTTCACTTCTATCAAGAACACGCGATCGCAAGTGCTTAGAACAACTGTGATTTCCACTTGATCCGGAATAGGAAATGGTTCACAAATTCCTCGTTCATCGTCAAAACTCACAAGGAATGTGCCATTAACAACCGTTTGCATGTCTTCGGTGTAAAACCCAAGCGGCAACTGACCGTCATTCAGCGATCGCCCGCGAATTGTTACCTCGGACAAAGGGTTTTGGGTTTCCGCGTCCAGCACTTGCCCCCGCAGATTCAGGTACGGAAAACAATCGCGGTGGATACATGTGCTATTCAACAGAAAAAAGCAGACACCCCCCAAGAGTGCGGCAACGCGGGCTGTTAGCCCAGCCTGATGGAATAATAATAACTGCTTCATGGAAATGACACTCCGTTGCCGCAATCAAGGAACCGGCGTATTGGGTAAACTAATTACGCATTCATCCTGAAACCTGTCCCCAATCTCGCACCCTTTCCCATCAGGGACAAGCCGGCACACGAATCGGCTCTCGAAGTTGCAAGATGTCATCTGGCGCGGATAAGTCGACGACGGTTTCCTCGTTGATGTCGATCATAAACCGCTGTTCGCATCCATCGCGCACGACGACAATTTCAACTTGGTCGGGCATTGGAAACACCGGCGGAGGATTGCACCCACCCAAGATAATTCCAAACTCGATTCGAAATCGACCCTGCGCGTCAGAGGGTGGCCCGTTGGGTCCTCCATCAAAGATCACGGGTGGGTAGGAATCAGTTTCCACGCCTCCGGTAAATGCTGTTCCACCCAGGAACGCTCCCGCAATCGGCGCTCCCGAGGACTCATCCAACAGCAACCCCTCCACATACAAAAAATCTTCGCAATGCCCCAAAGGCCCACAGCTCGCTCCAAACAAACACAAAAGCAGGGTAAATCCGAGGAGACAAAACTTCGAGCGAAATGATTTTGTTTTTTTACTGCTACTCATTCTCTAGGGCTCCTCAGGCGATGGCGAAGAAGCAAAACACTCTGCTTGAAACCAATCCCCGGTTCCATCCGGCCTCCTATCCCGGACACGCCGGTACGCGAATCGGCTCCCGAAGTTGCAGGGTGTCGTTCGGCGCGGATAAGTCAACCACGGTTTCTTCATTGATATCAATCATGAACCGCTGTTCGCATCCATCTCGCACAACGATGATCTCCACCAGATCTGGAAATGGGAAATCGGGGAAAGGCTGGCACCTACCCAGCCCAGTCCAAAATGGCAACAGAAATCGTCCATTTTCATCGGAGGGCGGTCCGTTCGGGCCACCGTCAGAAATCACCGCAGCAATAAAATCGGTCTCCAATCCTGCCGTGAATGCCCGTCCGCCTAAAAAGGCTCCAACTAGCGGCGTCTCCGAGGCGCCATCGAACACAACCCCTTGGACGTTCAAATAATCCGCACAATCTCCTGGAAGACAACTGAAATTCCCGAGCAAAAAGCAAAACGGCGGAAATATCAAACAGTACATGCCCCAATTTAGGCAATTCTCATTTACGATCGACTTCATTCATGGCTCCTCGAAATTGGGGGACGCAGCTATGCATTCGTCTTCGAACATCTCACCAATCTGGCACGCGGAGTCATTGGGAATATCACAATCCGGATTCAAAGTGTACTCCAACGAATGACCTATGCCGCAAGAATGTGTCATTTCGTGAAACACAATTCCGGCACATCGGCACTCGAGATTGTTGTTCTCGCAATACCAAATCGTTGCGCCGAAGTTGCTGCAACCGGGGACAGATCCGCAGGACCCGCAATCGCTTGCATCGTCACACGAAATCCGCAATCGTCTATGGCTGGACCCGCCGCAGCCGCATCGACCCTTCATGCACTTCTTGAACGCTACCGAAACATCGGGAATCTCGTCAATTTTTAGGCAGAGATCCTCCAGTATGGTTAAGCAGGGAAACGCATTTTCGCAGCTTTGCCCAGCCCCGTTATAGACGATCGGCCCCGAACAGGAAGTCGGCGCGGTGTAGGGGCGAAAAGCGTCGATGATTGATACAACCAAGTGCGAGGCAATGTTGCCAATGTGTGCGAAGATCGTACTGAGCAACGGCGGCGCTCGCAGACTCCTCCCTTTTCGCTCCGGCTCCGGCAGAATCACATGAAACATCACCGCCGCTTCATCATGAAACCCCTCATCCGAATCCGGGTGCGTCGACAAGCCATCCGCGTGCGTATACACCCACCCGCCGGAGTACGTCGTCGTTGTCGCACCCGTATCCACGCTCAGCGTTCCCCATTCCAAAAGTACGCCGCCGGAAAGTGTCACATCAAGGTCCAGAATCCGAACCGCATCGAACTCGACGATCTCCATTCTGAAGTTCACTACGCCGGTATCCGAATTGGCCACGATGGAAAGCTCTCCCGATCCGATATCCGCACCGGGAACGGAAAGCGTCACAAACGCGAACGCCGACGAAATAGGCAACCCCGACTGAACGGTCGGCTCCGAAAGTCGCATACTCACCCCGAATGGTTCGCCAACTCCAGTCGCGGTCAACTCTTCCTCCGCCGTATCCAGAAAATCCGCAAGCGTCATCAAGCGCCAATAAGGGTCCGCCGTGCCCTGCCCCCCATCATCCATGTCGACCGGGCCATAAGGGTTCCGCTGCGGCGCACTTGAACCCGTCCAAACGGGTCCGGGCTGAACTTGTGATAACAAGACCAAAGACCAAAACAGAGTTTTCATGTGAGCTTCTCCAAGAAAAGGACTTCGAAACGGGTAACGCCGGGAAGCGTACTCAAAAACTTGAAACTGTCAACCCCGTGGTCCATTTTCCATTCTTAAGTATTTTGTGAGTGTCCCGAACATCCTATCGGACCTTGTTTCCAAACAACTCACAGCGTACGATAACTCAAGGAGTCCTGCCGGTTTGGCGCTGGCCCGTGGGAACATCCGCCGGGGTGGGGTTGTTGCCAACATAGGGCGAGTCGTGGACGCGAGGGGGAACAAGCTTTGGATATCCGACGATGCTTATTCCATGCGCTTTGCGCCATGATTTGTGCCGATGGCATCGCACAGGATGCGATCACCCTTTCGACCGGCGAATACCGTCATGCACCCACACCCGTCATCGCCGGCACTCTTAACGGTACGATCGTATACGAGAATACCCGTACATTCGCTGGACTTTTTAGCGCTCCTGGACTCGGAGTTATACTTTCGGACGATCTGACCACGACAGAGCCGTTCGGTTGCGAAATGGTCTCCTACGAGTTGTTGGTTGCGGGCACCGGCGGCGGGATGTTTGACGTACATGTGGAACTGTGGAATGGCGACCCGTGCAATGGCGGAGTTCTGATCACGGGAACGGAATCAGACTGGCCCGACCTTCCGGCCAATGGTTCACCTCAGACGCTTAGGCAATCCTTCACCGACCCGGTAGTCGTTCCCGGTATCGTTTGGATGCGCGTGGGCTTTTCCACAAGCACCAGCGGCTGGGTCATCGCGGAAGAAGCCGAAACCGGACACACCGGCAATTTCTTTTCATTAGAGCGTACGGCTACGAATCTGTGTTCCCTTTTCTTTTTCGGACCGGGCCCTCCGTTTCCTTATTCCGGATTCTGGGCAACGCTCGAATGCGATTTGCCACCGCCACCAAAAGGGGCGTGCTGCAACGACGAAGCATGTCAAGAGATCTCGGAATCCGAATGTTCCGGAATTTGGCGAGGAACCGGGAGCACGTGTTCGCCGAATCCGTGCGAGCCAACCTATCTCGGTTTCGACAATCGTTTTCTTACCGGTACTTTTCTTCCCATCGTTTTCAGCACGCAAGTCGCGGACGATATTCGTCTTTCCACCGGGGCCCTCCCTTGCGAATTGGCCCAGTACGAGTTGTCGGTCACCGGAACTCTCGGCACGCCCTCATTCGGTGCCACATTAGAGCTTTGGACAAACGATCCGGGACCAGACGGCGTCATCTCCATCGACGACCGACCCGCTCTACCCATTCCCGGAACACGTGCGGCGTTTGCCGGAATTCAGTCCGACCAGCACACCCAGCGCTTGGCCACTCCGACGTTTCCCTCTGGGACCGTCCTTCCCGCTAAATTCTGGATCGTGGTTTCCACGACAACGGGAAGTTCGGGGCCGGTGACCGCCGGTCTTGGAGAAGTCGGCTCCAGCGAAGATGGCTATGCCCGAAACACGGGGACATGGGAGCCTGGTCTAAACTTTGGAGGATTTTCCCCGACCAATTGCCCTGGCGGCACCGGATGCACCCCGGCCGGGAGCTTCCGATCACGAGTTTTTTGCTACGGTGAATCCGCGCGCGGGGCCTGCTGCGACGGCGATTTGTTCCAATGCAGCGACGACGAATTGCGAAACCAATGCTCCGGCAGATGGTCCTTTAATCGCGCTTGCACGCCAGATCCATTTGAACCGCCATGCCGCGCTCCTTTTTGTCCACAGAAAGGTGGCGTGATCTTCATGGATCCGCCGGACGGCGTCATCGATGCTCGCCAACCACACCCTATTGTGGATTTCGTTCCGCGACAAGGAATCCAAGTGCTCACGGTCCAAGCTCCGTCAGGCGCGGACGATGAATGCTTCACGCTATGCGAGACCCGCGTCGATGGATTTGCTAACGGTATTGCGGCTGTGTTTGAAGGACCACTGGGCATCTACACGATTATACTTGACCGTGCGATTACTCCTTCGGCGGCGACTACCCTGACCTACGAAGGAGATGGATCCGAGGGCACGTTTATTTTTCATTCCGGAAATGTAAACGGTGATTCCGTCGTTAATGCCCTCGATGTCATCGTGGCTGTCGATTGCATGGAGCAATTTTCGCACACCCAAACGTGTTCAAGTGCCACACTCTACCAGCTTGATATGGATCACAGCGGAGTAACGAACGCGCTCGATCTTCTTCGCCTGTTGGACTTGCTCAATGGCGCGGGAACTTATTCTCGCATGATCGGGTCGCCGCTGCCTCAGGGTCCATGTCCGTAGACTGTTGCCCCATCCATTGAAGAAGTCCTGAAGGAACAAGGACCGGACCCATTGCGGGGATCAGGTCAAGCTTCCCGATGCCGCAACGACGACGGCGAGATTGGGGCCATCATTCGTTGGGTCCAAATTCTGACTGCTGCGAAAAATGCTGGAGGTAGTTGACAAAACCGGGCTACTCGCGTGGAATTCACTTGGCGGTAGCTGACTCTGAATCAGCGATTCGAAGGTTCGAGGCCTTCGCAGTTCAGTTGCCCGGAATGAAGGGGGACGGTCATCAAGGCCCGCTAATCCTTGAGACGAAGCGAGAAGTGCAATCGGGTTTGGTCCGTTTCATGGCCAAACCCCAGCGGTCGATATGGAATCTGTGGTTAAGAAACCCCGTTCAAACGGAGAAGCCAATGACAACGGTCGTACAGGACTTTAAGGTATCGGACCTCGGACTCGCCGAGTATGGTCGGAAGGAGATTATCCTGGCCGAGCACGAGATGCCGGGATTGATGGCCCTCCGCGAGCAATATGCCGGGAAAAAACCGCTCAAGGGCGCGCGGATTACCGGGTCCTTGCACATGACCATTCAGACAGCGGTGTTGATCGAAACACTGGTGGAGCTCGGTGCCGAGGTGCGATGGTGTAGCTGCAATATTTTCAGCACGCAGGACCATGCGGCCGCAGCGATTGCGGAAGCGGGGATTCCGGTTTTTGCCTGGAAGGGAGAGACCCTACAGGAGTATTGGTGGTGCACGGCACGGGCATTGGATTTCCCGGAAGGCGGACCCAATGTCATTGTCGACGACGGCGGAGATGCCACGCTGTTGATCCACATGGGCTATGAGGCGGAAAACACGTTTGCGAAAAGTCGTGCGCTGCCCGATCCCAAGACCGCGCGGAATAACGAAGAGCTGGAACTCATCCTCGAGCTGTTGCGCGATGAGATTCAAGACGATCCGCAAAAGTGGCATCGAATGGCCGAAAAAATCGTGGGCGTCAGCGAGGAAACGACTACGGGTGTTCGCCGTCTCTATCAACGTCAAGAGGCGGGCACGCTGTTGTTCCCTGCGATCAACGTCAACGACAGCGTGACCAAGAGTAAATTCGACAACATATACGGCTGCCGACATTCTCTCGTCGATGCGATCATGCGGGCGACGGACGTCATGCTCTCTGGCAAGGTGGCCGTCGTTTGCGGGTTTGGCGACGTTGGGAAAGGATCGGCACAAAGCTTGCGGGGCCAAGGATGTCGCGTGGTGATCACAGAGGTGGATCCGATCTGCGCGTTGCAGGCGTGCATGGAAGGGTATGAAGTCAAAACACTCGACGACGTGGTACGTACCGCCGACATCTTCGTGACCGCAACAGGCAACAAGGACATCATCCTCGCGTCGGACATGGCCAAGATGAAACATCTGGCGATCGTCTGCAACATCGGTCACTTCGATAACGAGGTCGACATGGCCGGTCTAAAGAAGACGTCGGGGATCAAGAAGGAAAATATTAAACCCCAAGTGGATAAGTGGGTGTACCCGGATGGTCATGCAATTCTTTTGTTGGCCGAGGGGCGGCTGGTCAACCTTGGTTGTGCGACGGGGCATCCGAGTTTTGTGATGAGCAATAGCTTTACGAACCAGGTTCTCGCCCAAATGGAATTGTTTCAAAACGGCTTAAAATACGAGAAAAAAGTCTACACGCTTCCAAAGCACTTGGATGAAAAAGTCGCGCGTCTGCATTTGGACAAACTGGGTGTAAGACTTACGAAGTTACGTCCTGACCAAGCCGAGTATATTGGCGTTTCGGTCGACGGCCCTTACAAATCGCCGCATTATCGATACTAGGATTTTTCTTCCGCCCGGTTATCGACAATGGGGTGAGGTATAGTGGCGGGCTTTTATTGCGCTCAAATCCTCGACCGTGAGATCATTGACGGATGAGGCATAGATCATGACGGATCGTGACCACATCGTCGTCGGTGCCAAAACTCCGCCGTACTGACTCCGCCGGCGTTGAATGAACTGCTCGCACGGGTGGCAGTCTTCCCTTGTGGTCTGGCCTTCCGACAGCGACCGACATCACAACGACCGCAAGTGCCACCCGCCGTCAACGTGAAACACCGCCCCCGTGGTGAATGGAAAATCTCCCCGAGCGATCGCCCCCACCGCTTTGGCCACTTCCTCGGGTTGTCCCCATCGATTGATCGGGGCCATGCCCGCGGCCAGCTTGGTGTTGTAATACGCTCGCGTGGTGTCACTCGATGTCATATCCGTCTCAATAATTCCCGGGCAAACCTCGTACACGCGAATTCCATACTCGGCCAACCGCACGGCGAACAACTTCGTCACCATGCTGACCCCGGCTTTGCTGATGCAATATTCCCCGTAATTCCGCGCGGCGGTATACGATCGAAGCGATGAAATGTTCACAATCGATGCCGTGTCGATCGTTTTGTCTTCGATGAGTTCGATCATCACTCGCGCCACACGCTGGGTAAGAAAATAGGGTGCGCGAAGATTGATATTCAAAATGCGATCGAAAGTTTCCTCTTCGGTTTCCAGAATGTCGCGGCGTTCCGAGGGTGCGATCCCCGCGTTGTTGACCAAGAGGTCGATCCGCCCGAAACGCTCCATCGCGGAATCCACGATCAACTCCCGTTGCATCGAATCCGCGATGTCGCCCTGACAAATTTCCGATGGAACCCCTTCGGCTTCGACGAATTCCCTCGTCTCTTCCGCGGCTCCGAGATTCTCTTGAAAATTAATGACGACGGCATATCCGCTTTTGGCAAGCTCGACGCAGATCGCGCGTCCGATCCCTCGTGAACCCCCCGTGACGAGTGCGACTTTGGGACCGTTTGCCACGATCGAGTTCCTTTAGAATTGCACGCACCGTAGTTCTGAGCGAACCTACCTTAATCGACCGCCGCGCGCGGGCTGCGTCAAGTTCGAAAGCGGCACGCTCACTTTTTCTCCGCCTCGAGCCGGTGCCAGGTCACCAGCGTGCGTCCACTGCCTGGGTCGGATCGAAATTCCGTCGGCCGAGTTTTGCCGGGCATCGCGCGACAGATCGTAAGCGAATCGCCGTCGATCGTGGCGATGCCGAGCCAGATTTGGCCCTTCATCTTGCCGTCCGTGTAAACTATATCGATCGCCAGGGGATCGACCAGTGCGTCAATCGTCGTGCTTGCCGAATGAGATACTCCATCACCTTCGACAACGGTGATTTTTCCATCGGGATCGAACGCCACTCTCATCTTCTTGGAATCTTCACCCGATTCGGGCGATCCATCGCGTGTGCACGAAATCCCCTGCCAGCTTCCGAAAAGCTCTTTTTGTGCTACTTCTCTCAACGCGTCTTGGACGTTTTGCTTTTCTCTCTTGAGGACTTGCATCACGAGTCCACTTCCAGGCCCGGTCACAAAATCGCCTGGCCGATCTCCACCGCGATAGGAGCCGCAGAGCTTAAGCGAATCTCCGTCAAGCTCGTAAATGCACGAAAACGTAAGACCCTTGGCGGTTCCCCGCGTAATCGTCGAATCGTATTGTTTCGGCTTTTTCGTCGAATCGATCTTCATCACGCCATGCGTAAATTGCGATCCTTGCGTGATCACGAAGCGACCATCTTTCAACATAATCACCTTATTCGTGGCAAAGGGCGGTTCCGGTTTCCTTGTGCCGTCAACCTCGACAAAATCGAACCGCCAAACGCCCTCCATTCGGGCCGCATCAGGTGTCATCCCCATGTCTCCATCGGCCCCCAGGATCAAACTCAGCGTTGCCATCATGAGTAAGGAGTTAATCAAATCGCACCTCCGCGAATCTACCGCACTTGCATACCCGGTTAGAACCGAAGATGAGCAGAGAGAATGAGGCGCGGGCGATGCGCATCAGCGAAATCCGCACTACTTCACCCTGGGGGGCGGAGCGTCCTTCCCGTCGACCTTGCGTACGGTTTTGCGTGAGGCGCGGCGCTTACGTTCAGATGGTTTTTCGTAATAGCTATGCCGCTTCATGTCGCGGGTAAGACCTTCTCTTTGGCAAAGGCGCTTAAAGCGCTTCAACATTTGCTGAATGGATTCGTTCCCGCGAGGCCTGACTTTGATCACATCGACTCCTGTTCTCTATGGAAGTCCAAATCAAAAAACGCTACCCACGAACGGTTCTTATCGACTTCGTTCGGCGTGCGGATTATACGGGGACGCATTCGGACTCGCTAGCGGGGTTTTCGGCAAATTTGAAATAAGCGCGTACCAACGCCAGTTACTCGTAACATATTATATTATATGAAGTTGTGTATATTTTCATTCGGGCGGCCTTCCAGGCTCGCGCCGCGGAAAGGGTCCGGGTGGAGGTTGTTCCAAGAATTCTCGGACATCTTCATCGATGACCTGTTCTCGGCGCAGCGCGGTTTCTTTTAGCCGATTGCGTAGGTCGGTGATTCGAGTTTCCAATTCTTGGATTTCCAATTCGCGGCGTTGACGACGAAGGTCGAAAAGTTGCTCCGCCTTCTTGCGGACCTCAAACCGAAGCTCCGCGCGCTCTTGGTCATCACGGGCCATGTGATATCTTCGAGCGATCAGACGGACTTGCATGTCCAGCTTTCGTTCCTGAATCATAAGCAATCCGCGTTGTGGATCGGACCGCACCAGTTCAAACAGACGGCGCATCTCCGGCGCGATTCGGCGCAATCGCCTTTCGTACAATTCCGGAGTGCGGTCTCGCAAACGGTCTAATTCTTCGGAAATGATCGGAAAATGTTCGCGTATGAACTCGCGTAATTGGTTGCGTTCGACCTCCGTCATTTCAAACGGCGGCGGTCTTCGGTCGAGCCACATGTCCGGGCGATCGGGAAACAATTCATCGCCCGGCCCCCGGTCGCCACGGAGCATTTCGTCACGCTCGTGCGGCCCCCGGTTTTCCGGTCCTTGTGCATATCCCCGCGAAAACGAAGTTAGCCCGATGGCGATCACCATGCACCTTAACTTGAAACTCCAGTGTGTTGCGGCTCTTGGGGAGATCATTGGATTCATCCAATCTTTGGCTATGAACTCAGAACTCTACGACCAATCCGGGTCTGACGAACCGTCCCACATTAAACGGTCGATCGCATCCTGAAGTTCGTTGTATTCATCCTCGTCGCGTTGAAAATCCGTCTCCTCGCCCCACACCAATTCCAATACGGAGATTTCGTCATCGAGTTCGTCCAAAGATTCACTCCACGCATCGGTTTGGTATTCGCTAAAAACCGCAACGGTGTCCGTTGAAGATTCGGTTTGAGGGGTCCCGCGCGGCCCCATCCAAAAAAACAGTGCAATGGCCGCCGCGGCAGCCAACGCTCCGAACCATCGGGTTGAGCGCCGCGTCATGCCGAATCGCTTGGGACGTTTCTCGACGATCGCACGACGCACGCGTTCTCTTACGCGCGACGTCATACCCGTAGGAACCGCATCGTTCATGCGGGCGCTAAGCCATTCTTCTTGCACGGCGACGCGGGCCTTGAGCTTGACTCCTTCCAGTTCCTCTTCTGGAACGTCAGGACAAACCCCGCGAAACCAGGCTTCGTTTCGCTCGATTTCAGACTGCCAATCGTTGTCACTCGTCATGTCGGAGACTCCAAAGCGGCTCGCAGTTTCCCAAGCGCCCGATGAGCACGAGCCATAAGCGTTCCCGTCGGCGTCTTCAAGATTTCCGCAATCCTTGGAAAACTCAGTTGGCCGTAGTGACGCAACATGATGACTTCTCGATCCAAGTCCGGTAGTTCATTCAAGGCTGCTTGAAGCTTCTCACTCTCCTCGACGAATTCCAATTTCTTTTCCGGGTCGCGGACCTCTTTGTCCTGACCTCGAGCCCATTCCGCTAGTGGTATCTTTTGCGATGCTTTGCTTTTCCTTGCTCGGTCACGAACCAAATTCATCGCGATTCGAAAGATCCAGGCGTCGAAATGCCCGACCTGCTCAAACTCTGAAATTGTTCTGACCACGCGAACAAACACCTCCTGGACCAAGTCCTCCGTATCCTCACGCTGTCCAGTTAAGCGGTACAGAAATCCATAAAGCCTCGCTGAGTATCGCTCAATGAGTACATCAAACGCCTGTGCATCAAGGGATTTTGCCCGGCTGATCCATTCGGCAAGGTCATCCATTTCAAGCGTAAGACCTCTTGAACTCATTTCTATACCATTCTAAACGAACCAGGTTTGAAATCATTGCATCACAAATCCGCGACGGTGACGCCACGCCACTTATCGGACCATTTCATTCGGTTATCGGAACATTGAAAGTCCGAAAATGTACCCGTTTTGAGAGAACAAGTTTGTGACAGAAGTTGATTGATGCAAACTCTTTACAGATAATAACGTAGCTTGCTGGGGGATTTGAGCTTTCGGGTTTTTTGGGGCCGGTGGATCAGGATGGGGTGTGCTTGGGGTAGGTCTTACCGGAACGGCCGGGCGCTTCGAATTCAACGAAGTGAAGAGCCGTTGCCAAAAGGCAAGCAACCGTCGGTTTTGATAGTGATCGTTCACTCGTTCTTGAATCAGGTGCCACCAACCTATCAGTTTTTAAAGCATGCGGTTCGAGTGGTTTTGATTTTAGCAGGGTTTACATCGGCGCGGGTATTGGCCGATCGCGGACCTCCAGAAGGAACAGTTTCGTCCGGAGAATCTTTCGTTCACTATCTTGAAGGTCCCGCGCGAATGACGGGTTTGGAATACGGGGTGGATGGCGAAACGAAAGCCTCGTTCAGTTCTGGCGGGCGATCTTTTACCTTTGACCTGTGGCCGGACAGTGTAAGGGCGGGAGGATTCAGCGTCGTCGTGCAATTGCCGGGTGGGTCCTATGAACCCATCGAACCTGGACCGGTACAGACGTTTCGCGGAGTGGTAGAAGAATGGCCGGGCAGCGACGTGCGAGGTTCATGGCTGCAGGGCGGAATTCATGCAAGGATCGAAACGCCGACCAAACATGTGTTTTGGTTGGAGCCGGTAAAGGAAAATTCGACCGACGAGAAAAGTTACAACCTGCGGCCTGAATCGACACAGGAACTTGGGGGAAACTGTCTGCTGCTGAGCGAGGATGAAACCGCCGAGTCTGTAGGCGATCCCGGTTTTGTTGCCGGTCAAGGCCTGGGGATAGTTCAAGCCGAACTGGCGGTTGACGGCGACTATGAGTTTTACGTCGACATGGGCGACGCCTTACTCGCCGCGAATCAGATCGAAGCGGTTCTGCATGCGGCGAACGCCGCGTATGAACGTGACGTTGGAATTCGGCATGTCATCACGCGAATCATCATTCGAACGACGGAGGATGATCCGTATACGTCAGAAGATCCGGCCACGTTGTTGCGGCAGTTTGCCGACCAATGGCGGAATCATCATGGGGATGGGGTTTATGACGTTGCCCAGCTTTTTACGGGTCGGCCATTAACCGGATCGACGATCGGCGTGGCGTGGCGTTACGGTATTTGCAATACGAACAGTTTCAGTGTGGTGGAATCGGGGTGTTGCGGTAGTTTGAGCTGTAAATCCGATCTGACGGCCCACGAACTGGGACACAATTGGAGTGCCGGGCATTGTCACTGCGGTGGTTGGACGATGAACGCGACGTTGAGCTGCGCGAATCAGTTTCATCCGGAATGGAGCGCGCCGGATATCGTAGCCTATCGAAATGCGCGGACTTGCTTGACCCTGGTAAACCCGTTTCGACGATTGTTGATCGAAGCGCCCGCTGAAATCCAGGAACGAAGCTCTGCTCAACTTCGCGTGGTGGGCATACCTCTTGACGGCGACCCCATTGACTTGACGGCTGAGGCCGTATGGCAATGGTCGCCGTTTGAGGCCGGAACCATTGGTGCGACCGGAATCTTTCGCGCGACGGATGTGGAAGCGGATTTGCCCATCATGATCGGGGCGACGGTGGAGAGTGAAGTTGGGAGCGGCTATACCGAAGTTGCATTGATCGTTCGCCACGTTCCGGAACCGGGGCCGCGAATTGTCGGAAGCGATCCGCCGGATGGATCGATCGATGCTCGACAGCCGCGAGACATTGGGAATCCTCAACTTCAAGGTTGGCGAACCTTGGAGGTGTATTTCAATGGCGCCGTGGGAGCAATCGGCGAAGACGATTTTCGAGTCGCGCATCTTCGAACGGACATCTCACCACCAAGGATCATCGAAATCAGAGTCATGGGCCCAACCAACGTGAAGCTGGTTTTTGATCAGAGTTTGGAACCGGGAACGTGGACGACGATTACTCATGTGGCGAGTGAAACTTCCGTTCGTTTGGGTTATTTTCCGGGTGATGTGAACGGGGACGGGACTCGAACGACGGACGATGTTCGGGCGTTGCTGGAAATGTTGAGTGGAGAATCTGTTGTCGCCCCATTATGGTCCACCGACATCAATCGATCCGGCGGATTTGATCCGGGGGACATGATTCGGATTATCGACTTGTTCAACGGGGCGGATTCCTATGATCCTTGGCTAGTCGGGATCACTCGATAGGGTGCATTAGGAAACCCTTTCCCTTCTTTTGCAATTCATTGAAGCCCATGTTCGAGACAGGCGGTGATCCGTACGATCAACTATCTGATGACTTGCAAATGGACCAACATGCTGATTCGCCACCGAGGATGTCGATGGACAACCCTCGCGATTCTTTTTGGTTTGTTTGGTTTGATTCCGCCTGGTTGCGGGTCCTATGACCCGACGCCGCTTTCTTCGCTTTTTCTTGTGCCGCTAGAGATCAACGGTGCTTCGGCTGTTCCGGCGATTGTGGATACGGGCGGAGATTTCGAGGTTCTACTGCGGGAAGACTTTGGTTTGGCTGTGGTCGGCGAAGGGCGGGTTTTGGCCTACGGTGGCGAGCAAAGTGTATCCGTGACGGAAGGATTTCGGTATCTGGTAAACGGCGTTGAGCGGGAGGCCCCGTTTGCGTTGATCGGCCCGGACCTGTGTGATTGCAACGGCGTGGGGTTTCGGTTCTTTCGGGAAACTGGATTGGTCTTGGCGCTGGATTTTTCAACGGGCAGCGTGCGATTTGACCCACAACTTCCCGATGTTGGTGCGGAACTTCGGTTTGTAGAGCCGCCGCCGTATCTGTCTGGATTTCCCACGTCTTTCATTTTTATCGAGGTAGCGGCTGGGTTTGATCCACCGGAACCTGGTGCCGGGCAGACGATCACGGCGATTTTGGACACCGGAGCATCGGTTAGCGTAGGTCGGAGGGAGATGTTGGAGAGTCTTCCGGGGTCGAATATTACGTCGGATGGCAGGGTGGAAATCACTATTGGTCGAGTCGACTTGGGGGTCGTAGGGGCCAGTATAGTGCCGTTTGATACCCAAGGCTTGCCGGATTTGATCCTCGGAGTGGATGTGATGGAGGCCTGGGGAGATCGGTGGTTCTTTCAATTCCGCGATAACGGGGGGGTTGTGATGGTGCAACGGGACGACGAAGGGACGCAAGCGGAAGCTCCGGTAGTTGCAGTCCGACACCCTTTTTGACTATCATTCTAAGTTGTAAAGACGCGCATGAGGCTCGGGGTGCCTCGTTTTCCTCTTTGAAATGGCTGAGAGGAATCGGGACTTCGCGCGAACGTAGTCGCATGGAAGCGTGATCGGAACTTTTCCGTACGCTTCTGCAATCCTTCCGGGGGGATTTTGACAGCGGTTTTTGTCTATCTTTGTTTCGTTCCGTAGTTAAACGGACGAGTGGTTCGGACGCTTTTCAAATCGAAGGCGTCGGATGGTGTATGTTTGAATTGGGGTAGTGATATGAGTTCAACCCGTCGGTTTGTTCAGGGCGGCGCAGGATGGTTGGCGACGGCGCTTTCCATGTGTGTGGTTGCCGTCGTTACGAAGGAAACCCTCGGGCAGGCGGTGAATGGCGAAACCAAGATTCGTCGTTCTCAAGTGACGGGGTTGGCGTCGTTTGTCTCACGCGACGATGGCGGTCCACTTCTTGTTGAGATGCAGGGCGGAGTGGCCGCGGCATCCAAGGACCCGATGGAATTTTTACTGACTAACGGCTCCGTCTTCGGCGTTTCCGATCCTAAGACCCAGTTGCAATTCACCAAGGTCGCGCCGGACGCCCTCGGCCGATTGACGACCACGTATCAACAGATGCACGACGACATACCGGTGTTTTCCGGCATGTTGAAGGTCCATCAAGATTCGATCGGGCAGGTAACAGCGGCCAACGGGGACTTTTATCCGATTCCGGCGAAGCTGCTGACCACTCCGCGACTCACGGCGGATGCGGCCGTCGCGGGCGCGCGTACCGCTCTTGGCGTCGGGCAACCCCGGGTGGAGAAGTCGGAACTTGTCATCGTGGATCCGGGTTGGTATGGCGATCCGCCGATTGGTGCGCACCTGGCGTACCACGTGGTTTTGACGGACCTTTCCGTACCGGTGAGCGAGGCGTTTTTCGTGGATGCGCAAACCGGAACGGTTTTGGATCGTTGGAGCATGATTCACACGGCGCGGGTGAGGGAGATTTATGACGGATTGGGTGGAGGGGCATTACCGGGGGCGCTCATACGCGACGAGGGCGATCCGCCGGTGGGGAGTCCGGCAGATGCTAACCGGGCGTATGACTATGCGGGCGATACGTATGATTATTACTTCCGGGCGTTTGGTCGGGACAGCATCGACGACAGTGGTATGACGCTCATTTTAACGGTGAATTCCACCGCGCCGCCGTGTCCCAATGCGTTTTGGAACAGCACGCAGATGGTGTTCTGCCTGGGCACGGTGACGGACGATGTGACTGCGCACGAAATGACACACGGTGTCACTGAGCGGACGGCCGGTCTCATCTATCAGAACCAATCGGGACAACTCAATGAAGCGTATTCAGACATTTTTGGGGAAATGATCGACCAGTTTAACGGCAACGCGGCGTTTCCGGGAACGCCGGGAGGATTGCCGAGTTGGCCGACCCATCCTACGGGGCCGGGATTGGATACGCCGAACAACGGTCGCACGGCGTCGTGCAGCGATAGTCCCGGTCACGTGGACGGAGTGCGTTGGTTGGTCGGGGAAGATGCCACGGCGTTTGGCGGAGCCATTCGAGATATGTGGAATCCGCCGTGCGAAGGCGACCCAGACCGAGCAAACAGCCCTCTTCAAACGTGCAATTCGGCGGATAGCGGCGGCGTGCATAGCGGCAGCGGAATCGCCAACCACGCCTACGCGATCATGACGGACGGCAAAACATTTAACGGGTACACGGTCAGCGCCATCGGACCCATTAAGACCGGTGCGGTTTGGTATCGGGCATTGACGGTCTATCTTACTCCAGTTTCGGATTTCATGGACGCCTATGATGCGTTGAACCAAGCCGCTTTGGATTTGATCGGTACCACGCCGAACGATCCGCGCGACGGTCTTCCGTCGGCCAGCATGTTTACTGCGGCGGATGCACTTGAAGTGGATAAAGCGCTCCTCGCGGTGGAAATGAATACCGACGGACGCTGCGGGTCGAACTTGAATAATTTGAATCCGACGCCGCCGGTACAATGCGATACGCCGGTCGTCGTTTTCGCGGATGATTTCGAAGGGGGCGTGAATGGATGGACAGTTTCCAATACCGCTCCGCCGACGCCTTATGATTGGGTGCAGACCAGCGATCTTGTGGCTGGACAAACGGGTACGGCCTGGTTCGTGGCAGACCCGGAAGTTGGTGATTGTGCTGGACAAGATGAATCCGCGGTTCACTCTCTGTTTAGTCCGGTGATTGCAATGCCTGCTGTTCTCAGCCGACCGACCTTGTCCTTCACCCACTTCTTGGCGACAGAAACGGGGTTTGATGCGGGAACCATGCAAATTCGCGTGAATGCCGGTGCGTGGCAGAACGTCCCCATGACCGCGTTTTTGTACAATCCGTATAACATGGCCCTGGTTGCGGCGGCTCAGGGGAGCACCAATCCCAAGGCCAGTGAGCCATCGTGGTGCGGGGCGGGCGGAGTATGGGGAACGACGTTGATCGACCTAAGCGGGTTCGTTACCGGCGGTCAGACGGTTCAAATCCGGTTTGATTTGAGCAAGGACGGATGCACGGGGGTCGTCGGTTGGTACGTGGATGATCTTTCGATCTACACGTGTACCTGCGATTCGAACGGCGATTGTGACGACGGTCGATATTGCAACGGCGCGGAAACGTGCGTCGGTGGCGTGTGTCAGGCGGGAACGGATCGCTGTGATACGATCTTCAGCGAAAACTATGACGCGGGCAATGGACAAGGGTGGACGTTATCCGGGGCCGGGAGCACGGCCATTACGGGAACGTGGATATTCGGTGATCCGAATGGCACGCGGGGTACTGTTGGTCAAGCGCAACCCGACACGCCGAATGCCGGAGCGGGGTGTGCATTCACCGCGCAAAACTCGACACCGGCGGTGGATGACGTGGATGGCGGGGTGACGTATTTGGTCTCGCCGAATATCAATTTGGGTTCGCGGATTCGGGCAGAGTTGAATTATGTTCGATGGTTCCACAATCGAGATCGAGGAATTGACGTGGATGACTTTTTTGTCGTCGAAGCGTCATCCAACGGCGGCGCGAACTGGGTCAGTTTGGAGACACTCGGTACGGGACAAAGTGCACAAATTTGGGCACCGCGCACTGTGGCGCTCCATGATTTCATCAGTTTGACTTCGACCATGCGGATTCGCTTCGGTGCGAGCGATGGTACGGCGGTCGGAAACTTGATCGAGGCGGCGGTGGATGATTTCTCCGTTCGTGCCAATGATTTTTGCAATATCGACGCGGATTGTGACGACGGGGCGTTCTGCAACGGGGCGGAAACGTGCGTGGCTTCCAATTGTCAGCCGGGTACGCCGCCGGTGTTGGATGACGGAGTCGCCTGCACGGTCGATACCTGCGATGAGTTGAATGACGTAATTGTGCACCTCCCTAATGACGCCGCCTGCAGCAATGGCGTATATTGCGACGGTATTGAGACGTGCAGCGCGACACTCGGATGTCAGGGTGGGACACCGGTGAATTGCGATGACGGCATCGCATGCACGGCCGATAGCTGTAATGAAGGGACGGACACCTGCGATCATGTCCCCAATGACGCCCTGTGTGATGACGGCTTGTTCTGCACGGGTACGGAGACATGCAGTGTCACCTTGGGTTGCCAATCGAGCGGCGATCCTTGTCCGGGCGAATCCTGTGATGAGGTGAACGATGAGTGTATTCCGCTGATTTGTGATCCACCGGTAGTGGTGGTCAACGGTCCGCGATACCTCAACATCACGCCCGCGGCCGCGCTGGCGCCGGTCGCGCTTTTGGTTATCGGAGATGCGGGCGATCCAAACGTCGCTTGCGTTTTGCAGTTCGTGCAACCGGATGGATCGCTGGATTTAGCGCCGGTCTTTGCCCTGCCGTCGGTTTGGGGAAGCGTTGATGTACATGGCGAAGCGCTAATTCCCGGAGCACAATACGGCGTGATGACGCTTTGTGGCCCGGGCTTGTCCGTCGAGGTTTCCGTACAAATGAACGAATGGGGCGACATCGACGACACAGGCGTGGTGGATGTCGACGATCTAGTGATTTTGTTGGAGGGTTTCGCGGGCAACTTCCTCGTAGTGCCGCAGCCGGCCGTGGATTTGTTGAACTGCGATCCGGACGGGGTTATCGACGTGGACGATTTGCTGGGCTTGCTGGAGGCCATTTCCGGCAATTCGTATTTCCTGATCTGTCCGCCGCCTTGTCCGTAGGATAATATCGGCAACGGTGATTGAATTCTGAAAACTCACCCTATTCACGATCCACACGGATGGTGAATAGGGTGGTTTGTTTCCCAGAGGTACGCCGAAATCGGAAGTGCATCAGAAAAGAGAAACCATGCCCACACTGCCACAGAATTTTTTAGGGTTGGAAGCACGCGATAGCGAATACAAGACCGCGGCGTTTGCGATGTTGCCGGTTCCGTATGACGCCACGACGAGTTTTCAGGCCGGCACGCGGAATGGTCCGGCAGCGATTTTGGAAGCGTCGCGGCAGGTGGAGTTGTACGATGACGAGCTGGAGGCGGAACCGTACAAGGCCGGCATCGCGACGCTGAACCCGGTCATGCCGAACATGGCCGGTCCGGAGGCGATGCACGGGGATTTGTTTGCGATCGCCAAGAAGATCGTGCGCGACGGAAAATTTTTGTTTGGATTGGGTGGCGAACACAGCATTAGTACCGCGTTGGTCCGGGCGGTGATGACCCGACATCGAAAGCTGTCCGTGCTCCAAATTGATGCGCATTGCGATTTGCGAGATTCCTATGAGGGAACGCCGTATTCCCATGCGTGCGTGATGCGACGGATTCTCGATCTGGGTGCGTCGATCGTGCCGGTGGGGATTCGCAATGTGTGCGCCGAGGAACATCGCTTCATCAAGAAGGCGAAAATCCATGTCGTGAGTGCCCGTGACTGCCACATGAATGATGATTGGGTGGACCGCGTGCTGAACGCCTTGGGTGACACGGTGTATGTCACCATTGATATCGACGGATTCGATCCTGCCTATGCACCGGGAACCGGCACTCCGGAACCCGGGGGGCTGGATTGGTACGGGGTTACGGGTCTCCTTCAGTTGGTTGCGGCGGAAAAGAACATCGTCGGGGCTGATATCGTCGAAGTCATGCCCATCCCCGGTCAGGCGGTCACGGAGTTTTTGGCGGCGCGGTTGGCGTACAAACTGATCGGGTACGTCAGCACAAGAGGGTCATGACGTGGCACTAGAGGAAATGAGCTGCGTCTCGCACAGGGTTCGATAGAGCGGGCAACGGGCGAAGAGGACGGAATGCGCGCCTTGATCAATGATCCGACCGGCGTCCATAATCACGATGCGATCGGCGAATTGAATGGTACTGAGTCGATGGGCGATGATGATCGTCGTTCGGCCTTTGGCGAATTCTCTTAGCGCGGTTTGAATTTTTACTTCCGATTCCGAATCAATCTGGCTTGTGGCTTCATCGAAGATGAGAATGGGTGCATCGCGATAGACCGCTCGTGCGATCGCCAGGCGTTGTCGCTGTCCTCCGGATAGGGTGCTACCTCGCTCTCCCAAGCGTGAAGTGTAGCCGCCGGGTAATGCACGAATGAACTCATCGGCAAAAGATCGACGGGCGGCCTCCTCCACTCGACCTTTGACGGTTTCAGCCGGTTGGTTCGAGCCGTAAGTGATGTTCTCCGTCGGGGTGCCCGCGAAAACGATGGCATCTTGTGTCACCAACCCGATCTGCCGTCGCAAACTCTTCAACGAAACTCGTCGCAAGTCCGTTCCATCGATTTCCACGCAACCCGAAGTCGGGTCATACAATCTGGGTAACAAACTGGCGAGCGTGGTTTTTCCCGAACCGTTTGGACCGACGAGCGCAACCGTTTCCCCTTTGGCGATGCGAAGGTTGATTTCCGAAAGAGCGGGTCGCTCGGCGTTAGGATAGGTGAAGGTGACCTGGCGATACTCGATCGCTTGCTCAAGGGTGCCGATTTCCAACGCTTCTCGATCTCCCTGCGCTTCGATGGGATGATCGATCACTTGATAGATTCGCTCCGCCGCCGCCACCGCCCGCTGAATCCGCACCCACACGTCGCTCATTTTTCGAAGCGGATCGAAAAGAACTGACAACGTCAACCCCAACGTCGCAAACTTGGATACCGATAATCGATGGTCCAACACCTGGCTTAGCAACCAAATCACCAAACAGCTACCGGCCAAAACCGCAACGCCTTCCATCATCGGACTGACAAACGCATCCAACTTCGCCAGCTTGAGTTGCTGCTGAAACATGCTCCGATCGACGGTATCCAGACGTATTTGCTCCTGTTTTTCGGCGGTGTAGGCTTTGACCACCCGCAAGTTCTGAAGCGTCGTCGTCAGCGCGTCGATCATTTGTCCGTAAGCTTGAAGCAGTTTTCGATTGGCCGACTTGACACTTCTTCCCACCCACCAAAAAATCGCAACTGCCACGGGGGCTCCAAGGGCCGCCACCAACGTGATCCGCCAATCCAGAATCAAAGCCCCGGTCAACAAGAACATCGCACGTAGGGGCTCTCGTACAAATTTTCCAAACAGGGTGATCAATCCACGCTGGATTTCTTGGACATCCTGAACGAATCGCGTCACCACGTCCGCCGTCGACGTGCCGGAAAAAAAAGACAGAGGCAATCCCAACGTCCGTTCGTACAATTGATCCCGAAGGTCCATCATCCCTTGCAAGACGGACTTTGCGATCAATACCTCGCCGAAATATCGAAAGGTATTCGCGGCAATCGTAGCCACCACCACCGCGACCAATACATACAAGAGCGTTCGAATCTTTTGGCTTTCATCATCCGTGGCCACAAACGCAATAATCCGCCGAAGCAAGCGATGAGACCATTCCGAATCGGTGAGAGTGACCGCAGCGAATTGCCTTACGCCGCCGGGGTCAACCGCCAGGGAAGCCGTCGCACCGCTCGGCGCGTCGGCCAAATCGCGCAACCACTCCGCTGAGGATTCTCCGTTTGCGTCGGCCACGTCGACGCCTGTCGAAAGCGACTCGGGGAAACCTGACGCACGACGATGAATCCTCACCACGCGCAAGTTGGCGTCGTTTGTCACCGGCGCAAACTCGATCCCCAGCCTTTCCTCCGCCACAAACCGATCAGCCCAGCTTCGAAGCCCTTCCGGTTCCAACAGAATTTTGAACACCGGAAACGCCCCACTGATGCTGGCCGTGTGAAGTCCCGCGAAGAGCACGGTGAAAAGAAGTCCCACCGCCAGGGTTTTTCGATAAGGCCAAGCGAGCGCAACGACCCGGCGAAAGTCTCTCAAGCGAAAGGGTCGACTCGGGGCTCGATGCTCCTCACTCGCGGACAACACTTCAACGTTCATGCAGATCGTCTCGCCAACTTCGAATACAAAGAAATGAACGCTTCAACGCGAGCGCTCCAATCGATGATCGTTCGCGCCTTCTTGCTTGTTTGCATGGCGTTCGCCCGGCGATCTACATCCGATTGATTCATCATGGCCTGCAACGCCGACCGTAACTCGGATCGACTCGAATCAAACGCGGCAATTTTCGATTCCAATCCCGGCGGAATCAACAAGTTCGAAGCCAACACCGGAATACTCGCCGCTAAGGCCTGCATCATCGATACCGGCAACCGCACCCGCAAGCTCGGTGAAATGACCAGCGACGCTTTTGCCAGCCATTGTCGTTGTGCCGCAACATCCGCTGCCGTCGAAAACTCCACCCGCGTGGAAGCCCCTTTTCGGCGAACGGCGGCTTCGAGCATGTTTCGATACGCTCCTACTTCTTCCCCCGCCAGCGCAACCGTCCAGCCATCCGCCACCGGACCCAACTCCGCCATGGCCTTCAGAAGCTGAACACAGCCCTCCGATGGTTCAATCGGACCAAGCAAAAGAATTGTTCGACCCTCGGAATTCGCCGCGACACCACTCTTTTGTTCTTTTAGAGAGATCTGCGAAGACAGAGCCAGTTCTTTTTCCGGAGATTCGCCGTAGTCTCCGACCGAAATTCCAAACGGAAGTGTCACCACACGTTCAGCTTCGACTTGCTTTCGTAATCCAGCGGCCTCTGTTTCATTCAACGCCGTGATTGCCGCCGCAGATTTCAACAGCGGTCGATCCACACGCCATCGACGCAATCTCTCCCACCAACTGGACCGCCCCACCGATCGATCATCCAAATCTCCCAGCGGCGATACAACGTACGGAATCCTGTTCCTTTGCGCCTCTCTCGCCGCTGCTTTGGCCCCGCTAAACCCCCATCCGTGAATATGGATCACATCCGGCGACGGAGTTGAACTTGAGGCCGCCACGTCGATTAGCTCATTTACAACGACGGTTTCAAGCCCATTGGATCTCAGCGCGTCGACAAGTCCACCCATGAGAACCCCAAGCCTCCCGGCCGCAGGCTCCATCGACTCCACAACATGAACCACTCGCAAACTCATTTCTCCCGAAGATCATAACCCACGCCGTTCCCGCCCGCGAGCTTTTCGATCCAAAAGCAAACGATTATGTCTTCACCCTGGGCGTGCCAGACAATGACACTGATAAGAATCTCTACTCCGAACAGGAATAAGAGGGTGGCGATGTCAGCCCTCTTGCGTCCACCGAAATGCGCGGCAACCGAAGAGAAAACAAACCACGCCAAACCCCACAAGAACCAGCGCGGGGGTCAGCATTTCTTGAAATGAATATCCGCGCCAGATGGCTCCGTCCATGGCCATCACCGCCCATTTCACAGGGCTGATGACGTTGATGGTCTGCAACCATTTGGGCATGAAGAACTGTGGGATCATTCCGCCGCCGATCATGGACATGATGACGAGAATCGACCAGCCGATCCCCCCGGCCGACTGCTCCGTTTTTCCCAGAACCGACAGCAGCATCATGATCCCGACAAACGCGATGGCGATGCAAAAAAAAGCGAGTATCAACAGAGGAAACGAATCCGGGCGAATATGGAAAACGCCCATGCCGATACTGATCAATGCGATTTGGGCGACCATTAAAGTAGAGAAGCAAGCGGCGGCTTTTCCCGCGAGAATGGTTGCGCGAGAAATCGGGGCCATTCTCAGTCGAATCAACGTTCCTCCGGTTCTCTCCACCACCATCGAGATACCAAACGCCGCCGAACACCCCATAATGCCCCAGATCATTCCCTGCGGAAAAGAAATATCGTATGTGGTCTTGGGTCCCTCGCGTTGACGGGTCACGCTCACGGTTTCAATTTTTAACGGCATCCAACCTTCGCCGGATGTTGTGTCGCCTGTTGCCGTGTTTCCTTGGCCGTTTCCTGCGGAACTCGGCATGTCCTGGAGAAATTTGTTCAACGCCGGAAGAAACATTTGCAACGTTGATCGCGCAACCGGACTCATGTCCTTTTCATCTCTTATCGACGCGAGCCAGCCGTCAATGCGCGACCGCATCTTTCCTGGATTTGTGAACATCTCCTGCATGGATTCGAAACCGGTGCGGAAGAGCAGTCCCTGCAACATCCCCGCCTCTGCCTTCCGGGAGGGATCGAGTCCCGTCTCCAGCTTGGCCGGCTCACCCCAGAACATCCGCTCCCTGGCTTCGCCGAATCCCTTGGGAATTCGAACATAGGCAACCTTCTTGCCCAACCGGACCAGCTTCTCGGCCTCTTCCCGATCAGCCGACTGAATCTCAAGTTCCGTGGTCTTGGTCAACGACTCCACGAATTGTTGTGATCCGGCGGTCTTGTCCTCATCCACGACGACCACGCTGATGGCATTGGAACTGTCGTCACCTCCGCCACCGAAAATACTGCCGAAGAAAACGCAGTAGATCAGCGGAAATCCAAACGCAAAAAAGAATCCCACCTTGTCGCGCATGAGAATCTTCAGGTCTTTGCCCATCAAGGCCAGGATTTCGTTCATGTGTCCCTCAAATGTCGCCCCGTAAGGCGGAGGAAAACCGATTCCAGGTCCGGGCGCTCCACCCGAAAGCGAAGAACCTTGGCATCTTTTTGCAGGCGGTTGAACTCGGCCACGGGATCATCGGTGTCGTGACGAACTTCACCCTCGGTGGTGTCCGCGATCACCACGCTTTTTCCACCATGTTTGGCGATTAACGCATCCACGGTGTCAAGGGCTAGCACCCGACCGTGATCCATGATGGCCACTCGATCACAAAGCCGCTGGGCCTCTTCCATGTAATGGGTTGTATAGATAACGGTACGACCTTCGCGGCGAAGTTCCTTGATCCGCTGTAGAATGGCGTGGCGAGATTGCGGGTCGACACCGACGGTGGGTTCGTCGAACAAGAGAAGCATGGGGTCGTGAATCATCGCGGCGGCGAGATTGAGCCTTCGTTTCATCCCGCCGGAATAGGTCTTCACCAAACTTCGCGCCCGATCGCGCAGTTCCACGAAATCCAACACGGCGTTCACACGCGACTTCAGATCGGCCCCAACGTAACCGTACAATTTGCCAAAAAATCGAAGGTTTTCCTCGCCTGACAAGTTGTCATAGAGGGCGAGCGATTGCGGAGCGACGCCGATTTGGCGCCGGCATTTCGGATCGCTGGGACTTCCGCCGCCGTCGATCTCCACTCGGCCATGGTCGGGCGACAAGAGACCGACGATCATGCTGACCGTAGTTGTTTTGCCCGCACCGTTGGGACCGAGCAGCCCGAAGACTTCGCCTTTTTGGATGTCGAGGGAAAGTCGATCTACGGCCACCAGCGTGCCGAAGGTTTTTCGCACCTCGTGGAGTCGAAGCATCATAGCCGGGGAGTATAACGCCTATCGTGTCCCCGGTAACGAACAAAAGTGTAAGATTCTGTCACACGGGGTAAGTCTAGGGTCTGCGTCGAACCAACCGGAGGCCAAACATCGTCAGCAGTATTGCCATCGATGAGCCAGCACCGCACGCACTGCCCGCACCACAGATCGGAATGACGGGCTCAAACGTTCCGTTTGATATGTTAATCCGCGCGATGGGGAATTGCTTTTGCGTCACCGTTTGTGGCGGGCCGATCATGCTGACGGTCTCGGTGAGAAACACAGCGTCCTGTTCGATGGTCGGAACTTGAGAGAAAAACCCCGGAGCGCTTCCCGAACCCTCGATGACCAGTTCCCCGTCTCTTCCCGTTCCCTCGCCGAGCGTAAGGCTCCATAGGCCGCAACGAACGTCCAACTTGGCGTTGCGATCCAAACGCTGGTCGGGAAGGTCGGGATTGAAGGAGAAAATCGGGTCAAGGGTCATCTCTTCCGGTGAAAGCGTCGTGTAGAATCGCGTGAGATAGAGGTTGCCTTGAAACACGTCCAATGTTTCGCGCAACGGACCGATGATGTCGTCGTTAATCGCCAACACGATATTCGTTCGTGCGACGGCCAACTCTTGCACAGTGTACGTGGTCGAAATCAATTCGGAGATTTGATAAATGAAGTCGCCGTCGGACCCGCGCAACGGCAGAAAGCGATGGAGGATTTCAAGAACCTGATCGTTCGGGAAAACGAAACTGGTCGCTACGGCTTCGACAAAATCCGCGTCGTCGTCGAAGCTCGAAACAAAAACAAGTTCGCTTACGAAGGAATCCACAGTCGGAAGCTGAGCGAGGATATCGATGTCTCGTCCGGCGTAGTCCGTGGCGAAACCTTGTCCGCCGGCTTCATCCATCGCGGCTGTGATCAAATCTTGATAGCTCGCGTAGGCGTTAAATGTTCCCTGGTACCAATTCAATCGAGTGTAGTTCGGTGTCACATGAAGATAGTTGAGCGGCGCAGCTCGAGCCGAACCCAAAAGCCAGACCAGCACGCCCATGTCTGGCTGAGCGGCTACGGCGGTGAGGCGAATGGGAATTTCCGGTACTTCGCTTTGATAACGCATGATGATGGGGCGAATATCGCCGACGCCCTGATCTTTGCGAAGCCGCAGACCAATAAAGTTTTTCCCTTCGGCAACGTACGGAGCGATCAACTCTCGGCCGCGATCACTCAACGTGTATCCGTTGTCTATCAACCACGTTGCAAGAGCTTGGGGATCATCACTCGAAACAATTTGCGCGTCGAACGGTCCGACGACGAGGGTTTGCAATACGGTGACACCATCATCAGCCGGCGGACTGGCATTATCGTTGTCCACTGATGGCGCTGAACCGAATTGCGGCGAGTTGGCGGCTTCATCTTCGCAAAAACCATTGACCTCCAAAATGAATTGCGGGCGAGTGGCAAGTTCCAGAGGCGAGAATACGAGATCGCTCCCTGTCGAAAGCTCCGGGATTCCGGGAACGGGAACTACCCATGAAAATCCCTCGGCCGCGCCAACGTATTGAATCAATACTACGGCAGTGACCGTCATTCCGTCTTGTCTAAAAATGATCTGTTCGCCGGCTTGGTCGATGGGGACAAGTTGGCAGAAAAACCCACCACAGGCCGCGACGCGGTCCGTGGGCACAAGGCTCAAAACGGACAACAAACCCGCACCAAACCACTTCAAAGTTAGGCCCCGGCGTTTCATCAGTGAACTCCTTTTCAGTTGCTTTATTGTCAGGCGTACCCGTTCCAGGTCCGCTCCTGTTGAATATCCTTCGTCCGAAGTCAGTGTCTCGTCCATCCATCATCGGCTTGGGAAGTCCGGGAAATGCTATGAATCAGTTAAATCCAGGCCGAAACCGCTTCGGAGCATCCGAAACCCATTGAATTCAAGGCCGGTAACCAGCGACTCGGTGGAGCATCAAAAACAAGTGCTCAAGTTGAAACTTAGCTAAAAAACGTTGGGTCCAAGTGTTGTCGATGGAGCTTATGACAGGAACGTATCAAAGGAAGTTTCGTGGTTGAGCTGGCAACAGCGTGGAGAACCTTATGGATCTTTATCCAAATAAACAAATGGAAACCAAAGAGGGCAAGGTACGAGACCTGATTGGACCTCGCGAAATGGCGTCTGTAAACATCGATACGGCAGCCTTGAACCGGTCCGGTCCACCGTTTGGCGGCGCTGAAGGAGTCTTTCAGGGGCAGGCGCATAAAACTGAGCTTGTCCCAACAGAACCCCTGCACCCGTCGGTATTCATTGGATAGTGTCAAGGATTCCCGGGCCAAAATTTGATAATGTCGAGGTTTACCGGACCAAGATTTTCGGTTATAAAACCGATGAAGGGGATTACTGTTGATGATTGCTCGGCGGCCGGCCTCCTCTTTCTGATTACGGTTCACAAAACCTTTCGGGCAAGGAAATGGAATACCGAACATGGCTATGAACATCGCGATGTTTTCGTGGGAGTCGCTTCACTCCGTGGCGATCGGCGGTCTGGCTCCCCATGCCAGCGAGCTGGCTGCGGGATTGGCCCGGCGCGGACATGAAATCCACATTTTCACACGGGTTGGGATCGGCCAATCGCCTTACGATTTTATCGACGGCGTTCACTATCACCGTTGTCCGTTTGAAACCCATCCCGATTTCATGACCATGATCGACCGAATGAATGACAGTTTCGTGTGGCATTTTGGGGAGACGGAACAATTCCTTGGGCGCCCCTTTGACATTGTGCACGGTCACGATTGGCTTTCCGTTCGGAGCATTGCACAAGTCAAGAACACCCATCATCGTCCGGCCGTACTTACGATTCATTCGACGGAATATGGTCGATGCGGAAACAGCGTATGGGAAGATCCGCTATCTCGGCGGATCCGCGACATTGAATGGGAGGGCGGGTACTTGGCGGATCGGGTGATTTGCGTCTCGCAAACTCTCGGCCGTGAGGTTCAAGACCTTTACAGCGTACCCTCCGATAAATGTTTTTCGATCTATAACGGGGTGCATCCGTGGAAGTTCGATGGGGAAGTCGATGTTTCGCGCGTTCGAAAACAAGTTGGGATTGGGCTGGATGAACCGTGCGTATTGTTTGCCGGGCGAATGACGTGGCAAAAAGGTCCTGATCTGTTGTTGGAGGCAGTTCCCGGCGTATTGGAGCAACATCCTCGGACCAAGATTCTATTCGCTGGGGATGGGGATATGCGCGAGGGATTGGAACAACGAGCGGTCGACATAGGCATTTCTCCGTCCACTCGCTTTTTGGGACATCGAATAGGCAACGAACTAATCGGGTTGTTCAAGAGCACCGATGTAGTGTGCGTACCGAGCAGAAATGAACCGTTCGGGATCGTGATTCTAGAAGCTTGGAGCGCCCGCAAACCGGTGGTAGCTACTCGAATCGGCGGACCGGAGGAGTTTGTTAAAGACGACTACAATGGGCTGAAAGTCGGACTCAAACCCGAAGAAATCGGGTTAGGATTGAATACCCTGTTGGGCGATCGTGCCGGGTCAAAGGCGATGGGTCTCAACGGTAGACGCGACGCGGAATCTTCCTTTTCGTGGGATATTTCGGCTTTGGAAACGGAGAAAGTTTACGCGTCAGCTTTGGGAAATTCCGTCAACGGAAATGGATCCGTTCGACACCGTCTGACGAAGGAGACCGTGCACATGTCGTTGGATAAGACGAAAAAAATTGAAGCTCATGAAACAAGGGAGGTCGTGGGTATCGTGAAGTCAAAACCCGCCAATACCGTGCTGGCCCAACATGAACCGACCGAAGTGGAGATTCGCAAGCGAGCCTATGAAATCTATCTGGCTCGCGGGCAGACAAAAGGTGATTCGGTTGCTGACTGGGTTCAGGCGGAACGCGAGTTGCGTGAGCGTCCTCGAGCGACCTCTTCCAAGAAATAGGTCGCGGAGATCGATGCCAGGATGTCCGCCAAGTCCGATTTCATTTTACGCGTCCAACTTGGATATTTGTTGGGTGAAACGCCGGGGAGGTTGACGGGCCGCTCTTCGCCGGCCAAATCGTCGAGGGAAATGCCCAGCAATACGCTCGGCGCGCGGGCAAGAAATCGATAAACGGCCGAAATCACCTCATCGCTATTCGGTGGGTTTTGCAGGCCTTGGTTGTGTAGTAGTTGATCCCGAATGAGGCGGCGAATGAGGGCCCGGCGATCGCGCGTTCGTTCATCCCACGACTCTGCGAATTGAACTTTCTTCTTGAGCAATCCCAGCTTTCGGCGTAACTCCAGATCGATCCCACTCCAGAATCCAGCCAGCGGTACATGGTCGTGTGTTGTGGCCGTCAACAGGCAACGCTTCGGATAATCTGACGCTGGGCGGAATCCCCGTTTCTTGGTTCGTTCGAAATATAACACGCGCGAAGATAGAATTCCCCAACGAGCCAGCATGCTGGGCAATCCTCGCGGGACCGTGCCCAAATCCTCGCCTACAACTACACACTTGTTTCGAAAACTCTCTACCGCCAAAATGGCAAGCAGTTCCTGGGACGGAAAACGAACATAAGCGCCTTCTTTCGCAGGACGCCCGGCCGGTATCCAGAACTGTCTAAACAGTCCCATCACATGGTCGATTCGCAACATCCCGGCGTGCTGCATGGCGTGATTCAGCAGGAGTCTCCAATATTCAAACTGGGTCCTCATTAAAACCCGCGGCGCCATCGGCGGAAAACTCCAATTCTGACCGTCATTGGAATGCGAATCAGGTGGCGCACCGACGTGAACCGACCGCAAGAAAAGGTCCGGCCAAGCCCATGTGTCGCCACCCCCCATCGACGAACCTAAAGCCAGATCGTGATAGACGCCAAGCGGCATACCAAAGCGCGACGCAGCGATCTGAACTTGCCCCTTTTGACGATCCAGCTCGAATTGCACATAACGATAGAAATCGATGTCCTCCGCATGTCGTTGCTGAAACAACGCGACTTCATCAGATTTTGGATCTTGGTGGGCGACCGGCCACTCACTCCTGGTTTCACACTTTGTGTTTTTTCTTTGCCGTCGTCTGTACAAAGCAAGAAACGTGGCGAAGTCCGTCAGGGCCTGTCCTCTACGGTTGCAATAGCTTTCAAATAATCGGCCACGCTCCGATTTGCGATTGTGTTCTCGTCGAATAAACACCTTATAACAAGTACGCAACAAACCCTCCTTCATCTCTGCAACTCGACAATAATCCATAGTTGCAGAACTTCGGAGTCGATCTTGGGCGCGCCGAAACTCGGGCGACCGAACCCGAGCCGCCGCCTCTGGACAGTAAGAGAATTCTGGTACCGCTTCTACATCAACGTAGATCAAGTTGTCGAACAGTCGGCTGATGGGGCTGTAGGGGCTCACGCCTTCGCCGCGATTGTTCAAAGCATGAAGTGGGTTGACGCCCACAAATGAAAGGCCGTGTTCCGTGGCCCATTGAACCAGACTCGTTAGATCACGAAAATCTCCGACGCCCCAATTTCGGCGATCTCTTATACTGTATAGATTTGCCCAAATACCAATCGCCCGGCCACGACCGATGGCTTGCTCCACCGTCCAACAAGTCCGAGGATGAACGATCAATCGCTGTTCGGACGTCCAAAGGCAGCCTAGCGAGCTAACCGTCACGTGTAGATTGTGATAACCTATTTCATGAGCAACGGGCAACACCAACGAAAGCGTTGTCGCCCCGAGTCTCGTCGACACCGCCCCCTCCCAAGTTTGCAACTTGCCAGACTCCATTCGACACTCCGCCTGCCATTCCATTCGCCCGGTCACCAACCTTGGAAGCTGAATCCGAACGGAACCCGGTTTGGTTTTCGAATGAACTAATGCCGCGACCGGCGGCAACATGAGGCCTCGTTGCTCCATGCCAAGTCGTGCCAGCGAACCAGCCGCCGCCGATTCGGTGGAGGCCTCGAAACCCATCGCATGAGCCAAAGCTTCGAGCGTGTGGTTCGATGCGACGTGCTTTTGGCCGCGGGCGTCCACAAATTCTCGGAAAATTCCAAGTCGATCTGCAAGCGTAAGTAAATTCGCCCGAGGGGCATTGTGCGTCATGGATCCGGCGCCAGAACCAATGCCGCCAACGGTGGAAGTCGCAGACAAAGCGACTGAGCAAAACCGTGAATCGGTTGAGAATGCGTCTGAATCCTGTCCGAGGTTGGATAACCACTTCCGCCGAATGAAGGGTCGTCCGTATTCAACCTTTGAGTGTACGAACCGGAAAGCGGAACCCCCATGCGATAATCGTCCCTTGGCACCGGCGTCAGGTTCAACACTGTAATGAGCAATTCACCGTCGACCTGACGCGCGTAGGACAGCACGGACTGTTCCCAATCTCCACAGTCAATCCAATAGAAGTTAAAGGAATCCGGATCCCCGTACCACAAACATCGAGAAGCCAGATACAGAGTTCCCAACTTCTCAAGCAACCGCAACATCCCCAAACGCGATGGATCACCCTGTTGATGCCAATCCAGACTGGCGTCATGCACCCACTCAGAGGATGGCGCGATTTCCGTACCCATGAACCACAATTTCTTGCCCGGTCTGGTATATTGATAGGCCATCAACAACCTCAGATTTGCAAACTTCTGCCACCCATCACCCGGCATCTTTTCCAACAACGATTGCTTTCCATGAACAACCTCGTCATGGGACAGCGGGTTGATGAACTTCTCCGAGTGCTCATAAAGCATCGCGAAAGTCAGATCGTTGTGATGGTGCTTCCGATGGACCGAGTCGCGAGAAAAATACTGTAGGGTATCGTGCATCCAACCCATATTCCACTTGAAAGTAAATCCCAATCCATAGTTCGCCGTCGGAGCCGTCACTCCCGACCATCCCGTCGATTCCTCGGCTATCGTGAAGCAGCCGGGGCACTCCCCTCGGATGGCGTCGTTCACCGACCGCAGGAAATCGATGGCCTCCACGTTTTCCTTCCCTCCCCACGGATTGGGCATCCAGTCGTCGCCGCGTCGGCTGTAGTCTAAGTAGAGCATGGAAGCCACCGCATCCACACGCAGCCCGTCGATGTGAAACTCCTTCAACCAATACAACGCATTGGAAAGCAGGAAACTTCGGACTTCGCGGCGACCATAGTTGAAAATCAGCGTTCCCCAGTCGGGGTGTTCGCCGCGTCGCGGATCATCGTGTTCATAGAGCGCGGTACCATCGAAACGTCTCAACGCATAATCGTCCCTTGGAAAATGCGCGGGGACCCAATCCAAGATCACGCCGATGCCGCTTTCGTGCAGGTGGTCAACAAGAAACTTGAAATCATCAGGAGTACCGTAGACCGAAGTCGGCGCGTAGTAGCCCGTAACTTGATACCCCCAGGAGGCAAGCAGCGGGTGTTCCGCGATCGGCATGAGTTCGATGTGAGTCAGGCTCAACTGCTTCGCATGTCGGGCGAGCGACGGCGCAATCTCGCGGTAGGTGAGCATTCGATTCCCTTCCTCGGGCACTCTTCGCCATGACCCCACATGCACCTCATAGATCGCCATCGGTTCGCGCGTGATGTCGCTTCGCCCGCGCCGTTCCATCCACTCCCTGTCGCGCCACTCATAATGGGATTGGACAACCCGGCTTGCGCAACTGGGCGGTCGCTCCATCGACCTCGCCAGAGGATCCGTCTTGAGCCGCAAATCGCCATGACCGGTTTTCATCTCGAACTTGTACAGCGTTCCTTCATTCAGGTCTGGAATAAAGAGTTCAAAAACGCCGGAACTACCCAATTGCCGCATGGGAAACAGTCGTCCGTCCCATCGGCAAAATTCCCCGACCACACTTACCCGGACGGCATTGGGTGCCCACACGGAGAATGCCACACCCGTGACACCTTCAATCGTTCGAATTTGCGCCCCCATCCGCTCCCAGAGTCGGCCATGCGTCCCCTCATTGAAAAGATGCAAGTCCCATTCGCCCAAAGTCGGCGGAAAACGATATGGGTCGTCTCGCTCCCACACCGCTCCATCCGCGAAATGAAACCGGACACGATAGGAAAACGGCGGGGATACCGATGGAATAAACACGCCAAAAAGACCGCCGACAAAGAGTTCTCCCGCTGGGATGACTCTGTTCTCGGGCAACACAATGTCCGCCCGAAGCGCATCCGGGTGGAAGACTCGGACGACGGCACCTTTTTTCCCATCCATCACCAACTCATGGGCGCCGAGAATGCCGTGCGGCGCCGAATGATTTCCTTGAATGAGGCGTGCGGCCTCTCGGGGTTCGACACTTTCTGAAAGAGCTGCAGATGCCGTACTGTCACGCATGAGAAAGACCTACTCGGATTCGACGAACCCAAACACTTGCACGGTATGGGCCAACAAATCCATAGTTGGCGTCGTTATGGTTTTTGGCTGGATTTTCGTGGTGGCGGTATCGATCAATCTCGTCCAAGTTCCCATCCCGGGCATATTGAATTCAACATTTCGATCGCTTCCATTAAAGAGCATGAGGCAGCATTTCGTAAGTCGAGGATCGGGGGTTTCATCACGATCCGCAGCCATGCAAGCAGGCTCGGGTTGCCGCTTTCGCGTGTTGATGAGCATTCCGAAGAATGAGCGCTCCCCATCATGCCAATCTCCTGCAGTCATTTCACACCCGTGTTCATTCAACCAGGTTACGTCTTTAAGTTTGGATTCCGGGAGGACGCGGCCGGCAAAATGTTGGTCTCGTCGCAATTCATCGATCGAGCGGCGAATCGCAAACAATCTCCGCACCCACAATAGCAGGCACCGGCGCCCGGGGTTCAACTCCCAATTCACCCACGCCGTTTCGTTGTTTTGACAGTACGTGTTGTTATTGCCCCGCTGCGTC
Source organism: Planctomycetota bacterium (assembly GCA_038043045.1). GTDB lineage: Bacteria > Planctomycetota > Phycisphaerae > UBA1845 > UBA1845 > JBBTCX01. The sequence continues at coordinate 406 of JBBTCX010000166.1, read as the reverse complement.
CGCCCGGTTTCGTCTCCCATGGAGAGCATCGGAACGCCCAACGAGAACGCCAATGTGGCCAGCACGCTCCGTTGCACTCGATCACGAATGTTCATAACGTTCGCTTGATCGGTCTGTCCTTCGACGCCCCAATTCCGACTGAAATTCCGGTCCGTTCCGTCTCGATCATTCTCACCATTGGCCTCGTTGTGTTTGTGATCGTAACTCACTAGGTCCGCAAGAGTAAAACCGTCGTGGCAGGTAACGAAGTTAATGCTCGAGCTTGGACCACGACGATTGAGATGAAACAGGTCGCTGCTGCCGCTTACCCGCGCAACGAAATCGCCAACTTGTCCCCGGTCTCCTCGCCAGAACCTGCGAACGACATCTCGGTATTGATCGTTCCACTCCCTCCATGGATTCCGCA
>JBBTCX010000165.1:0-8727 GCA_038043045.1 Planctomycetota bacterium | reverse complement strand
CCCGTGTCATTCCTTATGTGTTGGACTCCGGGCCGCTCGATAATCCGAGCGATGAGCCGAAGGTTGTCTTCGACCACACGATTTTCCTGGGCAACGAGGTCTAGTGGGTTCGAGTGCTCTTCGCCGAAGCCAACTTGCCGAAGGGAAGTTTCATCCGCCTGACCTCGATGTACGACGGAGAATATCAAACCCTCGACGCTCAATCGCTTCGCAATTGGGGCCAGTCCTCGGCCTACTTCAACGGGCCTGCGGTGCGGGTGGAACTATTCGCCGGTTCCTCCTCGTATGCAAACGGAATTCGCATTTCGCAGATATCCGCAGGGATGCCGCCGTTAGATTTGCTAGCTGGGCCAAGCGGTATTTGCGATACGGATGACCGTGTAGCCTCTTCCGACAAGAGGGTTGCACGCTTGTTCAAAGGTTGGGTGGATCCGCTTGGAGAAAGCGAAATTCGGACTGGGTGCGAAACGCAACCTTTAACCGATTCTTTTGACACAGGAGCCGGGACCGCTTTTATCATTGACATTCCAACAACCGGAACCAACCAGCGTCTCCATGCGACAGTTGGACACGCTTGGCCAAACTACCTAACTCATGAAACCGTCCCCCCAACAATTCTGCAATTCAATGTGCCTGCCTCGGTCGGGCAATTCATTTGTCATCCCGGCATCTGTGATCAATTCCCCATAGATCGCACGGTAGTAATTCACGTTCCCCCGTTAGGTACTACGGATGATTATGCCGTGTTTCGCTGCCTGAACAACGACTCCGTTCAGTGCAGTCCGTCGCAGACAACGTACGAATACAGTGAATTTCAAGCATTCCCGCTTGGCCCGAAGCCGCCTATCGGCGCAGGAGTTCGAATCACCGGGTATGGACAGGACTTGACGAACGAAGGGGTTCCACCGCCTGATCCTGAAGATCCGGGAGATCAATGCTTTTGCGATACGACTGCATGCACGAGCACGAACAGTCGGACCCAACAAGTTGCCGAGGGTGAGGTCATAGTAGTTTCTGATCCAAACTATCCGGAACATATACACTTTGACGTGGTGGCATGTAACGGAAACTCCGGTTCACCCTTGTCAGCGGCTGTGCAGAGCGGTACCGATTTGGGTGCCGTTGCCGTTGGAATTCTTGGGGTAGACAAATGCGCTGACGAAGGATTCGGTTTCAATGCCGCATTGCCGTTTACACATAAGGGTTTGCATCGAGCGATTTGTCATCTGGCTGATTACGGTACGAATGATGTTTCGGCAAGCGGTGGTACGATTACAATAGTTCCAGGCGCTGGGTGCGCGGATGGCGATCCTGGTCCTGACTTATTTGCCCTTCGAGTGACCAGCGATCCGCGCGAAACGTTTCCCGTTGATCTCGATCGCTACGTGCAATCCGATGGCTCTCTCGGTGTAGCCCCGCACTATGCAGCCTGGAGTAGCGTTGTCGAGGACACGAGTGCTGACATTCGCTGCGGTTGCCGTTATGCAGTCGATCGCGTGTGCGATGACGCGAATACGCTTCACCAATGCATTGAAAACACGCAGGCTGTGGCCGACGCCTTTGTTGAGCCGGCAGCTTGCCGGTATTTGAGGATTTATCCTTGTTGCAATGACGTCGGTGGCTATAAGGTCGTCGGAGATTCTTCAAATCCAGATGTCGATTGCGTTGACAAATTCGTTCAGGCGGATGGTCAATTGGGTTCGACGCCTTTCTACGGGCCATGGAACAATCCGGAAGTACTTGTATACGGGGCAGAAATCTTTTCCGGAGCCCAATACAACATTGTAAGAGTGTATCCTGCGGGAATCCCAGCGAACCATGTTATTGCAACTGTTGAGCCTTGGCTTTGGGGGGACACGGACAATTCAGGCGTTGTGGATATTGACGATCTGGTTCGCATTCTTAGCGCCATCGTAGGCGACTTTACGGGAATTCCGTTTCACACTGTAAATCTCTACGTTTGCGAGCCGCAACCTTGTCCAGAGGAGATCGGCCTCGAAGACTTGATCGGCCTCCTCGGCGCATTCGATCCACCGCCTAATGATTATGAAGGACCGTTTCCCTGTCAACTGCCCTTTGGTCCGGGCTCGGGCGGTGGCGAAGGACCATCCGGCGGTTTGACACAGTGTACCATCAGTCTTGAAGCAAGCCCGAAGAGAATTCTGTCCGGAGGCACAGCGACGGTTGAGGCCAGAATCGAATGCCCACAGTCCTTGCGGGGTTATCAAATCGCCGTTGAGGTTATAGATGGGACCGCTGGAGAATTGTCTCTTGAGAGCCTCACGATTGATGTTGAGCGAACAGACCATTGCTTCTTTGGGCTGTCGCATGTTCCTGCAGCGGACCTCTTGGGCGCACGTGTTGTGGACGCATTGTTTGGTGGCGGTGCGACCTGCACGCCAAGCAAGTACGCGGGTACGTTTGTGTATCGAGCGAGTACAGACGCTTCAGGAGTCTTCACGGTCTCCCTGCGGCCAAATGACACACGATTGCGCGATGTAAATGTCGCGTACGTTGATTGGGAAAGCGGGGGCAATGCTACGGTGTCTGTTACGTCGCCTTAGTGTTCATCCTGATCGCGCAACGTATGGGGAGACGAAGATGAAGGTATGGAGTTTGTGCGCTGTTACCGTTTGCGCCACGCTGTTGTCGTTTACAAAACTCGGTGTTGCGGTCATCACAGTCGAATGCATTCCCCCCGACGGCGCTATAGTCAGCGCCGGGGATATTGTAGAAGTTGAGTGTTTTATATCATCTGACATGGATCAGCGATTGTATGCGGGGAAGCTTGACTTGGCTTGCTCCCTTCCGTCTTTAGGGGTTGCGGAAGGAGCGATTACATCAACAACGCTGTTTACGTTTGTGCAGAGCTCCGATGGTATTCCTGTACTCTTCTTTGCAGGGCTTCATCCTGTTAATCCATTTTTGTGCCTCCTAAGTGGTTCTCCTTGCGGCATTTGCCCTCCTGAGTTTTTGGATGCCAACGAAGTACGATATATGGGAACGATCCTCTATGAGGTTTCCGAGTGTGCCGCCGGAGATTTCGAAATCACATTGGAGAATTATGATACTCCGCCGGTATTACAAGACCTCACACGATTTCTTGATCGGGCGGAGGGCCATTTTGTACCGATCCAAGTTGCCTACCAGCCCACGGTGCTGACGGTTGAAGTCGGCGCCTGTTGCATGGCCGATTCGACTTGTGAGATGTTGAATGCCATTTGTTGTGAAAGTCAGGGTGGAGTGCCACAGAGTGCCGGGACTATGTGCGACAGCGATGCCGATGGCATTTGCGACTCAGCCGACAATTGCCCGGCTATTGCGAACGCGAATCAGGCCGACTCGGACGGCGACACTGTCGGCGATGCGTGCGACCTCTGTCCGGGGCAGGATGATCTCCTCGACGCCGACAACAACTTCGTTCCCGACTGCCGACAGAACATCCCCACGGTTTCGACGTGGGGGATGGTGATTCTGACATTGTGTCTGATGACGCTGGGCAAGATCGGTGGGTGGGTGAAGCTGAAACGTCGGGTCGATGGCGCAAACTACGATCCAAGTTGATTCACGCATGAATACAAACATGGTCACGCTGCGCGTGCGCCATGCCACTCCCCTGACGATCTAGCGGAACCCGCCGCTATGAGGTTACCTCGGCGAACATCATGTGGAGAATGCCGCCGGCGAAGCTCATCACATCTTTTGCGGCGGCTTTGCCTTCGGGACTGCCAAGGGCTGTCATCATGGCTTCCTTGTTTTCGAAGTAGAGTTCCGAGACCATGTAAAACTGCGGTTCGCCGCCGGGTGAACCGGTCATGTGGGCGACTTCTAGTTTCTTGAGTCCGGGCATTTTCTTGGCCAGGGGCGTGTGAATTTCCTTGTAGTGCCTTTCAAATGCAGCAACGTCGGCCGGCCTCTTATAGAGTGCCATTAGTTTCACCATGAGAGCTCCTTTCAATATATTGTCGTAAGTGTTCCTTGTTCATGACCACTTGGGTCTGAGTCCCTTTTGCTAGTAATCGTTCGCTGTCATGGGCCGTCACTTCGCAAATCACGCGAGGATGGCGGCGATGATTGATTTCCGTGAGTCGGGCTTGCACCCGGACCTGCCGTCCGACGATGCAGGGGGCCAAGTGTTCGACGCTGACACTTGCGCCAATGCCTTCTTCGTGAACTTCGAGATAGTCGACCAAGATTTTTCTCGCGGCGATCTCCATTTGATGGACGAGAGACCAGGTGGAGCAACATCGATGAATGAGCACGCCGTCAAATGCCGGGCACATGTGGGGAGTGATGGTGAACAGGATCTCACGCACGATGCCGGGATTGAAGTCGGGTTTCATAAAGGTGTTGGTGCTCTCGTCACTAAATCACTTAAGGCCTCGTAAAGCAGGAAAACATAAAGGAAATCAAAGGTAACGGCGAGGGGTTCGCAAGATTTCCATGCGATTGCCCGGCATTGTTTCGTGATATCCAGGCGAAGGGGGTTGTCGTTTGGGGCGAGTTGTGGTAGATTCCTCACAGAACTAATCTCTACGTGGCAGGCCGCGCTCTGAGGAGAAGAGCTGGGAGATCTTCGACACGCCTTTTTGGGGAGGATGAAGCAAGGCCCGGACGAATCAACTTCTTGTTAGGGGTTTTGGGTGGACGACCATTTGTCTCACGATCCTTTTGACGGCGGAGGTTCTGGCGCAACAAACGGCTTCGATCAGCTTGTCGGTCGCTCCACCGGCGGACACGTCGATCACGGGAAATGAGCAAATCGCCGTTGAGGCGTTTGTGACCTTCAGCCAAAATGGGCGCGTCAAGGGCGCGCAAATCGGCTTTTTCTGCACGATTACGAATGGGTCGACTTCATTGACCACAAATGGCGTGGACTCGGTGTCTAATCCCCTGAACAGTGCGAATGGGACACCGTCCATTTGCGTTCCTGGATTACATCCGGTTCACCAAATAAGCTGTTTTGCCGCAACATCGCCTCTTCCGGGACAAGATCCGTGTCCCATCGTGGCCAACACAATCTATTTCATTGGCAAGATTACGTATGACGTATCGGATTGTGCGTCGGACCCGGTCGATGTTCATGCGGAGCCACTGGGCGTTGCGGATGGCGTACCTCAATCCACGGATAAAACGCGGTTCCGTGATGACGGTCCTGGTACGGGCGCTTTGATTCCCATTGTCGCTGAGACGTTCACGACGCTCGTACCCGATGTGGGAACCTGCTGCGTGGACGGAGCTTGTGCTGCGGATGGAGTCAATGAATATTGTTGTGAACAAGGGTTGTACGGCGGACTTCCAGGCGAGTTCCATACGGATCATACATCGTGTGCCGAATCCAACCCCTGTCAGTGTGCCACCGATGTCGGGTGCGACGACGGGGTCAGATGCAATGGGGTTGAGACCTGCAACGTGGCCACCGGCCAGTGCATGCCGCCTGTGCTCCTGCTTTGTGACGACGAAGATCCCTGCACGATAGACTCATGCAATGAAGCAGCGCCTGGAGATCCTTGCCTGCACAATGCGGCGAGTGGGTTTTTGTGCGGCAGTAGCGCGGTCACGCAGTGTGATGATCCAGATAGGTGTCTCAACGGCGTCTGTCAGCAAAACCACAAGCCCGAGGGTTTCTCCTGCGGTAATTCCGCGGAAACTCAATGCCACCACGCGGATTTTTGCGCCGGCGGGATTTGCATAACGAACAACCTCCCCAATGGCGCACCGTGCGGTAGTTCGGCCAACGGCGATTGCGATCATCCCGATTACTGCTCAAGTGGATCGTGTCAATCGAATCTGGAACAGAATGGATCGCTTTGCTCCGACGACGGCAGCCCTTGCACGAATGATCTTTGCGACACCGGCACCTGCATTCATCCGCCAAACCCGTTGCTCGATGGCGACGCGGACGGCTTGTGCGACTCGGATGACAACTGTCCCGCCGTTTCGAACTCCGACCAAACTGACGCGGATAACGATTCGGTCGGTGATGCGTGTGACGTCTGTCCCGGCCAAGAAGATTTGCTCGACAGCGACGCCAACGGCACTCCCGATTGCCTTCAGTTCATTCCCACGACCTCGACTTGGGGCATGATCGTTCTTGCATTGGTGCTGCTTGTGGGGGCGAAGGTCACTCGCTTCAACGATGTCCGGGTTTGACAGGTAAAAGGGGGATTCGTACGATTCGAAGCCATGAAGCGGAATGGTGCTTCCATTGCGGTTGTGCTGGTCGTTGGTGTAACGGCAGGTGTGGCTTGGGCGGCGCCGGAGGCCGGGACGTTTTCGTCGTCGTGGTTGTTGGACTTCCAATTTCACGACCCGCAACGGCTGAGCGTGCGACTACCGGGTGACCAGGAGGAAACGACGTTTTGGTACGTTTTGTATAACGTGACCAACAACACGAAAATGGATATTCAGTTTTATCCGTCGTTTCGGTTGGTGACCGATACGTTGCAGGGGGTTGAGGGCGGGGCGGATGTCAGCCCGATTGTTTATGATCTGATCGCCGCACAACATAAAAAGGAGTTTCCGTTTCTTGCGCCGCCGGCCAAGATCACCGGGTTGTTGTTGCAGGGGGAAGAAAACGCTAGGGCGTCGGTTGCGGTATTTCGGGAGTTTGCTCGGGAGGCGAATTCGATTACCATCTATGTGAGCGGGTTGTCGGGAGAGATCGTTCGGGTACGAAATCCGGCGTTTGATCCGAAGAAGTCTGAAACGGAAGTCAACGCACGGGCGTTTTTGATGCGTCGGACGCTGGCGATTTCGTATGGTTTGCCGGGCGATGACAAGAGTGTCACTCGGGCGATACCGGTGCGACGAACGCGAACTTGGGTGATGCAGTAGGAAGATTGTTGAAACGAAGGAATCGAAACGGTTGAGGGTTTGTCATGGCACATAAAAAGGGACAGGGATCATCGAGGAACGGCCGTGATAGCAATCCTCAATTTCTGGGAATGAAAAGATCTGGCGGGCAGTCGGTCACCGCCGGGACGATTATTGTTCGTCAGCGGGGAAGCAATCACAAGCCGGGGCGAAACGTTGGTTGTGGGCGGGACTATACGCTGTTTGCGTTGGTGGATGGGGTGGTTCAGTTTCGAGGACGGCTTATCGACATCCTTCCGCAAGCCAACTAGCTTACGGACGAGCGGATCGTATTGCTTTACAAGGATGGTTCTTCGGACCATCCTTTTTTGTTGGTAAGATCAGGGGGATTGAAAAGGCGGCTGGAATGTCGAGGATTGGATTGGGGCGAAACACGCCATGCTGATTGATCAGACCGAAGTTTATGTTCGCGGCGGAAAAGGGGGGAACGGTTGCGTCAGCTTCCGGCGCGAAATCTTTGTACCCAAAGGGGGACCAGACGGCGGGGATGGCGGGAATGGTGGGTCGGTCCAGGCGGAGGCCAACGTCAATGTGGAAACGCTTTTGGATTTTAATGGACGGCATCATTGGATCGCGGAGAACGGTCGACCGGGGTTGGGAAAGAACATGACCGGTCGGCGGGGTCAAGATATTTTGTTGAGCTTGCCGGCGGGTACGCTGATCTTTGACCGAGAAACCGGAGTCTTGTTAAAAGACCTGACCACTCCTGGTGAAAAAGTTTGTTTAGCTCAAGGAGGAAAAGGCGGCAAGGGAAATGCTCGGTTTGCTCGATCGACGCATCAAACCCCGCGTGAGTTTGAAGTGGGCGGCGCCGGTCAAGAACGATGGCTGCGATTGGAACTCAAACTCATTGCCGATGTCGGAATCATCGGCCTGCCCAACGCGGGGAAGAGTACGCTGTTATCGCGGCTGTCTCATGCTCGACCGAAAATTGCGGATTATCCCTTTACGACGTTGCGGCCACAGTTGGGGATTGCGGAGCTTTCCGACCATCGCCGCATGGTCTTGGCGGACATCCCGGGATTGATTGAGGGGGCTCATGAAGGGGCCGGTTTGGGCGATGCGTTTCTTCGGCATATCGAGCGGACGCGCGTGCTTTTGCATTTGGTGGATGTGGGTTCCGATTGGGCTATGCAAAAGCCGGTTGAGGCGTATCGCACGGTTCGTTCGGAGCTGGCGAAATACAGTTCCACATTGGATGAAAAGCTCGAAATCGTCGCCGCGAACAAGATGGACCTGACCGGAAGTGCAGAAGCAGCCGCTGCATTATCCGCGGAGATTGGTCGCGAGGTTTTGCCGGTAAGCGGAGTAACCGGAGCCGGATTGTCGGCGTTGCTGGAAAGGCTTTGGCAGTGCGTACGGCAAGCGAAAGAGGCTGCGGCGGCTGATGCTGCGAAGTCGCTCGACATGACTCGAGAGTGCGCATGATACTCCACGTTCCAGAGTATGATCCCGATGCGCCGGTGATCGTGATCAACGTCGGCAATTCCCGTGCCTCCTTGGCCACTTGGCAGTCGAATGAATTGAAAACCCCGTTGTTCGTTCCCACCACGGACGAGGGCGCCTTTGAAAAGGCATTCATGGGTCACGCAGCGGAATGTCCGAAGGGTCGACCGGCCGCGACCATTATTGGATCGGTTGTTCCTGCGGCGTTGAAGAGGATCTGCGAATTTGTCTCCGATCGAATGGGCAAGGAAGCGCTGGTGGTGGGGGAGAGTGTTCCGCTGCCGATGGACGTGGATGTCGAGGATGAGCGGGCGATCGGAGTGGATCGAGTTTGTGCGGCCGCCATGGCGTACGAAAAGATTCAGGCGTCATTCACGGTGGTGGATTTTGGAAGCGCGGTCACGG
>JBBTCX010000164.1:5084-12180 GCA_038043045.1 Planctomycetota bacterium | reverse complement strand
GCGCCCTACTTTTAGACGCGGACCAGGAATTCGTCCAAGAAGGAACCCACCCCATCCGTCGATTTCCGGAAACGGCCGAGGAGCTTGCCCGATTTGACGTGATCCTTTTTGGAGACGTAGACCCGCGAAGTGGATGGCTGACGCCGGCCCAAATGAACTTGATCTTGGATGCGGTAGGAAACGACGGTGCCGGTTTCGGGCTGTTGGCCGGTGATCGCCACGCCCCCCAACGTTTTTTGGGGACGCCGCTTGAAAAACTTCTGCCGGTGAGGATTGATCCCGAATTCACCGGGCAATATGAATCGACGTTGACGACGGGTTTTCATCCGCAACTGACTCCGGAAGGCAGGATCAGCGGATTGTTTCGCTTGCCCACGGATAAAGATCGGACCTCCTCGGCGGATGAATCCTCCTCCAGCACCGCCGAACCCGCGCGATTGTTCGAATCTTTACCGGAGTTGTTTTGGATCGCACGAACCCTCGGACCCAAAGCGGGCGCATCCGTTCTCGTTCAGCATCCGTCGTTGCGAGTCCGTGGGGACCGAGCCATGGGAACGGACCTGGTGCCCATGCTTGTCACTGGGCGTTTTGGCGCCGGTCGATTGGTCTTTCAAGCCACGGATGAAACCTGGCGATGGCGTCGTCATCGAATCGGAGCCACACCCGCCGGAGAACTGCTCCATGATACCTATTGGGTACAGATTGCTCGACTGTTGGCCAAACTGCAACAGATTGATCGAGATCGGCGAATCCTGCTTCAAACCGATCGCCGGTCGTACGAGTTCGGCGACCGAGTTCTGGTTCGAATCGAAGTACGATCTCCCGAACTCTTGGCCAGAATCGGCGAAAGCATCCATGTTTCCTTCGCGGAAGCTCAAACGGCCACCGAATCAACAGACAAGACCCAATCCGCTCCGAAGGTGCTTCGGCTGGAGGCCCATCGAAGCGCTCCCGAATCCAATCGATTTGACGCAGCCGGTGTGCCCCCGAAACCGGGGCGCTACGCGGTTCACATCGACGATACGACCCTTTCCGCAACGGAGTCGCCGCCCACGGTGCTGATCCGCGTAGAGCAACCCAATCTGGAGTCGCGTCGACCGGAGGCCAACCATGAGCTACTTCAGCGGATCACCGAAGCCACGGGCGGGCGATTTCTTGAACCGGATCAACTCGAATCGGAGCTGGGTGCGATTCCCGATCGCAACGTGCAAATCCCCGACGACGTGGTCGAATCGCTGACGGACGCTCCGCTTCCTTATGTGTTGTTCTGTGTATTGATCACTGTGGAATGGGTCCTTCGCCGTCGGTTTGGGCTTTCCTAATGGTGTCAGTTCAAGTCACCTTGGACGGTGATTCCGTCGGCACGAAACCGCTACGCAGCGTATTCTCGGTGACACATCGGGCGTCCATGAAATGGAGCAAATAATCCGGCGAACCAGCTTTGACGCCCGTACCGCTCAACCGAAATCCGCCAAACGGTTGTGCGTCCACCTGGGAACCGGTGATCTTGCGATTGATGTAAAGATTCCCCACCGCAAATTCTCGTCGGGCTTGATCCATGTGCGCGGGACTCCGAGAGAATAATCCGCCGGTCAGCGCGAACCGAGTTTGGTTGGCCAACCGAATGGCTTCATCAAAATCCCGTGCTCGAAAAACGCAGAGAATCGGTCCAAGGATTTCTTCCTGGGCCATTCGGCTGTTCGGCGGCACATCCACGAAAATCACGGGCGGAACAAAGAAACCCTCTTCACAGCCTTTCGGCAGCGAACCCTCGATCAAACCCTTCGACTCGCGCTTTCCAAGTTCCACATAGTGACGGATTCGGTTGCGAGCGGCTTCATCGATCACCGGTCCGACAAACGCAGCCGGTTCCTCCGCCGGACCGATCGTCACGCTTTCGGCGGCCTCACGAAGTCGCTTGCAGAAGGAATCGTGAATGGCGTCCAGCAGAATCAACCGGCTGCAACTGCTGCATTTTTGTCCGGCGTACGCAAACGTTGACTCGATCACCGCCTGAAGCGCCCCATCCACATCGGCATCGTCGTCCACGATGATCGCATTCTTGCCCCCCATCTCCACGATCATTTTGCGGATGAAGCGCTGACCCGGCTGCACGATCGATCCGCGGCGCAAGACTTCCGCCCCCGTCTCCGCCGACCCGGTAAACGCCACGATATCCACGTCTTCATGTTCCACCAAATGGGCCCCAATCTCGGAACCAACCCCAGGCAGAAAGTTCGCCACCCCAGGTGGAAATCCCACATCGTGAAGAATTTCCACCAGCTTCGACGCCACCACCGAAGCCTGTCTCGCCGGTTTGATCACCACGGTATTTCCACCGGAAAGCGCGGCCGAAGTCATTCCCGTGAGTATAGCCAAGGGGAAAGGCCAAGGAGAAAGTACGGCACATACGCCCTTCGGAGCATACGCCAAAGTGTTGTTTTCGCCCGGAAGATTTCGCAGTCTAGGCCGAGCTTCGATTCGTTCGATCTGCTCCGCGTAATAGCGACAGTGGTCGATCGCCTCACTCACATCGGCGTCGGCCTCTCGCCACGGTTTGCCGACTTCCAAGATCATCGTCGCGGCCAATTCAAATCGGCGCATTTCCAAACGATCCGCGACACGGCGCAGGAGATCAGCGCGCGCGGCGGCGGAAGTATGTCGCCATTCTTGAAAGGCCCGTCGCGCCGCGGCGACCGCTCGATCCGCATCCGCCGTGGTGGCTTGTGCAACCCGCCCGACAATCTCCGACGGCTTCGAAGGATTGAGGGAATCGAATGGCTCTTGGGTGGCCACATGCTCGCCGTGAATCACCAAAGGGTAGATTCTTCCGAACTCGCCCCGGACATATTGAATCGCACCCACCATGTTCCGGCGATGATCGGCCGACGCGAAATCGGTATGGGAAGCATTCGAAAAACGAGGCATATCCTCCTCCGCATTTGTGTTTTGATAAATCCTGACGGGAAGCGAAGCGCTTGGGGGTCGGGCGATCGCGGGATCGGCCAGCAGTTGCTCATGGCTTCCTCGATCCTGTCCGCTTTGCTTCAAAAAACCTTCGTTGGACGTATTCTCCAACAATCGCCGGATCAAATACGCCATCCCCTGCATCAATGCTCCGTACGGACAGTAGATGCGCACACATTGTCCCAATCGCACCATCGCCGTTTTGAGCGGATCTCCCATTCCATACAGCATCTGCACTTCATATTCGCGCGGCGAAAGGTTCAATTCCTCCGCCGTAGCCAACACCACCGCCAACGAACGAACATTATGACTCGCAAACGCCGGTCGAATGACTCGAAGATTCTGTAGCATCACCCGAGCCATCCGTTCATAATTCGCGTCCGATTGCCACTTCTTCGTCCACACCGGCGGTTCCTTGTAATTCCTAACCGCAGCCGCCGTTTCCGAATCCCAATAGGCGCCCTTCACCAACCGAATAACGAATCGACACCCACGACGCTTGCCCCACTCCAAAAGATCGTTCAGGTCCCGCTCTCCGCCTTTCAGATAAGCTTGAACCACGATGCCGACATCGGACCAATCACGAAATTCGTCCTCCACCATCAGGCGCATGAATACTTCCAGGGTCAACGCCCGATGCTTGGTCGACTCCATGTCAATGTTGACCAACGCTCCCGCCGCACGCGCTTTACGCAGAATGGGACGAAGTCGTTGCCCGATCTCTCGAATCGCCCGATCCGGATCGATCGCGTCGCAATGAGGATCGAGCCCGGTCAATTTCAAAGAGAGGTTCAGGCGAGGCATCGAGCCGTCCAAAGTCTCATCAAGAATCGGCACGTTCGACCAACCGGCTGTTTTAGGGCTGAGTTCATCGATCAATTGATGATAGGTCGCCGCGTATCGATCGGCTTGATGATAGCTCGTCGTCGATTCCCCCAGCACATCGAGCGTGAATGCCATACCCTGACCCCGCAGGCGCTCCAGCGTGCGAATCACGCTTGCCGTGTCGTAACCGGTGATGAACCGACCGGCCATCTGTTTGGCGCCCCACCGAGTAAGTCGCCCGATCCATTCCGTTCGCATTCGCCTCAACGGTCCATCACCCAACAACGCAAACGCCGCCGGAGGCAACTGCACCCGATCCGGCGTGAAATACTCTGTGAGGTGTCCAGCGATGTCATCGTGCGATTGGAGCGACGGAAGGCAATCCACGAATTGAAACGCCCGCGTGCGGAGCTGCGGATCGTGATCGACCGCGTGCGTCATCCGCTCCTGCCAATAGGCCTTTTGCCAAACGCGCGGCTTCGCGGCTTCGGCAAGATCGAATATATCCTGCCCAATCACTCGAACGCGATCATTGAATCCGGCGCTAGTCATGATCCAACGCTTCCTCGTAGCCCACCATTACGAATCACGCTCCGCGGAATCGAACCCGCAGGGTACGACGATCTTTGGCGCCAAAAAAACCAACCATGCCGTGCGCACCGGACGTCGCCACAATCTTGCCACGGCTCTCGCGTATAGTTCCATCTGTGGACGATACCGATCCACGCGACCGGGCACATCCTCCCCTCCAAGGGCATCCGTTTTGAAATCAATCAATTCCACAACACCATCGTCTGGCAAAATACCGTCAACCATTCCGCGCACCAAGATGAAATCCTCTTGGAGATGAGCCTGCGTCGAATCAAAATAACCCGCCGGCTCCGTGGTTACAAACTTCAACTCCCTTCGATAAGCTTCCCCTGCCGCCCGAACTCGATCCCCCAGCGGCGTCGAAAGAAACCATTCCACACCACTCCGGTCGAATCTCGCAATATCCTCTTCACCCAACACTCCCTCGCCCACCATTCGTTGCAATTCTCGTTCCAGACCCGTGGTGTCTCGCGCCTCCTCAAAGGAAACATGTTGCAAAAAACGATGAGTGGCCACCCCTCGACGCAACGAAGCTTCCCGATTCATGCCCATTCGTTGCCCGGGTGCGACTGATTCCGCCATCACGTCTGTATCTTGTTGCTCGGGATTCTTGAAATAATCAAACGTACCCTTGAATTCACTGGCCGCGATCACCGCCCGAACCGATCCCGCCGACAGGTGCGGATAGACAAACGCCAACTGGGCCATCACTCGTTCCACATAGGCGTCACCCGGCTCTCGACTCTCCTCACGGGGCAACGGTTCCAACCGCGCAAGGACTGGCAAGATACGATCGGCAACGACCTTTTCATTCCCCAGCCGCCAAGTTCCAATCTCCAAACTGTCATGCACTGTCACCGAAACAGTGGCCTGGCCCATCGAGTCTGAACCGGCCCAGGCGACCGCCTGTTTCGGCGCGGATTCGAGCGCGGAAAGCATCCAATCCAGCGCGCACCGCGCGGTCGAAAGACGAAGCGTCGACGGTCCGTCTTTCCCGGCATTCGCTCGTGCCAACCCATGACACGTCCCCGCGCCGTTCATCGACCCCACCAAAACAAGTTTGTGTTTCGCTCGCGTCATGCCCACATAAAGAATCCGCATCTCCTCATCACGAGTCGTCCGCTCAATTTCGATCGCCGCCGAATGATGTGCCGCCGAGGGATATTCCAACTTCCGTTCCACGTCCACCACCCGAAGTCCGATCTTGTTCCTTCGCTCGACGATAATTCTCCCCGATCGATCGCCAAGATTAAATCGCGTCCCCAGTCCCGCCAGAAACACCACCGGAAACTCCAACCCTTTCGCCTGGTGAATGCTCAGCACCCGGACGACATCTTCCCCCTCGCCCAACGGCGAAGCCGCAACGATCGATTCCTGCCGCTCCCGCAAAGTCTGTACAAACCGCAGAAATCGATGAAGTCCTTGACGCCGAAATGACCCGAACTTCTGCGTCAGTTCCTGCAGTTTCAGAAGATTCGCCCGACGCATCGCTCCGCGAGGCTGTGCAGTGGCGAACGCCAAATACCCTTCGCTTTCTAATATCTCCGCCAAAACAACCGAGAGCGGACGCCGTTGCGCCATCCGACGGTATCGTTCGATGCGCAGTAGAAACGCCGAAATCCGCTCGCGAAGCTCTTTGTCCGAACCATCCTGACCATACCGAAGAACGACTTCATGAAACGCGACCGACCGATCCAGCCATCGAACACGGGCCAACTCATCCGGCGTGAACGTGTCCCCAAAAATCCCGCTTCGCAACACCGCCGCCAGGGGAATGTCCTGCCGAAAATTGTCAAGAAGCTCCAGCGCCGACAACACATCGCGCGATTCCACTTGCTCAAACAACGCTCCCCCAACGTCGGCAAACGCCGGCACGCCCAATCGGCCCAACACAGCCGCAACCTGCTCCGCGTTGTTCCTCGCCACGCGCAACAACACGACAATGTCACGGTATTGGATCGGCCCGCCAATTGGACTCGGCTCCTTTCCCGCGATCCACTTGCCAATCCTCGATCCGATCCAAAATGCCTCGCGCTCGATCGCCGTCCACCGCGAAGCTCCGTCAGCCTCTATCCACTCCGGTTCGACGAACTCGTCTGGATCCGCATCTTCGACTTCTTCTACCGGCCCACCCCGTCCCAAGACGTGCAATTCGACCGGTTCAACGGTCGTACTCTTTTCACGCTCAACAGGGGGTCGCAACTCGGCGTCGGCATCGTAAAACACATCGCTTACTCCCGTCCGCATCAACTGCCGGAAAACAAGATTGACGCTTTCAAGAATCTCCCGGCGACTGCGAAAGTTGGTCTGGAGCAAAATCAGTTGATCCCCGCCTTTGCTCGCTTTGGCCTTTGCCACGCGCTCCGCAAACAATCGCGGCTCGGCCAACCGAAAACGATAGATGCTCTGCTTAATATCCCCGACCATGAATAGATTGCCGGAATGCCCAGATTCAGTTGATCGACTAACGAGTTTCAAGACGGCCTGCTGTATCGGGTTCAAGTCCTGACACTCATCGACCAGGACATACCGAAATCGCCGTTGGAGAGTTTTCGCTACATCAGAGGCCCGACCCTCGTCACCGTTTTCCGTGAGCAACTCAAACGCCAATCGCTCCAAATCGGCGAAATCCAAGACATTCCATCTTCGCTTGCGCGTGGCATACCGTTTCGCAAACCCCGAAACAAGCTCCACCAAAGTTCCCGCATACGGC
>JBBTCX010000164.1:0-5074 GCA_038043045.1 Planctomycetota bacterium | reverse complement strand
CTTTTCCAAACCATCCAACCACTCACGCGACGTGAACAGCCCGAATCGATTCTGTAGCCGATTTTTTAACAAATCATCTCGAACCCGCGCGAATTGATCCCGCGCCTGATCCCGCGCTCGCAGTGTCTCCGGCGGTTCATCTTTCCCAAGGCGCGGCGCGCCCTTGCTTGTCAGTACAAATCCCACCAATTCCTGCTGAATCGCATCAAGTGAACTCAGAACTTTTTCATCCGTTCGCTCAGTCCCTTGCCACTCAAATACGCCGATCCACCGTAAAAGCGCTTCAACGTACTCCTCCAACTTCGCCCCGTAAAAATGCCCGGCCGGCTCACCCTCGCGTATCCCTGTGACAACTCGCTGACACTCCTCCAACTGTTCCGCCATCTCCCGTCGCAACTCATCCGCCAACCGATTCACAATCTCGACCGGCCTCTTGGCAATCCGATCCCGCGCATCCCACAACCACTCCTCTGGACTGGCCAACGAACCCGTCAACTCCCAAAGATGCAACACCAGTTTCCGAATCGCCCGATCTTCCCCCAGCCCATAATCATCCACCAGTCGCAAGAACCTTCGACCAAGCGAACCCGGATCTTCCTCCGGCGAATCCCGACCCTCGGCATACAAGTCCGAAAACCAACTTTCCACCACTTCCTGCCGCAGCAGCGACGCCTCTTCGGCGTCCAACACCGTCGCATTCGGATCGATCTCGATGTTGGCGAACCACCGCCGAATCACCCACAAACAAAAGGAATGAAGCGTCGAAATATGCGCCACATCCGCCAACGCCATTTGCTCTCGCAACCGACCATCGCCCGACCTCTCCGCCAATCGACCGCGCATCGCCGCGACGATCCGCGACCGCATCTCCGTGGCCGCCGCCTCGGTAAACGTCACCACCAGGAGTTCAGGGAGTTCACATCGCTGCGGTTCCGGCGCATCGCAAACCAGATAAGCGCATCGTTCCGCAAGAACAGCCGTCTTACCGGACCCCGCCGCCGCCGCCACCACCACGTTGCATTCCGTGGTCTCAATGGCCGATCGCTGTTGTTTCGTGAATAGGATTCGATCCATGCGGATGCGGATTATAGCCCCAACGGTCTCCTTCGCATGAGGCCGACCACTTTTTTCGGTCCCGTCCCACCAAGTCCCCTCCCAATCTCCACCCGTATCGTAAAGTCATTACGGAGGGGACGAAGCACAGCAAACGAGGCCGGGAAGGGAAAGAATGCGTCTGCAAATCTGATTGCGACGACATCCACCGCCTCAACTCAATCCGTCAGCGCACGGATTCCATCACCGTCGAGACATTCGACGTAGGGTGGAAATTCTAATTCTCGGAGGGGAAGCAAGCTGTGTACGTCCAAAACGAACATCTATTGACCGGTCCGATTTCGCGCCTAAAGCGCCCTGTCCACAGATCTTTGTGGCCGCGAATCAAGTCAGCTCTCGATCTATCGATCTTAGCCGGAGTTCTCGCCACCCTTGGCTGCGGAAACTCCACGCTGCTGGATTCCGCGGGGGACGCCCGCCCAACGCTCGGTTCATCCGTCGTCGGCTTCGACCGCGACGCCACCTATTACGAAAACACCGACAACGATCTTTTGGAACTCGCTCAAACCGTCGACCTTTCCCAAGGGTCCAAGCGAATGGTCGGCTCTATCTCCGGACCAAACGACACCGATGTCTTCAACCTTGGACCGGTCTCCCCAGGCGACCACATCACCGTGGTCATGGAAACCGACGAGACCCTTGACGGCGCCATCGCCCTGCTCGATCAAGACGGAACCGCCTGGCTCGTCGACGATCATCGCAACGTCTACCTGGGCCGAGCCGAACCCTTCATCGATGTCGTCGTTCAACGAACTGCCACCGCTTGTCATGTCGCCGTCTCCGCCACCCCGGGATACTCATCGGACGGTGACTACACCTTGATCGCCACCAAGCAATCCGCGCAATCGCTACCAGAACGTCACCCCGATACCGTTCTTCTCGACTTCGACGGCGGGCGTGATATCCGCGTTGCTGGTCGACCGACGGTCAATGTTCCACCCTTTGATGCCGAAGCCATCTCCGCCGCCTTTGCCGACGACGCCACGACCATCGCCAATCTCGTAACCCAAAAGGTCAGAACCGACTACGCCGATCTGAACGTCACCATTCTTTCCACGTCCGAAGGCGACGAGTTCGACGGAACCATGACCCGCGTTTTCTTCGGAACCTTCGACGCCGACCTATTAGGCATCGCCCAAGGGGTCGATGAATTCAACAGCTTCAAAACCCAAAGCGCCATGGTCTTCACCGACACCTTCCGTGCCTTTGCCCCGTTGGCACCGTCAGTCGACGAAATCTCCCAAGCCATCGCCAACGTCGCCAGCCACGAAATCGGACATCTTCTAGGCCTGGTCCACACCGCCGATCCAAATGGACTCATGGATGTGACCGCCAGCCTCGCCGAGCTCCTGTCCGACCAAAACTTCCGACGTTCGCCCATTCATCAAGACGTGTTCCCATTGGGCTATCAGGACGAATTCCAATACTTGCTCGACAGTGTCGGCGCTTCCCCAACGGCCGAGTTCTCCACAAAACCAACCGCCGACCGCGAGCCTGTTCACAAACAACCGATCATCAAACAGACCCCGGCCCGCCAAGGACTGCGGCTGGGCACCTGCGATCTTTGCCGTGAATCGGAGCCGCGACCGTGAGGGAGCGGAGTCATTGATCGAAAGGCTCGTATCCGTGTAGAGTCCGTAAAGTACCGCACCGCCGACGGCGATCGACTCGGGTGTACGAACATCGCTCAGGGCGCTCGTGGGGATGAAAGAGGGAGTCAAAACGGTGTTAGAAACGGTTTCACAATCCAATCTATTCCGATCCGGTGCGTTGTTGTTTGTAGCCCTACTCTTAGGCGCACTGACCGGCTGCCCTTCAGTTGTCGATGATCCGGGCGATGGCTCCGACGGGGTCTTACTGCTCGACGGCAACCAGGACCCCTCCGTTTCCAGCCCATTGGGCAAGACATCCGGCGAACCCAACAACTCTTTCATGGAGCCGATGGTTGCTGTTTTCGACAATTCCGACTCGGCCAAGCTCCAAGGCAACGTCAGCCGCGCCGGAGACCTAGATGTGTTCGTACTTGGTTCACTTTCCGCCGGCGATCGAGTCTTGGTGGATACGGCCACTCGTAACTCCGTGCTCGACACCAGCATTGCCCTATTTGATAGCGCCGGGCGACTTTCTTTCGAAAACGATGACCGCTGCGAAAATTTCGTCGATCCGGATTGCCTGAACTCCTCTATCGATTGGATCGTTCGTCACGATGCCGAACGATATTTTCTCGTCGTGACCCACGCCGCATTCGCAGCGCCGTCAACCACGAAAGTGGGAAGCTACACGGTGGACGTGCGCATCGAGCGCGGGGGCGATGTCCCAGCGCCCCGTCGCCAAGTTTTGTTGCTCGATTTCAACGGCGCATCCGTGAATTCGCCGGTATTAGGGACCCTTCAGCTTACTTCCTTTAACGCCGCGGATATCGATCCCGCGTATCAAGGACAAACCGACCTCATCAAACAAACCATCGTGGATATCATGGGCGAGAACTATTCGAGGTTCAACGTCGTCATCGCAACCTCGGACGACCCACCGACGATAGATGGATCGCTCGTGTCCATGATCTTCTTCGGCGGGCTCAATGAAACGGCCTTCGGATTGGCTGAAGCCGTTGACCTCAACAACATCGACCTCTGCGACGACGCCATCATCTATACGGAATCCTTTTCACCCTTTCAGTTTACGAGGCTTCCCACCGCCGAAGAAATGGGAGTGGCCATCGGCAACGTCACCTCCCATGAAGCCGGCCACCTGCTAGGTCTCAACCATGTGTCCGACGACTTGGACATCATGGACGATCGTTCACCCGCGGATCTGTTCCTAAGCGACCAGGAATTCTTGGAGTCTGATTTGTCGAGCGACATCATGTCCATCGGTACCCAAGATAGCGTGCTGTTGCTCACTGAAACCGTCGGCCTCTTCGACGCCGATCCCGAGTAGGTCGGGTCATCCATCGACCCGACATCAACAGACAGGTGCCACCGCGTGCCACTGCTCCTTGAGCAGTGGTCCCTGAGCCGCGACCTTCAGACGGTGGATAGTGAAGTGAAGCAGGGCTGGTCTTCGACCCGCCGTCACGATTCGAGGAATCCCAAAAGAAGACAAGGGGGAAGTTCATGGGAGCCATACTCTACGTGCACTGCCCGGGTTGCAGTTTTCCCGCAGTGATCAACAGAGTCGAAGCAGCCCTTCCGCGCCATTGCCGCCAATGCGGCACGCCCCACGTTCCCGCCGCGCACAAATCCGCCTCTGTTTCAACGACTCCACGCCCGAAATCCACCCGAATCCGCCATCGCCAAATCGCCCTTCGCGCCATCCTTCAAGGCCGCCAAAGCAAACCGCCAAAACCCTTCCCGGTTGACGCCCGATAAATCCCAGCACAGCATGGCAAGTCATGTTGATCGGATACAACACCAACGGCTTCGCCCACCATCGCTTGTGCGACGCGATCGAAATTCTCGCGGAGATCGGCTATCGCGCCGTCGCCATCACCCTTGATCACACCATTCTCGATCCACCGGACCATCGCGGAGTCGATCGAGCGATTCAGTTGATTTCAAACGCCAACCGGAACTTCGAACTTCGCGTCACCCTCGAAACCGGCGCCCGATTTATTCTCGACCCTCGCCGAAAACACCAACCAACTCTCATCAGCTTTGAGGAGTGCGGTCGTGAACTTCGCCTCAAATATCTACAGGCTGCCACGGAAATCGCCGCCGCCATCAACGCCGACAGCGTCTCCCTCTGGTCAGGGGCTCCCGACGACCGCGCCACCGAAACCGAACTCTTCGATCGTCTTACCGCGTCCTTGGAAATTCTCCTTCAACGCACGGAGTCCACCGGCGTCCTCTTCAGCTTCGAACCGGAACCCGACATGTTTGTGGATTCGATGACCAAGTTCGCCCGGCTCCAGAATGCGCTACCGCATCCGCGACTAGGCCTAACTTTGGACATCGGCCACCTT
>JBBTCX010000163.1:0-16221 GCA_038043045.1 Planctomycetota bacterium | reverse complement strand
GACTGCGAAGTTTGGATGCACTGCAACAAGACCTCGATGCCGGGCAGTCCAAGTGCATGGAATTCCCCGGATTATCCTGTAACGGTCAAGCGGGATTTCAACGCCGAACCACCACGGCGAAAAATGTCGTGGGGCTTTTGCAAGGAACATCGCCCGATGGCGAAGCGATCGTCATCGGTGCCCACTACGACCACCTTGGCAAGCGAAAACCCCTGCAACGACGATTTCAGCACGGCCAATTGGTCAAGGAAAAGGTGGAGCCGCAGATTCATAACGGGGCCGACGATAACGCCTCCGGAACCAGCGGACTGATTGAAATCGCCAAGTGGTTTACCGAGGGTCCGAAACCGAGTCGGTCCGTGATATTCGTGGCGTTCAGCGCCGAAGAAGCCGGTCTGCACGGCAGCAAACATTACACCAACATTCCTACCATTCCGTTGTCCAAAATCGTAGCCATGCTGAATATGGACATGATCGGGCGCATGCCCAAAAGCAAGGATCAAGTACAAGTCTTCGGACTGGATTCGGCTTCGGAGTTTGATGACATCGTACGGGCGAGCGCCGCCGATCATAAACTCGGCATCCTGCCGGGGGTCGACTCCGGCGGACGAAGTGATCACGCGCCGTTCCTCCGTCGCCGCATTCCGTCCATCCATTTCTTCAGCGGGCATCATTCTGACTATCACCAGCCTTCAGACGATAGCGAGAAGATCAACGCTCGTGACGGCACTCGAGTCGCCAAGCTGGTGTTCGACGTGGCCAGGGATTTGGCGAACAGGTCGGATAGACCGGCTTTTCAAGAATCCAAATCGGCCGCCGCGGATCCAGCGGCGCCGACCGCAACGTTTCGCGTGGTCATGGGACTCTCTCCGAATTACGCCAACGACGGTCAACCCGGAATGGGCGTTGATGGGGTGACTTCCGACGGTCCCGCCGATATCGCGGGAATGAGGACCGGTGATCGGATCATCCGCATCGGAGACAAGCCCGTCGCCAATATCTATGACTATATGGCTGCTACGCGAGGAAACAGTCCGGGTGATACGGTCGACGTGGTCGTGCTTCGCAACGGCAAGGAAATGACACTTAAGGTGAAATTGTCCGGAACGCGGTGATTCACGAGTGACATTCGAAAAAAACTTTGTGGATCGACGTATGATGTCCCGCGCCGATGAACACCAAAATGGAAAAAACAGCACACGGTTTCAAGTAGATTTTCGCGTGCGGTATGCCGAGTGCGATGCTTTCGGGTACCTTCACCACGCGCGGTATTGGTTCTACTTCGAGCAAGCTCGGACGGAACTCCTTCGCGATCGAGGGATTCGTTATCGTGATCTCGAAACCCAAGGCGTGTATTTCGTCGTCTACAAAGCCGCTTGCAAATACATTCTTCCCATCCTGTACGACGACTTGGTATCCGTGCGTGTAAACGTGGTCCGAACGACGCACACGCGGGTCGATCATGAATACGAGATTCATCGCGAGAGCGAGCTTACTTGTCAGGCTACAACGACGTTGGCCTGCGTCGGTCGAGACGGTCGGCCGATCGTGATGCCCAAAGAAATGTGGCCCGCCGCGCCGGGATTGTAGCTCAACTTTCCCAAGGGCCTTGTGCTGGGGAAATGAAATGGAGTAACGGGGGTGCGACCGTATGAAACTTTCTCGAAAGCGATCCAGTCGATCTACGGCCGGTTACTTAGTCTTGCTGACGCTGACTCTTGGACACGCCGGTTGTCAATCATCGAACCTAAACCCGTCGGACCGGCCCTTCGAAAGTTCTCAGACTGAACCGGGAGGCAACATGATAAACCTGAACGTGACAAGCGCGGCGTTTACGAATGGAGCGGTGATCCCCACACGTTTCACCGGCGATGGGGAGGATGTTTCTCCGCCGCTGCAATGGACCGGCATTCCCACCAATGCCAAGGAGTTGGCACTCATCGTGGATGATCCAGATGCTCCGACCGCCAATCCTTGGGTGCATTGGGTGATTTATAAAATCCCCGCCACGGAAATCGGTCTACCGGAAAACGTGGCCAAGACGACCGCGCTCTTGCAACCGGTGGGCACCGTCCAAGGAAGAAACTCGTGGGGGACGACGGGATATCGAGGCCCAGCGCCACCGCGGGGTGGCGGCGTGCATCACTACCATTTCAAACTCTATGCGTTGGACAAAGCTCTACCGGTTGGTGCAGGAATGGACAAGAACCAGCTTCTTAACGCCATCAGCGGACATGTATTGGCCCAGGGTGAACTCGTCGGGACCTATCAGCGTTGACCACGGCTCAATTCACTCTGATCGACAACTTCATCCACAAAAAAAACACGGGCCACTTGAAACCAAGTGACCCGTGTGTTCGTTTGAAAATCGGTTATCGCGTTGGTCTATCTCTTTTCTGAAGGACGCGAAGAGGTCAAGCCGATTTCGATGGTCGCGGGCAAGGAAACTTGATACCCGATCGGAGCGCTGGCCGTATCCCGAAGGGCGGTGTCTTGATTCGCGCGGACGCGAATCTTGAACTCTCCGGCGGCTTCGGCGGTTGCGCGGAACGTGTAAGTCGCGAGATAGGCCGAATCTCCAACTTCATAACCTTTCGTGGTGAATGTTGCGTTGACGGCGCGACCATTCAGCTTATCCACGGCATTGGCCGTCTGCTCCGTGCCGAAAACATACTGCGGATGGCTTGTATCGATCAGCATATCTTCGATTCGAAGGGCACCCTTCGTGCCGGTGGCATCGAGCGCGACTTGATACGCTCGAAGGTTGGAAACGCGGCTCAGAAAAACATCGACCGTGACCGTCTCACCCGGACGAACGCTCGTTGTGCGTGGGACGACGGTCAACGTTGCTCCGACAGCTTGTACGGGCGCAAAATCAAACACCCGTCCCAATCTCTGCACTTCGCCGGGAAGCATACCCCGAAGGGTAACCCGACCGTTTCCAACGTTGCCCATGCTGGGAATCGCGCTCACCCGACCGTCCAGAATAACCGCAACCTTGTCGATCGGCGCAGGAGCACTAACACCCGGCGCTAGCATCAACGTCATGCTCGCGCTGGATCCATCGACCTGCGTCTCCACCGACGCGACATCGGCCCCGGAAAGCCAAGCTTGTCGGGCGATATAAACCTTGTTCGCCCCAAAAGTCATTTGGTCGAAACCGGCTTGCTCGGTGTTGCTTACTGCCCGGAAGGAAACCGTCGTTCCTTTTTGATCGCGGCTCATTCCCGAACTCCGAGTCAGTCCGGCAGCCTGTGGCTCTGCGGCGACCACCACCGAGCACACCAACCCAATCATCCCGAAGAAGCCCACTCGTGTTCCTACATTACGCATTGATTTGTCCCCTATTCAAAAAACCTTGTCCAGCCACGTCATCTTTCGTTGAGGCTTTCACGATACATAACGAATCTACATACGATTTCGCAAGCGGAAATCCTGGTCATTACGCTGCCGCAACAAAAACCCGTCACCTCGAAAAGGCAGCCGCATATCGTGAGGACATCCTGATTCCGCCTGCATTGCACCCTGACGGCCTCACCGCAATCTAACCCCGGATTAGGTTATCACAACCACGGCATTCGTGCAAGGTGTCCCTAACACGCACTCTACCGGTTTAACCCTGGTTTTTCTTCTCTCAACTTCCTACGGGTTGCGTCTCACAGTGACACTTTAAGTGGTTCTTTCTCGAAGAACTCATCGATCACCTACCTATATAACGCGGTCGGAAGCGATTTCTTACTGGGAAAACCGTTTTTTTTGAAATGATTGTTTCAGAGGGGGCGATTTAGAATTAAGCACCAGGCTGATTACCGGTTATGGCAACGGTTTACGGGCTGCAACAAGGTGCAAGTTGAAGACACTCCGCCGCTTTCATCGGGTGCATTTGAGGTCGTTTGATTGATAAAAATCTTCTCTTGAATAATACTGTAACTCCAAGAAGAAAAATAGGTTACGGCGTTTTGGCATTTGTTACAGAGTGTGTAGACGGAAAAACTGGTATGAGGTACAATCCGGAGAAAGCGTTATTGGCCCTTGCGCAAAGGAGTAATAATCTATGCCGACTCGCATCGAATACAGTAGCCTATTGTTCTTCGTTACTGCGGGATGGATTTGCGGTTTTGCCGGGTTTGCCATCGGCGAGGAAATGGTTTCACCTCGAAATACTCCGGAAGAAGCCTCGAAGCTGATCGATGTTTCGTTTTCTGAGTCCGACTTGGCTCTTTCGCTTCGAGATTTGGGAGAGATTTTGACCTCAGGCGAAAGAGGCCCATCGGCGCTTCACCTGAGCGTGGAGTCCAGTGGGAAAAATACCTTGTTGGTTTCTGCGGGAGGCCAAGTCGAATACGACATCATCGGCACACTCGGCGACGACTACAACGAAGGATTGGCGTTGTTTGGATTCGACTTGGCGTTTGACGGCGGCGACCTTGCTCAAGCGTATACTCCGACGGGACTCCCAAGCGACACCTGCGACGATCCGGCGAATTTTCCTCGTTCGTGTTGCGAGGGTTTGATGATCCATTTTGTGAAACCGTGGGGGATTAATAATCCCGCCGGTTTTGGCGGCACGCCGTTCGACGGAATGCTTTTGCAAGTCGGCGGCGCTCAAAACACGATCGGGAATCAACCGGAAATAAACCCGTTTCCCATCGGGCCCGTGAACGTAGGTGTGGCCAAGCCGTTAAAATGCGGAGAAACGGTGCTGGTCACGGGTCGTTTGACGGCCCCCTATGCGGTGGGGGTCTACAAGTTGTCACTCCACAATGCGTTCGCCAATATCATTCGGGCGGGTGAGACGGGTCGGTCGGGTTTTTGGCGAACCCAAGCCGCCGAAATAGGCACGATCGAGAATTTGACGATCATCGTGACCGACCGATTTCGTATCGATCGTTCTCGAAAAGGCCTCGCACCGGGCGAAGACCGCGTTGTTCCCGGTGGACGATTTGGACAAGGGTAGTGTCGTCCATTCAGTTGGGTCACGACGGCCCGTAGTATCTTTCGACCCGCAAACCGCTTTTGTTGTGCACGAATTCCGCGATTTTGTCCACTTCGCTCGCATTCAGCGGAGTGACAAAGGATTGCGCAGGTCGTCGGGCCACGGTGTAAATCTGAACGTACGAAATGCACCCACCGGCATTTTTGATTTCATGGAGCCGATCGACGAATGCCGCGATTTCCGCTTCCGACGGTGGTGACCCGTTCAGGCGCATGAAAAGAGATTGAATGACAACGGGGCGAACCCGAGCGGTTGCGTTGATGTTGTCCATCACGTGTCGCAGAGGATAATTAGGCCGATTCACCTCCCTGTAATACTCTTCCGTTCCGGCGTCGAGTTTGGCCCATATTTCCCCGTTGTTTTGGTCGAGGATTTCTAATCCCTTGATCACGGCCGGTCGCGCGAGGTAACACGCATCCGTAATGAGCACGAGTTTGGCGTGCTGAAGATCGGGGCGTCGTCTTCGATCGGCGGCGATGCGGACGCATTCCACGAAATGTGGACAGGTCGTCGGCTCACCATCACCGGAGAAGGCAATGTCTCGAATCGCGCGGAGATCGGGTGGCACGAGGCTCCACTCCGCTTCGTCGTACAACCGCCCGCTTTCAGCTAAGTCGATCATGTGGGCGAGTTCGTCGTCGAGTCGCTTCGGATCGACTTCGCGGACACGTGGAGTCCCAGTGCGATCGACCTGACAATAGACGCAATCAAAGTTGCAAGCCGTGTCGGGGTTGAGGTTGATTCCAATGCTTAGTCCGCCGCTACGACGGGAGATGACCGGGTAGACGTAATCGTTGTCTCGCCAGTTTCGCGGGTGATGTTGGACAAGGTGAAGCGGTAGGTCGGCCGAAGTCACGAAGCAGGTCACTTGTTCGAACGGTTAACTATCGCGCCTCCGCGTCGTCGAATTGGCCGAAATGGAACATTTCAAGAAAAGGCGGGCTGAACAATCCGGCGTCGGTTTCCCCAGCCCACAACGGAGTCGTGGGTTTTTCTTGTACGCTTCGTCCGCTTGTCCGAGACAAATCACTCAAGTTCAGAGTCGGTTGGCGCCCGGCTCGAGCAAGGAGCAGGTTGTGGAAAAGCGTGATAGCTTGGTTGAGCTGAGAAAAAAGTTCGGTGATCGCGGCTTCGAAAAGCAAATCTCTTGCGGAAGGTGTTTCTTCGGTCGCGGACACTTCGACGCCGATCGCCGCACCGCGACCGAAATTCACCGCTTGGGCGACACCGGCTTGAACGAGATTGCCCGGCGCGCGAGCGTGAAGGGGGCCTGAAGCGACGTTTTGCAGAGCGGTTTGACCCGGCAGGGCCAATTGGGCCTGGGCGTGGTTTGGGTTCAATGAATAAGCAAGACCCAAGATCAATAGAGTGAAGACCACGGTTTTGTTTATAGGTTTGCGGTGAACGATCATTTGCACTCCTAGCCGAACTAAAGCCCCCCATATACTCGGTCACAGTATTTTCGGCGACAATAGGGGCAAGTCAACTACTGATCTTGATCCATTTTCAAGCACCGGCGGCGGCGACCGGGACTGCGACACCTAAAAGTCGCTTAATCGAGTCGAGTACCGGGTGTTTTTGCTTTGAGCCGTTTTTGCGATTCTCTCGCTTGGCCTTGCGCTGTTGCTTGGATTGTCGCGGCGTGAACGTACGTTTGCCATTGGAGTCACGTCGGATCTGATATCGGCTACGCGACGGAAACCCCTTTCGGCCGTGCTCCAGGGTTGATATTACCGATGATCTTGATCCTTTTGAGGACGCACCGGCACCCCACGCGGCTGAATTCCAAACCAAAACAGGCAAGATCAAGAGGACGAGGAATCGCGTTGCGTTTCTTCGCATGGGGTTCATGCTTCCTTATACACGCCTAGTCATAGTTGGGCCGCAGACCTTTTCTCGGCAAATGACTTGCGTATTCTACACCTCTTTCTGTCAATCCTGCTCCGGGGCGCTTTCTGGTTCAGAAATCGCGTCGGGTTCGATCACTTCGGCGGTGGGTTCGCCGGTGTCGACATCTTCTTCAGGAGCGAGTTTGGCGACGGCCACGACTTTGTCGTCGTCATCGATCTTAATGAGTCGGACGCCCTGGGTCGCGCGACCGATTTCACGCACGGCGGAAAGATCGGTCCGAAGCATCATGCCTTTCTGAGTGATGAGCATGAGTTCGTCGCGGTCGACGACGGCTTGGATGGCGACGACGATGCCGTTGCGATCGGTGGTCTTGATGTTGATGACGCCTTTCCCACCGCGTCGGGTCTTACGATATTCGTCGATGCTGGTGCGTTTGCCATAACCATTCTCGCAAACCGTGAGCAAGGATTGCCCGGTCGTGATCGCCACCATCGAAACAATGGCGTCCTGGTCAGCCAAGGTCATACCGCGAACCCCTCTAGCGCCACGGCCCATCGCGCGAACATCAGATTCTTGGAAACGAACGGCCATTCCCTCGCGTGATCCCAGGACGATTTCGTGATCGCCACTGGTTTGTTCGACGTTGATCAAGGAGTCGTCGGGATCGAGTGAGATGGCAATGATGCCGCTGGTACGCGGGCGACTGAAGGCGTTCATCGGCGTCTTTTTTACCGTGCCCTTGGCCGTGGCGAAAAAGACGTACGTCTCTTGAAACTCTCGAACGGCCAGGATGGCACGGTGGGCTTCGCCCGGTTGCATCTCCAACAAGTTTGCGAGACTTCGTCCGCGAGCGGTTCGAGCCATAACCGGTAAGTCAAAGACGCGCAGCCAATACACGCGACCGCGATCGGTGAAGACGAGTAGATAATCGTGCGTGGACACCACGAACATGTGTTCGAGGAAGTCGCCCTCTTTCGTGCTTCCGCCGCGAACGCCTTTTCCGCCGCGACCTTGTCGACGATAGGAATCGACATCGGTTCGCTTGATATACCCCTCATGCGAAATCGTCACGACCACTTGCTCGTCGACGATGAGTTCCTCCAGGCGGAATTCGCCGACAGCTTCGACGATTTCGGTTCGGCGAGAATCGGTGAACTTCGCTTTCATTTCCAACAGGTCTTGGCGGATGATCTCGCGGACCAAACGATCTTCTCGCAAAATGGCTTCGTAGTTGTTGATTTCCTCGACGAGTTTCGCGTAATCCGTAGCGATTTTTTCGATTTCCAAACCCGTCAACCGTTGCAGTTGCATGGAAAGAATCGCCTGGGCTTGGACGCCGGAAAGATGATGTTCGCCTTTGGAAAATCTTTGCAGGAATACCGGTGGAAGGAGATTTCTTAGCGTGGCGTGCTCGATGAGGCGCAGTGGCCTCGCCATCAAATTCGCCTTGGCCGCCGCCGGATCGGCGGATTTTTTGATCACTTCGATGATCGCGTCGATATCGCCGACCGCGAGGAGCAGACCTTCCAGAATGTGCGCCCGCTGTTTTGCTCGACGAAGCAAAAACGCCGTGCGTCGACGGATCACATCGCGTCGATGCTCGATGTACAGCCCCAACATGTCTCGAAGGGCAAGCGTTTTCGGCTGGCGATCGACCAGAGCGATGTTCATGATGCTGAAGGATGATTGCAGCGGTGTGTATTCAAAGATTTGATTGATGACCACGTCGGCGTTGGCGTCCTTCTTGAGATCGACCTCGATCCGCACGTCGTTCTTTCGATCGGATGCGTCATTGACCGCCGAGACATCTTTGATCGTGCCGGCCTTTACGCCCAGCGCGATTTTTTCGGTAATTGAATTCCGAACGGTCCCGTAGGGGATTTCGTGAATGACGATGGTCTGTCTTCCGTTCGCACTCTCTTCCACCTTGCAACGACCACGAAGCACGATGCTGCCGCGACCGGTTTCAAAGGCATCGAGAATGCCCCGTCGACCGCAAATCTGTCCGCCGGTTGGAAAATCCGGACCAGGGATGATCTGCATCAGTTCGGCCGTGGAGATGGTCGGTCGTTCGAGGTACGCGAGCAACGCATTGCACACCTCGCCGACGTTGTGAGGCGGCATGTTGGTGGCCATTCCGACGGCGATGCCCGTTGTGCCGTTGACCAAGAGATTCGGAAATTTTCCGGGGAGAACCGTCGGTTCGGTTCGAGAATTATCGTAGTTGGGAACAAAGTCGACGGTTTCGTATTCAAGGTCTTCGAGCAGCAAGGTCGCGGCGTTGGTCATGCGGGCTTCGGTATATCGCATCGCCGCCGGCGGGTCGCCGTCGATGGAACCAAAGTTGCCTTGGCCGTCGACCAGCGGCTGGCGCATGTTCCACGCCTGGGCCATTCGGACCAAGGTGGGATAAACGACGCTTTCACCGTGGGGGTGGTAGTTACCGCTGGTATCGCCGCTGATTTTTGCGCATTTCTTGGTCTGTGCTCGCGGACCAAGACCTAGGTCGTTCATCGCGACCAGAATGCGTCGCTGCGACGGTTTCAACCCGTCGCGCACATCGGGCAAAGCCCGAGACATGATCACGCTCATCGAGTAGGTCAGGTACGAATCCTGCATCTCGACGATGAGCGGGTGATTCACAATTCGTTGCGTCGGCGTCTGGGGACTGTCGGACATTATGTTTCCCTATAGCACTCTAGCGACCCTGGTCGGGCGATTACCACCGGTATAGGTTCGCCATTGTACATCCCCTCGACCTTCGGGCAACGCGATTCAATGTGCGTCGCGTTGGATGCCGTGAAGAAACTGAACGGCGTCAATCTTGGACCCGAAACTGCCACGGATTTCGTCTCCATTGTTGAAGCAGACCATGATCTCGTAGCGATCGAATCGACCAAATGATTCGGATTCGTCAAATCCTTCAATGAAGTCGAGAGCTGTCGCTACGTCGGTACATTCTTGTGTCTGGCCATGCAGGGGAAGAACAAATACCTTCGAAATCCTGCGAATCAAGCACGCTCCGAGTTGACCCAAGAATGAATCGAATTCTCCTCGATGTAACGCTTCAAGAGCGCCAGCTACCCGCAACCTCTTTCGCGGCGTCAGTTGCTCCCATGCTTTGACTTTTCGTTGCACTTCACGATCGGACGTTCTCTCGTCAAAACGCGCGTCAATTCCAACGGTCTGGAATGCCTTAACCACCCCCTCAAACTCAATGTGGAGCACTCCGAATCCCAACGACCGTAACTGCGTGATCGATGCTTCCGTAAAAACGCCGGCCAGCACAACGCCGAGAAAAGGATGGTTGTCTCGAAACGTTTCGAAAAGTGGAGTGATCGCGCCTTGTATTTCCTGCGCCTTGTTTCGCGAATGTTTCGTGTAGCGGCGATAGGCAATTTCTATGAAGGCTTTCGGACTGCCGACCGTTTCTTCGCAACCTCCCGATTCAAGCACGAAGTCCAAATCGTGACGATTCCCCCGATGGTCCTTCCATTGGACTTTGGATCTTCCGCCACGTGCTTTACGAGGATGCTTGTAATCCAGATACAAACCATGATGCCGAGCCACTTGCGCGAGAGGCTCACGAAGCGATTCTTCGAGAACTTCGCCAATGATTTGTCCAAACCGATGCGTGGGAGATTGTGCCAATCGTCAACCCTCCACCCACAAGCGCCCTTCACACAAAGGAACGCGATGCTTGCGATTCTTCCACTTCACATTGCGGTCCCGAGTTCGCTCAAATCGATACGTTCGAAACCCGGATGCCAAAGCCAGTCTCCCCAACCATTCCATCACGGGGACGTAAACCCCATAGGGAGCGGAGTCTCCCACCACAAAGCAAACGCGCGCGCCTGGCGTGCAGGTACGCCGAAGCGCGAACCAAACCTGCGCCAAGTCGTAAAAGTAGCATGTGATCATGAGGTGGTATGTCTTTTTTCCGCCCTTGGTCTCGCGGATCGTTGCCAATTCGTCATGGACTCTCGTAATCTCATCGCAAATCGGGCGAAGTTCCTTGGATTCTAGCAGCTCCCGCGCGTTTACGCTTCGTTCTGGAACGTGCTGAGAGCAAGCACGCACAAGGAACTGCCTTACCGCGCCCTGAAGGTCGCCCCATCCGTTGATCTCTTTGAAAAACGACATCTCAAGACGCGTTGCGTCCGCATAATCATAATTGTTCGGATAGGGCGGTGAAGTGACCACAAGTTGAGCAAACCCGTCCGGAACTCCCGTAAGACTCCGAGCGTCGCCTAAGAGCACTTGAGCCGATGACCGACCCGGCGGTTGGCTCGCTCGCATATCGCCCGCGAAAGTGTTGACCATGGAGTCGAACGCCGCAAACGGCTCAGCGACTCTCTTCTTCTCCTTGCGTGGTAAAACATACTGCCACTGCGCGGTGCCGACGTGCGAGGACGGGCGAAGAATGCTTACCATTGTGAGCCACGCTAGTTGCCAAGCCGCGCTATCATCACGAGTCTGTTCCAACGCTGCTCGCAGGCGATCAAGTTGTTCCAAGGAATGTTGTGAGAAACACTTTTGAACCAATGGCGGGTACTCCGCGACATGGCCTTCTCGCAGTTCTGCTTCCTCCCGGATTTCATGAATTTTTGCAAGATAATCTCGAACATCCGAGTGTCTGAGTAGTTTGGCCGACGCGACCCTGAAAATGAATGGATGAGCCTCGACGCCGACCGCATCCGCGCCCGCGTCCTCGGCAGCCAAAAGGGTTGTTCCAGAGCCAGCGAATGGATCGAGTACACTTCTTGCCCCTGTTTCGCGAATGAGATTCTCCGCCCAAGTAGCGGAGAATCCGGCGCTGTATCGAAACCAACGGTGAACCGGTAGTCGTGCATTGCCCGCGAAAGTGGACGAAACATCCACGGTGGGTTTTCGTTCTGGAGCATCAATGTCGAAAAAATGCAACTGTGCCATCATGGGTCAATCATCAATCGATCACGAAAAATCACGCGCCGACGAAATCTACCTCTTCCATTGCTGGGACAAGGCCCGCCTGGGCGGCGCGGGAGAGGAGTTCGCGGACGGCCTCTCGACCGGCGTGGCCGTAATCCACGGTCCAATGGTTCACATACATTCCTACGAAGCGGTCGGTCAAGGGAAGATCAAGGTCCCGGCCAAAGCGCATGGCGTGCTTCATCGCGTCGCTGCGATGCTCCAGGCCATATTCGATGCTCGCCCGAATGATCCGTTCGATCTCGCACATGGCTTCGGGGCCAAGATCGCGGCGAATCGCATTTCCACCCAGCGGCAAGGGCAATCCGGTCGTTCTTTTCCAATGCTCCCCCAAATCGACGACGGCATGCAAGGCGTCTCGATGATAGGTGAGTTGGCCTTCATGAATCAGCAAGCCCGCGTCGACTTCGCCCTCGACCACACTCCGCGCGATTTGATCAAACATCACCACCTTGTGGCGAAACGCCGCGCGACCCAGCAACAAGTTGAGGGCCAAGAATGCCGTGGTCCGCTCGCCGGGAATAGCAATGAACTTGCCACGCAAATCCTCGACGCCCATCGGCGATCTCGACACGACGATCGGCCCATACCCGTCACCCATGCTGCTTCCACAATTGGTCAAGGCATATCTGTCGGCCACATACGGATAAGCATGAATGCTGATCGCGGTGATATCCAACTCACCGCGAGTCGCCCGATCGTTGAGAGATTGAATGTCTTCCAGAATCTCTCGAAAACCCCATCCGCGCGTATCAACCTTCCCCGCGAAGAGCGCATGAAACATGAAAGCGTCGTCAGGGTCTGGGCTATGACCAACAGTCAGTGTTTTTGAATCAGACATTCATTTACAGACGAAAACGCCAAGCGGGTCCGAAAAATCGCACAAATCGCAATATTACAAGAACCATTGTATGGGATTGGTATTGCAGACACTACCGGAGGTGTTGTTTAGGTCCTAAAGCGCTTTAGTGAACAAGCCGATTCTGTAACAATTCGGTTACAAGACGCCGTCCAAGGATTGCACCGACGCTTTATAACTGAAGTCAACGGACTTCGCTTGTCGAACAAGTTAGAATAAGGGTAGAATGGAGTGATCTCTTTAGAAAGAGGGACTTCGGGATTCAAGAGAGGCTTGGCGGTTTGATTAAGAAACGCATAGCACAGTTTTGTTGTGGAGCGGCAATGGTCTTTTCGGCCGGTTGCTTTACCGAATCGCCGGACGGCTCGTTTGAAAGTTCCGCAAGAGCCGATGATGCGGCCAAGTGTCTCGCACCGGAAGATGCAGCCCGACTGGCCGATCAAGTTCTTCAATATGTCAACCTTGAACGAGTGGCGGAAGGACTCCCCCCGGTGGTGATGAATTCGACCTTAGAGGACATTGCGGGCGATTACGCCTGCCGGATGGTGGATGAAGGTTTCTTCGACCATCGCGATCCCGGTACCGGTGCCGGTCCGGCTCAGCGTGCTCTCGATGGAGAATACCTGTTCTACGCCATCGGAGAGAATCTCGCCGCCGGTCAACAGACCCCGGTCGAGGTGATGAACGTCTGGATGGAGAGCGACGCCCATCGCGGGATTATCCTCGATCCCAAATGGGAAGAGATTGGAATCGCCGTGCGAACCGGCGGTGCGTACGCTGTGTACTGGGTTCAAGAGTTCGGCCAACCGGCGGAGGAAGAAGGCGAAGTCGAAACCGCCGATGAACCCGCCTCGTTGGATGCCGAGTTGCCATAGTTTTTTCCTTACGCACTCATTCTAGTGACATCTTCGCTTCACCAAGTGCTTTATTGCGAAACCCGCGAATTCCAAGTTTCCCTTGATCGACTGGATACCGCAGAGCTTTCACGGTCTTTTTCACCCATGATGGATCGGACGGCCCAAGCTGTCTTTCGAGCGGGGTATGATCTGGATGACGTGGTGGTGGAACGATTTGTCGTCTGCCAATCCAACGATGGAACCGAAGTGCGCGTGCCGGCTGAACCCCTTTCTGATTCGGCGCGTTTGAAGAAAAAGATCGCCTCGGCGCTGAAAGAGTTTTGCCGCGGTGCGATGATCCGCGCGATCGTCGTGGAAGGTCGGCTGGACCATCCACCGCAACCGTAACGGCGATTCACTCGTCTTGCCTGCGCAACCCGGCAAGACGAAGTTTTTGAATAACTTCTCTCGCAAGCCCAACAGATTAGCCGGGGTTTGAGATTCCCGATTTAGACACGACGGGTTGGGCATTCCACTGGCTCGGCCGAAAAAGAAACACGAACCAGACAAACACCGGCACAACGAATGAAACCGTCGGATCTTCCTGCAAGACCGTTTCTGAATAACCCAGCATTTTCAGCCAAAATGGTCCCGGATGAAACAGGGCATAATCCTTCTCGCCGCAATATCCGTACGCCAAAGTCAGCGACACTCGCAAGATGACAAATAAATGCACCACCAGCAAAGACCATCCCAAAGCCCTAAACCTCTTGCGCCACGCCACCGGAGTCGCAAGCACCAGCGAGATCATCATGGCCGTCGGAACGTAACCTATGTACCGGCTGCTCGTCCGTAAGAATCCCATCGCCGCACGAGCCCCGCGATTCTCCAAGACCATGACCGTGTCTTTAACTCCGACGCTGTCCGGCACCTTCTTTCCCGCCCACGGTGGTAAATCTCCGGGGACAATTCCATTTGGATCGAGAAATTTCACGTGTCCTTCGGACCAAAACCAAAATCGCGCGAAAACGAGATTCCCCCCGGCGCGAAACCCGCCGGCATAGGCATCTTGCCACCACCGCGACGGCCACATTAACCCCGCGAAGAGCAACACCATGATCGCAAAAAACTTAACGATTTGTTTCGGCGACGGCATGAATTCGGGCCTTTTCTCGTCGCGTCTGCCACGACACCCAGTAAATCCAGAAGAAAACCGCCAACGCAATGAACAACATTTGCCAAACATCCAAGTGCATGATGTCAAACGCAGGTCGGAAATAGGCACCCGTATAATACAAACTCAAAATGCGCACGAAGTTCAATAACATCAGCAACGTCGTTCCCAGCGCCACGGCGCTCAAACGGGCAAGCAGCGGCACCGGAGAAGCCAACACCGCCGCGCAGAACAACGCCGACGGCTGAACGGCATCGCATCCCCGTTCAATGGTCACCGAAAATTTGTTGGATACCAAAGTCTTGTCGTGGTTTACAACGTCCTCTCCAAAGGTCCGAAGAAGTACCGCGGATGCCTGAGCATTCGCACCCAGATAACCCGGAAAAACTTGATTCTTAACGAAGGGAACCAGCGTTAACAGTTGAAAACACAGATAGTAAGCGCCGCCCAATCCGATAAAACGAAGATCACGACCATGCGCCGCCCACCACCATCCAGGTTTTCTTCCGTTTTGAGAGGCGGATCCGTCTTTACGTCCAGCCGACGGATGGGAAGGCGGTCTCTCGCCACCTGCTGCCTTTTCATCTTCTCGCCGGCTAGCCATCGGGAGTTCCTAAACCGCCATTTCGCGGCTCCTACCCCTGGCGCCGGCCTCAAAAACCAAGGCCCACAAAAACCACCGCACGCGACCCTTGAAAAGAGCCGCGTGCGGACGGTTGTATCAGGGGTTTTCCTTATCCGCCCACCACTCTACCTATCGGAAGCTCCGCGTTATAGCCACAGCATCCGAAAAGTCGCGGTCGACGGACAGTCCCATGAACCGTCAGCCGACCCGCGCTGCTTCGTACAGCGCGGGCGGCCAACGCTCTATCATGCTTTTACTTATTCAGCAACCGGTCGGCGACCGAAGTACACCTTCCAGGATACAAGCAGCATGAGGGTCATAATCACAAGACCCCATTCGGAAACCGTCGGAATGGGCGGCGTGCCACAATCCGGGTCGACTGATGGGCTGCAACCCGCCGGACAGCAACCATCGGCTGGACCACACGCAAGCGTGGTCACATCCGCCGGGCATCCCGCGCTGGTGCCGTCGCAGGCTTCAGCCGGATCACATGGCAGAACGCCGGCACGACATTCGGTGCCGGCAGCCACGAATCCATCGGCCGGACATCCAAATCCGGAACCGTCGCAAACTTCGTCGACATCGCAAACACCCTGAGCCGGACCGCATACATTACCCGATGAGTATCCATCGTTCGGGCAATTCGCGCCGCTTCCAGTGCAATTCTCAGCTACGTCGCATGGACCTTGCAGGCCACGGCAAACTTGGCTCGACGGTGCAAAGGCATCGCCAGGACAAGCCGCGCTGCTTCCCGTGCAATTCTCCGCCGGGTCGCAAACACCAGCCGACGCTCGGCAAACTTGGCTAGACGGTGCAAAGGCATCGCCCGGACATGCCGCGCTGTTACCTGTGCAGTTTTCGGCCACGTCGCAAACACCAGCCGACGCATTACAGACCTGCGAAGCCGGA
>JBBTCX010000162.1:0-27297 GCA_038043045.1 Planctomycetota bacterium | reverse complement strand
CCGGACTCAATGTGGTGCCGTACGATGGCACTCGACGTGGATTTGTGTTTCGCACGGGGGCCTACGGAGACCTGACCGGCCACTACTTCGGGGCGCGGGGCAGGAACGTCAACGGGGTCGCGGAACTCAACACCTACACCACGGCCAGGTCCGCGGCGAAATCGGTGGGGCCGTCACAGGCCACGGCCCTTGGCGTGGTGCAGCGGGCGTTGGTGCGGAGGAATTGACGAAATGGCCTTTGACGCGAATCAATCAACGCAACGACAGCGGCGCATCCGAGCGAAGACCCGGGCGCCGGTCTCGCAACCGAACCCGCGCGACCATCGCACCGGCGGGGCCGGCGGGGGTGCGGATTTGTGCGTGATCCTGGCCACGCAAGGATTGACCTCGCCGTGGGTGACGTTTTCGCGGATACGAAAAACGCAAACGACTCCGTGGAATGGTAAGTTCAAGAGATCGTCGACCGTGGAGCCGGGCTTTCTGCGTCCGCCGCTGACCGGACGATATATCCCGGCGCAGTTGCTGTATCAGGGCCTCGCGGATTTAGAGTTGCTGGAGCCGGTCTATGTGACCTGGGTGAGTCCGTTTTTTGATCTGAACATCGTCGATCTGGTGTTTAAGGGGGTCGCCCTGTTTGGGTCGTTGCAGTTTGCTCAAAAGATCGTCGATTGCACGCCGGTGGCGGCGGTCTAGGAGATAACGACGTGCCTGATTTTTGCGACGATACCTCTGGAAATTGCAGCCCATCGACGCGATGTCCCGATGTGCGCTGTCCGCCGATGCCGTCGAACTGCGAAGTGTCGGGGGAGGACGCAGCCGCGCCGGGAATGCTGGGGTGGAGCGATGATCTATGCGTGAACGTTCCGGTGACGATGGAAATCACCGCAGAGGGGAACATGGCGCCGATCACGGCCAAGGCCTGCCGATGGCGCGACCGGCCGCTTGCGGGAAACAATGATGAAATCTGTGAGGGGCTGCGCGGTCATTGGGCGCTAAACGAAGACCTTGACTTCGTCGCGGTGTTTTGCAATCAGCCGAGTTACGACGACACCACGGATCACGAGAGCGTGGCTGTCGCCGGGTGGTTCATTCAGGAAGGGGTGGACCCCAACGGGGTGTTTGATCCTGGGGATTGGGGGATGACGGTCGCTATCGCGGCGCCGTATTGGACGGACGTTTTTTTGCACGGCGGTGCATCTTACTGCGGAGGTATTGGTTGATACTTTGTTGTGTCGACAACAGCGGCGGGCAATGGCAATACGCGTGTATTGATCCAGACTCTCCTTGGGGCCAGTGCGGACAAGGCAGCGGCGCCGGATGCGACACCGGCTGTTGGGTTTGTCCCGACGACTCGATTCTGCCAGGGGCTGAAGTTTTCAAAGATGGGCGCCGGTGGGTGCGAGCGCACGGATCGGAGTTCGCGCGGGATGCGCGGGGGAATCTCCATGATCTGAAAACCGGAGTCACCCGCAAGGTTCCCGGTCAGGCCATGCATTATCGCGTCGCGCCAGTCTACGACCAGTTCGGCAAGGAGTGCTTCGGGTTGGATTTTTGTTTGGGGCGGCCGGTGTGCGACGACGGCGAAAACCCCCTTGATCCGGGAAATCCATCGCCGAGCCAGAATTGCGGACACGGCACGGAGTTCCCCAATTGCGGATGCGCCGAGGCGACCAACAATCGCCTCAAGAGTCTCTACGGTGATTGCACGGTCTTCACCGGAATCCACTGGCCGATGCGCGACGATACCGGAGACATTCAATGTCGATCGATCCACCAGCACGGCGAGCGCGTGGTGATCGCCAGGTCGTCGAGAATTCATCAGGCGATGTTCATTCGGTTCGGGCCGTGCACCGGAAACCTGCTGGTGGGCCTGATCGGTCGCGTGGTTACGTCGCGTTGTCTGGGGTCGTACCAGAGCCAGAAAAAATGCACGGAGTTCGATCCGATTCCGCCGGATTTCTACGCGGCCCAACTGCCCGGCGAACCGGGGGTGTTTGAACGGCAACGGTATTTTACGACGTGCAAGATCGATTATCTTTGGGACCCCAATCCGATTCTCAACTATCCCAAGATTCGAGCGACCTTCAGCATGCCGCACGATGATCCGCGCATCACCAACACCAAAAGTTTGGCACTTCGGAAAATCGTCGGACGGGCGTCGGACGGGCGAGTGAGCTTCCCACGAGCGGTCAATGCCCTGCAACCGATTGTCTTCGATCGACTGGAAAACGAAGCGATCACCGCGCCGACCGCGACGAATAATAATTTTCAGATGTGGAGTCGGGAGTGGAATGGGTTCTCGACGTCGCCCGACATTGCATCGTTGCCGGTCGTATTGTCCATGCCCAATTGCCGCATGAAACATTCGCGGTGCCCGGTGCGGGTCGACTTGGTGTTTTGCTACGTGAAGGTCGAGGCCAGTTTGGTTCCGATGGCCGAGTGCCAGGCGTTGGATCATACCGGGGCTAATCCTCTGTATTTAACCCGATCGCACTTGCTCGTGTCGGGGAGAATTCGCATTCGGGCGCGGTTGGGGCTGCGGGCGACGATGAGCGGAACCTGTACGCTCTCGCGGCCGTGGCTGTCTGCTCCCAATAATTCGGTGATGATCACCGTTGGAAACGAATGGCGCCACTATGGCGGATTGTTGCCGTCGCGCGTGATGCCCAAGGTTAGCCCGGAACTGGACGAGATCGTGTACGTGTACGCGGATGGGACTCGGTGGACTCCGCCGCTGGATGTGACGTGGTTGGGGATGCTCGGACCGAGCTCGAATCCGGCATGGGGAGACTGCTTTCAACCGACCCCGACACCTAGGCGATGCACCAGGTGGGCCCTTGATTTCCCGTCGACAACGCCCGTGCAGAAAACCATGCAATACATCGCAAGCTCCCTGTCGTTTCGATTACAGGACGGGGCAACGCCGAAGGGCATTCGGCTGTATGGCTGGCCGGTGTTGCCGCAAACGCGGCCTTCAGAACCGGATCAACTGTACGGAGGGCACGTGGCGTTATCGTTTTGCCCCTCTGACAACTGGCCGTGTATAGCGTGAGATGATGAGTATATGTGACGGATTACCGCTAAATCTGCGAGGGGCGTGTGTGGATGCCCAACAACGAGAAGACCAGGCGCGGATTGGTCGAGAAACAGAGGCCGCGCTACGGCAAAAAGAGATCAAACGGGTTACCGAGCAAAAGGCGTTGCACGTTCAGCAACGAACAACGGAGGCCGCTCGGGATGTGGAAATTCAGAAAAACGCGCCTACGGAGCATGGCGCGCCTTCGATCCAACCGTCGCCGTGTCAACCCAACAAATCTTGGATCGAAAAGGGGCCGCTTTTTTTAAAGACGATCTTGATGTCGAGAAAGGTTCCGGCGGAAGTTCTGGCAATGCGTGACGCGGCGTGCAACGCGTGTCCCCACATGATTCGCAGGGGAGACGGTCGGTTTTGCGGCTGCTGCGGCTGCGGGCAGTGGCTAATGGCGGAACTGGGCATTAAGAATTTGTTTTCGCAATGGTTTTGTCCCATGACCCCGCCGAGGTTTGGCGCTTGGAAACGATCTAAGCCTGGCCGCGGACAATCCAAGGAGGGCGATTTGAAGACGGTTTGAACGGCTATCGAATCCGATTCACGCGGCGTTCGAACGGCCTTCGAATGCAATGAGTCGGAGAATAAATCACAGGGTTCCTGAACCCCGGATATCGGCAATAACTGCCGTTTCCGGGGTTCAGGAGCCCTGTGATTTTCTGACCCTGTGGGGACAATGGTCGGCCCAGGGCCTTCGCCGTCGTTTGGCCCGTCATTGTCGTAATCGGCATCCATCGGGTTGGTACCTTCGTTCAGGGACCGCCGCCGGAGCTACCTCCACCGCCCCCTTCACCACCACCCGGTCGGTCAGAGCGATTCGGGTTGGTGCCGAAAACTTTTTCGGCGGCGTCGCTGAGATTGTCACCGTCGCCATCGGATTGGAAACTTTCTCCGAGATAGGACTCCAATTCTTTGCCTAAATGCTGCAACATCTCGAGAAGTTCGTCGGTGGCGCGAATGAGCTCGGCCAGATCAGGGTCGTCCGCATCGGATTGAACATCTAAGTCCTCTCGAATGGTGCTGGTGAGGTCTTCCAAACTTGTGGAAGAATCCTCGTCGCTTCCAAGAAGAAGCTCCAGTGAGTCCAAGATGCCGTCGTCATCGTTGTCGTCGTCGCCGTTTCCGTCGGGGTCCCGATCCTCCATATTGTCGCGCATGTCACCGTCCATGTCGGCGTCCATGGCGTTGGGCATTCCATCGCCGTCCATGTCGGGATCGACAACATTCGGAATATTGTCGCCATCGATATCGTCATCGATGCCGTTGAGTACGCCGTCATGGTCGAAATCGAGCAGGTCACAGGGCAACGCCTCGCAGAGGCTGATCGTTCTGTCCATGTTGATGTCGAGGAGGTTACAGTCCAAAACGTCGCAAATGTGCGTATCCCCCGGTTTGGCCACAATGGAAATTCCCAACTTTTCCGACATGGCGTCGCAGGGGAGGATTTCGCAAATGTTGAAGGCGCCGTCCTCGTCAAGGTCCATGGCGCCGCAGGGAATAATGATGCAAATGCTCCTGCCGTCGTCCGCGTCCAGGATGGACCCGTCATCATCCAGTACGCC
This sequence comes from Planctomycetota bacterium, assembly GCA_038043045.1. Classification (GTDB taxonomy): domain Bacteria; phylum Planctomycetota; class Phycisphaerae; order UBA1845; family UBA1845; genus JBBTCX01. The sequence continues at coordinate 22,647 of JBBTCX010000162.1, read as the reverse complement.
GCAGGGAAGAACGTCGCAAAGATTCACTTCGCCGTTACCATCGTCGTCGAGGAGGCCGCAGGGGAGCACATCGCAGAGATTAAAGTCCTCTTTCTTATCCTCCATCTTTGGCTCACTGGATGCTCCGGTGCCGAATTCGAAATCGTCGTCTCCGTCGGCATCGTCGTCGTTGTCGACATCATCCTCGACCCCGTCGCCGTCGTCATCGTCGTCTTCAACGTCATCCACTCCGTCGCCGTCGTCGTCATCATCGAACAAATTCAAAATGCCGTCGCCATCGATGTCGCGGTCGTAGGCGTTGGGTTCACCGTCTTCGTCGACATCGCTGTCCTCGGAATTGGGAATGCCGTCGCCATCCACGTCGGGACCATCGGTTGGATCAAAAGGGTCCAACCCCATGCTGATTTCCTCGGCGTCAGAGAGGCCGTCTTCATCGCGGTCCAATTGTTGGAACACCGCGGCCACCACGCCCGGATCCAACTGGCTTAAAGGAATGTCGGCGCACGCGCTGCAACTCAATATCGCCGTCGTGACGCAACCCGGACCCCAGGCCGTGGAGCAGCAACCCGGAAGTCGCAAGCAGACACAAGATTCAACCGCCGGATCATCACAACCCTTCGCCGGATCGGTCACGAGGAGATTGGCGACCTGACAGCAACCCTGCTTGGCCGGAGGCGTCGATTGAAAAACAGGAGGTAGTGAATCCGAATTGTCCACGGGTGCGGCCGTCGGTTGTTGGTCGGGAATCGGCGAGGCGGCGGACGGTCCATCATCCGCCGCAAGCGGCGCGGTGTCACGCAATGTCACCTCGGGGCAGCCGCCCGCAAACGGAACCAGACCAGCGCAAAGCGCTAAAACCCATGCGTGTCGCGGCCAGCGAAGCATTCGAAGACCAATCCTCGCCGTCTTATGAATCACTCCACAATCACTTCTATATCGATGGTCGCGGTGCACTCATCGCCGGTCAAATCGCTCGCCTCAATGGCCTTGGTGATAAACGCACCGGGAACCAGTTGCGCTCCGGAAAAAGTTTCCTGGAACGTCATCGTGCAACTCACAGACGTATTGCCATTCAGGCACGAGTCATATTCCGACCAGTCTCCTTCGACGACGACAGCATCCCCTTGCGGGAGATCGAACGAAATCGTGATCGGAGGATTCAGCTCGCTGTTCGAAATCAGGGTGATGTCGTAATCACCTGTCGTTTCTCGCCAATACATGTCTCCATATTCAGGTGGCAAAAGACAGGCGTCTGAGATTAACGTCCCCAAGGCGGGAAGCCTCTGAACCAGTTGAACGTGATTCAGGAGCAGACTCTTGATATTCTGGTTAGGCCGACGAACGAATATCGCAAAGATCCACTCGTCACTAACACCCGAATTGTCGTCATTCGGTCCAGCAATATCGCGGAATTGTCTCAAGTTTACGGTGACGTATACGTCCGGTTTCAATGGGTCGGAACGACCGAACTCCACGCCGTCCAAGCGTTGATCCCCGTCGGTATCAGGGTCCGCCGGATCGGTGGCATTACCATCGTTGATCGGGCTGGTATCACCGCCGCGAAGCTCCTTTTGATCGCTGGCTCCGTCCAAATCGGAATCCGGGAAAAGCGCGCTGGAGAACACGTCGCGTACGGTTCCATGTTCCGCATCAAGAACGCGCCACCCCGCAAACTGTTCGAAATCATCCGACAATTCGTCGCCGTCCGTATCTTGCGACAACGGATTCGTGCCCAATTTCTGCGACGCGGAATCGCTCAGGAAGAATCCTGCAAACTCAAAATTGAACCGCAGGAATTCTCCGAAGCGATCAAACTCATCGTAATCGCTGATTCCGTCTTTATCGGTATCGACTTCGTCGGGATCGGTGGCAATGGCTCGTTCGACGAAATCCGGCAGACCGTCGAAATCGGTGTCGGGGTCACTCGGGCTGGAAACCACATGTCTTGGGGCCAACGTCCGATGTCCGCAATCGGCGCAGTCTTTGCCATAGTCGGCGCTCACCGGATTTCCGGAATCGTTGCAGACGTTATTAAACGCGCCCGCAAGCGAATTGCTGCAAAGAGTCACCACAATATCCCAGCCGTCGGCTTCCTGACGGTCGGTGATGCCGTCCTCATCGCTGTCGCGGAAGTCAGCGGCATCGTTCGGATTCAGCGGATTCGAACCGATCTCAATCTCTCGCGCGTCGAAGACGGAGTCGTTGTCCGTATCACGATTTCGTGGATCAAGACGCGTCGGGGGGAATGGAAACGCCGCTGGCGGTGGACAAATGTCACTGCAAGGAATGGAGCAAAGGTCATATAGATTCTTGACGCACGTGGTGAATGAGTCATTGTCGCCCCGACAATCTCCGTCCACGTCGCACAACTCGGTTTTTTCGCAACTGGTCCCGCTGGAGTTTGTGCAGCAAACCCCGATCGCCAGGCAATCATCAGTCGTGCTGCAATACTGCCGACGCAGGTCCTGGAAACAGACAGCAAACATGTCGCCATCCTCTGCGCAATTCGTGTCCGTAGTGCATGTTTCACGAAAATCGCAAGAGGTCCCGGATAAATTTGTGCAGCAGACTCCCACCGTGACGGGCTCGTTAAGGCAATCAACACCCGTCGCCGTGTCCCGGCAGCACACGCCGCAGTTCAGCTCCTCGCCGTCCGTCAATCCGTCGCCGTCCGAATCTCGGCGCCGCGGATCGGTTTCACAGCGCATTTCCACTTCATCGCGAACACCGTCGGCATCCGAATCCTTCAAACGTGGATCGGGATAAGCCGTGTAGCGAGTTTGACCGACCACCTCGACACCCCAACCCACTCGAATCTCGGTGAAATCGCCGAGGTGATCCGCGTCGGTGTCCTTCAACTGATCGTTCGAACCAAACAGAAACTCTTCCGTCGCGAACAGGCCGTCGCGGTCAATGTCCTTGCCAAAGGAAAGGGTCAAAGACTCGCCCGGTCTGAGAATGTGCATCCCCAAGTTCGATCCGACGGGAATGGCATCCGTGCTGATCGCAAACCAGAACCGATTGGGGTCACCCGTGGGAGAGTTCTTAAATCGTCGAAGCACTTCTCGGCCGGTGCACGCCCCCCCTGTACAGTCCGCATCCACTGAGCAGATATCTCCCGGTCCCCGAAGTTCATCGTCGCCGTTTTGCACGCTATCGATACGACCATTGGGACCGGGAAGAATAATGATCGCTTCCGCCGCCGCGGCTGCTCCGACTGCGATCATTTGCACGTCATCCAACGACGCCATGGTGCTGGCGAATCCATCTCCGCCGATCTTCGGCTCGATGATTTTGCCGTCCGTGGGCGCGTTGCATGTACGACTCGTTTCATAACCGTTGGTGTTGGCGGTCACGTCGTCCCCGGTGGGAATGCCGTTGTTCGGCGTTGTGTCCAAGACCCCGTTCGCACCGGCGAAAACCACCACCGTCCGATCAGAAAGTCCGGTTGTACCCACGGGAACGACTTGCGAATCGTCCCCTTCGGCAAACGTCGTCGCCACTCCATCCAGACCGGCCACGATCACGTTAGGAACGGTGGGGTTCTTGACGAATCCCAAAATGTCCTGGAGAGCGAAATCCAGCGGAATTCCTCGGGTCACCCCGAAATCGTCAAACCCGCCGAGCGGTTGTGCGTCGCACGCGCCTGCGAGATTGCAATTCGCATTCACCGTGCATTCGGTCTCCGGCGAATTCGTGCAATGCCCGGCCACGCAAGTGCCCGTTGTGTCGCAATCCGAGTCCTCGTGGCAGGTGAGCAACGGATTGTGAGCGCATCGACCGCCTAAAATGTAGTTAATATCCAATCCGCCATTCACCGCGACTTGATAGCGATCCACGGTCCCGTCGCCATAGTCCACGGTGATGTTGGCCGTCTTGTCGTTCACCTCTTGTCCAATGAACGCGAGATTCCGCCCGAATTCGTCGATCACGTCGAAGTTCGTCAGCTTGACAATCAGCCCGCGCGGCGCGCGCATCAAGTCTTCCACCAGGTTCGGAAACACATCCGTACTGGTGAAAATGATCGGTCCGCGTTCCGGGTCGAGCGGACCGATGTTGATCGATAGGTCGTTGCCCGTGATCAATTGACTGCTTGGCACCATCGTCGCCACTGGAACAAATCGTGTTCGATCGATTCCCGGCTGTAACACCGAAAGCTGCATATTCGAAATCGTAAAGGCCACATCCGAACCGTTCACCAACGTCAAGCTCGTGTCAATTCTCGCTCCTACGACTTCGCGCGTGACTTCCTGCGACGTCGTGAACTCACGACCCTTGGTCAAAGATGTTTCATAGACCTGTTGTGACTCAGTCGACGATTCCGTCGACGTCGTCGTAGTATCCTCGCTTCCCTGACTCCATTTGAAGCTGGGTCTAACCAGCGCCACGAATCCTCGGGCGCCTCCGTTGCCGGTAGCCGCAAATCCACCCTCAAATCCCAACTCCGCCTCGACGCCGGCTTCAAAAGTCGTCTGCGTGGAGCTCGTGTCCGTCGTGTTCTGGGCACTCCGTTCCGATTGCTGTAAATTCACGGACGACGAAGACTCCTCCGACCGCGATTCTCCGGTCGAATCGACAAACGTATATCGCTCATCGATCTGCAGTCGAATGTCCCCGGTTGTGATCCGCGGAATCGGCAGGTCCGCGACGCGCGGGTTGCGGTTGACCTCAAAAAGCTCCCGACCATCGTCAAACCCGTCGCCGTCGGTATCCGCCAAACCCGGATTCGTTCGAAAGAACGTGACCTCCGTCAGGTCATCGATCCCATCATTGTCCGTATCTTGATCCGCCGGATCGCTATACCAAAGATTAAATTCATCCCCATCGGTCAGTTGATCCGCATCCGTGTCGTCCGTTCGCGGATCCCAACTGTGTGCATTCTCATCCCCGTCGTCAAAACCATCCCCATCGGTATCGGGGTTGTAAGGATCGCTCGTGACGAAAGCCCTCTTCGTGCCACCGTTCGCCAAACCGATGATGATATCCCATCCAGCCGTCTCGAACCAATCCGCAAATTCGTCCCCGTCGGTATCAATCTGCCGGTCAATGCTGTCAGGCGGAACTCCTCGAAACACCGCCCGGCTCGGATCATACCCCGTCGGCGAAGTGAAAATTCCATCCGGCGCCGCGATCGAATTCCCAAACGTGTCCTTCACCCCGACCACATGCACCGTATAGTCATAATCCGCCTGCGGCGAAGTGACGAGTCGCACCTGCGTTCCGTCCTGACTCCTCAAGGCCTCGGTTACAAACAAGAACACCGTTTCAGGTCCCGTAATCGCATAATTCGCAGCCACATCCGCGTTGTCATCCATCGGCTTATTGAACGTCACCACCACCGTCGTGTCGCTCGTGGCGATCGCTCCCACCACGCGCGGAGGAAGCTTGGCAAACGCCGGATCGTTCGCATTCGCCCCCGCAAATGTAAACATCGCCATATCAAAATTCGGATCGATCACGTTGCCCACGGAGTCCGACACATTCGAGACGGTCACCATGTACTCCGTACCCGCCGTCTGCGCCAGCGTGGTCAGCGTCACTTGCGTCTTGAACTCGCTCAACGCCGCACCAATCACCACCAGCCCCGGTGCGATCATATACTTCGACGGATCGCCCGCATTGTCCATCATCGGTTCGCTATACGTCAGCAACACCGTCGAGCTATCAATCGACACGGCGCTGACCAGTCTAGGCATAACCGCCTCATCCGCCGGGATTCCAAACATGGCCGTTTTTGCCAGTTGATCGATCACATTTCCAGACCGATCTTCAACGTTATTGACAGCCATCGTGTACGACACACCGGCCGTCATCGGCAGCAGGTGCACAATTGCCTGCGTTCGCCATTCGTTCAACTCCACCCCAATCACGGTAAGCGATGGAGTGACCATATAATTGGCCACATCCTCCGCGTGATTCTCCAATGGTTCGCTGAAGGACAACACGACCGTTGAATAATCCGCCATCGCCTCCGCCAGAACCAATCTGGGTCGCACCGTATCGACCGGTGCAATTCCCTGAAACGTGGCCGTGTTGCGATCCGGGTTGATGTAGCCCCCGGCGTAGAGTGGAATACTGGAGCGAACGTTGGTCACCGTGACCGTATAGGTATCGTCTTCTTGCGGTGAAGTGGTCAAAGACAAGGAAACATCATCCACGGAAAGCATCGTGGTGATGATATTGAGATCAGGATTCGCAATGGAATAAAAAGGACGGTTCAGTGTCGTCGGTCGGTCCATCTTGAGGCTGTACAAAAGCAAGACCGATGTATTGCTCAGGGAGATCGCGCTGCGCAGATCCGGTTCAGAGATCGTCGCGGCCAGGAACGTCAACTGGTCCCCGCCGGCCCCTGAGATCGGCGCTGGACCTAGGGTAATCAGCGATGGTTCAATATCCGCTCCGGATACCCTTAGAAAATATTCTTTGGGGTTCTGCAAATCGGTGGTAAGTACTACCTGCCGTGAGTCTTCCCCGACAAAGGCATCTCGAATCGCCAGTTTGATCTGTTCGGCATCCAAAATCTCATATCGTCCGGCTTGAAGCGCTTCCAACCCGGGAGCGGTCGCGAAGGTCACCTCCACGTAGTGTTGACTCAGCGATTTCGCCCCAACCACATTGGGCATCGCTCGCTCTGTTGCTACGTCCAATCCGTTTTGAATGCTATTGTCGCAGGTCGTAAGCGCCAGAAACGGCAAGGAAAAAACGATTACCAACGCACGGAAAAGCGAACGCATAGGGAAACTCCCAAAAAAGCACGAACCGAATTCAGTTTCAATCATTACCCTGGGTTTCACCAAGACGCGAAGCGGCGACCCATATCCGGGTCTACCGTATTGCTATTCTTTCCCACTTCCTGCCTCGGCGAGCATTCGGAGCAATCTAGCTGAATTGACATTGTAATGTCAACCTGGCCCTTCCAATATTCCCAAGATTTAGGAAGACCGGGGCGACTATGTGAGGGTGGAGCAATTGCGGCAAGGCACCGTTTTACGCAGCGCGATCCAGCCCCATTTCTAGTTGAAGACGATAACCTGCTATTTGGTCGATTCGGCCTACGGGCAAGAGTGCGGACAGTGAAAGAATCCCGCGAAAGCATCGAGCAAGGCCAGAAGGTCGTCGATGTCGACGAATCCGTTCCCGCCGCACGGTGCGATGTCGGCGTTCGCACATTGGCCCGGTTCGACGAATTCGAGAAGTACGCAAGTCAAGTCATCGATATCGATGTTCCCGTCGCCGGTGAATGGATAGATATCGGCGTGTAGCGAACTAGGACAGTACGCACCCTGTAAGAACGTAGACCCCGGAAACAATACTCCGCAACACGATTGAGCGATTTTATCCGCCAAACAAACAGACGCCAAACAGCATGCTCCGTAGAACGCCTGCGGTTGCGAGAAAAATGTCGAGAAGTTTTCGGCAACGATGGGCACCAAACCCAAACACGGGCAATCGTCGCGTATGCGGGTTTCGTCGGAACCGGAAGGAATCCCGTCGGCCACCCCCAGGGGTTCCGCGTGAATTTCGATCGCATCGATGGCACAATCAGAAACCTGGTAGGTGAACGAAGCAATGTAGTACATCTGGTTGATGTGCATCGGGCAGGGCGAACCCGGTGGGCCTGGCGCTGTGTTTGGTGTTCGCCCCGCGTAACATCCTGCTTGTAAGATGTAACTTCGCTGGCCCGCGCATATCGGTTCAACCCCATCCGCACTTGTTTCGTGAGTCGCCACGCCGTTGGGGACGATCGTCAGGGTAGTCGTTCCATTGGTGATGGAACAGAACATGCCAGCCTGTGCGCCTTTGATGCGCATCTCCGTGCCGCTTGTCATGAAAAACTCAACGGTAATCTGTTCACCGCCACTAATGACGGGACCCGAAGGCGGAGTGGGGGCGATGGTCACGGTCACTTCTGAATACGCCGCAGAGCACAAAAAAATCGCCAACAGAAGGGCCAAACGAGTCTTTTTGAACAGAAGTTGATCGGTCATGGTCAATTCTCGTTGGAAGTGGGCTGATTTCGAAGGTAGCATTTCCGCCTCCCCAGTATCCGCGCGAGAACGTTGCTTTGTACCGGGATTATTCTAGCCGGTTATCGACAATTGGCCAAGGGGCAAAGATCAAACAGGAATAAACGGGCGTGCTCGGCGTTTTTTAAGGCCAAATTCAGTCCCGGATTACACCATTCCGAGGCATCGATTATACTCCGCCGTGGAATGACAACCGCATTGCAATCTTGTGCGACGGTGGTGGTGGAGCCGCTCGATGTGGGCGTCTCCGTCGAGGCGGCGTGTCGGGTGTTTGCAGAGCAGGCGGATGCCGCGATCTTGGAGAGTTCACTCCCCGATCATCCGAATAGTCGCTTCAGCATCTTGGCGTGTGACGCCGTGGAGGAGTTTGTTGTTTCTGAAAAGCGGCCCGAATGTCCGTTTCGGCTCTTAGCGGATCGAAACTCGCGGTATCCGGCCATTACGGGGAAAAGCGCCGAGCTTCCGTTTTTCGGAGGTTGGATCGGATATTTCGCCTATGAGTCCGGGCTGAATCCGCGGGAGGTTCAAACTTCGACGCTGTCGGATTTGCCGCTACCGTTGGCCCATTGGCGGTTTTACGACGCTGCGGCTGTTTACGATCATCGATTAAAACAATGGGTTGCCGTCGCCGTGGATTGGCCTGCGGACAGCGAAGTCGGGCGTCTTCCGGTGCGGGAGCGTGTTCGGTCGGTTCGCCGGCGGTTGGAAAAAGCCTTGGAATTCGCCGAGGAAACATCTGAAACTTCCGTGGAACCGGCGTGGACGACCGATCCACAACCGAACATGACCAAGGCCTCGTATTTGCAGAAGGTGCGGCAAGCCAAGCAATACATTGAGTCCGGTGATATTTACCAAGTAAACCTCACTCAACGGTTTACCTCGCGCACGTCGCTTTCCAGTCTACAGGTTTATGACCAACTTCGACGATACACTCCGTCGCCGTTTGCGGCGTTTCTGCGGGCGGGGCCGTGCACGATTCTGAGCGCGTCGCCGGAGTTGTTTCTTGAGCTGCGCGATGGACATGTCCTGGCAAGGCCCATTAAGGGAACGAGGCCTCGTGGAAAGTCTCCGTCAGAAGACCGGAATCGGATTTCGGAACTTCAGACCAGCGCCAAGGATAGCGCGGAATTGGCGATGATTGTCGATCTATTGCGAAACGATTTGGGGCGGGTGTGCGAATTTGGTTCCGTGCGGGTGGTGGATGCCGCGCAAATTGAAACGCATCCCACCGTGCATCATCAAGTGGCCACGATTGAGGGGCGTTTGGTGCCGCAACGAGATTGGGCAGACCTGCTCCGGGCAGCGTTTCCATGTGGTTCGATCACCGGGGCTCCGAAGATTCGAGCGATGCAGATTATCGATGAGCTTGAACCGACCGCACGGGGTGTCTATTGCGGCACGATCGGGCATATTGGTCTCGATGGTTCCATGTGTCTCAACGTGGCCATTCGCACGCTGGTGCACGCCAGGGATGCCGTCCATTTCTACGCCGGTGGCGCGATCGTGGCGGATAGCAATGCGGAGGAGGAATACGAGGAAATACTGACCAAAACTGCCGGTATTCGACGAGCACTCGGATGCGACGAACCGTCCCCCTATCTTCTTTTACCCGGGCAAGGATAAGCAGGCGGTGAGCGCTTTCGTTTACTGGAACGGGTCGATCATTCCCGAAAGCGAAGCCGCAGTGGGCATCCACGACGGGGCGTGGTTGCATGGCGCGGGATTGTTCGAAACCATGCTTGCGGAAAATGGGCGTATTTTCCGGTTGGAAGCCCATGTGGAACGGTTGCGAAAGTCGGCGGAGAAACTGCTACGGCCTATCGAAAGGGAAGTTCTACCGACGAGAGATCGGCTAGAAGCGCTTCTAAGTCAAAACGCTCATGAATCCGCTCGCGTACGATTGACGGTGTCGTCCGGTTCCATGCGCGGGTCGGAGGCGGATCAAGCACCACCCTGGACCATTTGTGCAACCACGGCACCGTTGACCGAATATCCGTCTAGTCTTTACGAGACCGGAATTCACGTGATCATTTGTCCTTATAAACAAAATGTTGACGATCCGATTGTAGGGCATAAGGTAACGGCCTATTTGTCGCGGTTGATGGGGCTGCGTCGGGCGCAAGAAGCGCGGTGTATGGAGGCGATCTGGTTCACGACGAAGAACGAACTGGCCGAAGGATCGATTGCGAACGTATTCTTGGTTCGAGGCGGGGTTTTGTATACGCCGCCGTTGGAGACTCCGGTGTTGCCGGGAATTGTTCGGGCGACGGTTTTGGAGCTTGCGAGAAAGCTCGACATTGTGGCGGAGGAGCGCCGCCTTTTCATCGCCGATCTGCTGGATGCCGGAGAGTGCTTTTTGACAAACTCGATTCAGGGAATCATGCCCGTGATTCGTGTCGAGCGACATGACGTGGGTGATGGATTGGTTGGAACCGTAACCACGAAGCTGCGACAAGCGTATCGTGATTTGGTTAAGGCGGAATGCGCCGGATCACCGAGGCCGCCATGAAAACACGCAAGAAACCAACGCCCAGTCTTCGCTTACGGGAGCTTTGCACGGCCCTTGGGCGGATCGCTCCAACCTCGCTTGCTCAAAAATGGGATAATGTTGGTCTTCTTGCGGGCGATCTTGATTCCGCCATCACAAAAGTGGTGCTCACGATTGACTTGACGGGCCCCGTTGTCGATGAGGCGATCGCCTGGGGCGCTGAGGCCGTCGTCGCCTATCACCCACCGATATTCAAACCGATTTCGGCCTTGCGAAGCCCATCACGGGATACCGGCGCCACGGTTTGGCGGTGTATTCGAAATGGCGTTGCGATCTACTCGCCCCATACCGCACTCGACGCCGCCGAAGGTGGAACAAACGATGCTTTGGCGGAACGATGCGATCTTACGGCAACGGAACCTCTGGAGTACGTAGATTCACCAACGCCGGCACAATGCAAAATCGTCGTCTTCGTACCGGGCACGCATGTAGAAACGGTTGCGGACGCGATGTTCGATGCCGGCGCCGGACACATCGGCGACTACAGCAAATGCAGTTTCCGCCTCCATGGTCGGGGAACATTTTTCGGCGGCGAGTCGACCGACCCCACCGCCGGGGTGCGTGGACGAAAGGAAATGGTCGACGAGGTGCGCTTGGAATGCGTGGCCAAGGCAGAGGATGTTCCAGCGGTTGTCACCGCGCTGCGAAACGCCCATCCCTATGAGGAGCCGGCCTTTGATATTTATCCCTTGTCGGCAAGACCTGTTCGCGGAATCGGTCGCGTGGGACGCTTTGCAAAACCCATCGCGCTCAAACCGCTGGCCAGAAAACTGCGCAGAGCGACTCGTGCCACGTGTGTGCAGATTGTCGGACCGGCGGATCGCGTGTTGGAGCGTGCGATCCTTGTGGCCGGTTCCGCCGGAAGTCTGCCGCTTCGAGCGGGGTTGGGTCCAGGCGTGGTAGTGATTACCGGCGAACTTCGCCATCACGACGCACTGGCGATTTTGCGCCACGACGCGACGGCGATCGCTCTCGGTCATTGGGCCAGCGAGCACCCGGTTTTATCCCGGTTGGCGGAACGCTTGCAACAGGACCTGCCGTCGGTGAAAGTTCGCATCAGCGAAGCCGACCGCGATCCGTTTTCGGCCGCATAAGATTAGTCAACGCAACCAAGGAGGGTGTGCATGATCACGGCAAGAAAAAGGTTGAATCAACGCGCTCGGTTCCAACGCTTTCGACCGTTGGGATGGCTGGCTCTTATCCTTCTTTCCCAGGTGACAACGGGTTGTCATCGCGCTCGTTGGGGAAGCGAAGGCCCGTTTGGCCGGGAGGGTATTCGCGCGGTATGGGTCACGCGCTGGGATTTTAAATCGCCTTCCGATATTGCCAAGGTCATGGACAACTGCAAGACGGCCGGTTTCAACACCGTGCTGTTCCAAGTGCGCGGAGCGGGAACCGCCCTCTATCGTTCGCGCATCGAACCTTGGGCCGATGAATTGGGCGGACGAGATCCCGGTTTTGACCCTCTCTCGGTCGCTTGCGCCGAAGCCCACAAGCGAGGAATGAAACTCCACGCCTGGGTCAATGTCATTCCCGGCTGGCATGGAGACAAACCTCCCACCAACCGCCAACAACTTTACGTCTCCCGACCGGATTGGTTTTGGCGCGACGCATCCGGTCGCCGTCAACCCCTTGGATGGTACAGCAGTCTCAACCCCTGTTATCCCGAAGTGCGAAAATACTTGGTCGGCGTGATGCGTGAAATCGTTTCAAGATACCCCGTCGACGGTCTGCACATGGATTACATCCGATTCCCCAACGAATGGAGCAAAGCCTACGAAGGTTGGTCGAGCGTGCCGGACTATCCCCGCGATCCGCGTACGTTGGCGCTGTTCCGCAAAGCCACGGGTAAGTCGCCCAACGATGCTCCGGGTTTGTGGTCTCAGTGGCGGACCGATCAAGTCACGCAACTCGTGCGCGATATCCGCGCGGTCACACTATCTGCCAGACCACGTGCCGCGCTGACCGCCGCAGTTGGACCCAAGCCCGAAGAACACAAACGCACCCATTTTCAAGATTCGCCCCGCTGGATTGCGGAGGGCTTGGTGGACGGCGTTTTCCCCATGAATTACGCATCCGATGTGGGTACGTTCACGCAGCGACTGGGCGCGTGGTCCGGCGCGCGCGGGGAAGTCCCCGTCGTGACCGGTATCATGTTTGACAAACGCGATCCCGCGCTGGTCTCTGAACAAGTGGGTCGCGCCAGACAATCCACCCACCATTTCTGCGCCTTTGCGTACAACTCGCTTTTTGAACGGCTTGATCGAACCGGACGCCCGATCATGGATGAACAAAGTTCGTCGCGTGCCGCATTGCGACAGCGCGTCATTCCACACATTCGCCACTTGGCCGGAATGCGATCGTGACATGAAATCGCCGCCGACGCAGCCGCTTTCCATCGGCATCGATGTCGGTGGAACGCATACTCGGGTAGGGGTAGTCTCGGCAGATCAAAGCGTTGTTACCAGCCGCCACCTGCGCACTCGCCGTCTTCAAGCACAGAGCGATTTTGTTGAACAACTGGCGATTCTCATTCAAGGCGTTTGTCATGATGCCCGCATTGCGGACAAGTCCTGTACACCCATCGGTTTGGCGGTTCCGGGGATCATCGATCGAGAATCCGGGGTCGTTGTTCGATCGGTGAATCTTCCGTTTCTGGAGCAGCCGTCCTCGGAAGAGTCCGTCGTTCGTAAGCTATCACGTCGCGTGGGTCAACCCGTGACACTGATGACCGATGCGGATGCCGCCGCTTGGGGGGAGTATAAGATTTGGCGCAAGGATGGCCAGCGCGAGGACGAGCGCGGGTTTTTGCACCTCCGCCTCGGCACCGGCGTGGCCTGCAGCCTCATCGCACAAGGACAATTCCAGCCGCTGCCCCGAACCGGCGGAGGGCATCTCGATGACCTCGTCGTGAATTCACCGCCGGACGCTCTGCTCTGTGCGTGTGGCCAACGCGGTTGCTTGGAAAACTATGTTTCCGGACCAGCTTTACAGTGTCACGCAGAGGCACTTGGCTATACCAACGGATTGACCGATTGGGAAAAAGCCTCCGCGCACGGCGATCCGACGGCCATTGCCTCGTTGGATCGTGTCGCGACATTCCTTTCAAGGGTGATCGAAAACCTTCAACGCCGCTATCAAAACCCAATCGTCGTTCTGGGCGGCGGCGTGTTCAGCGGACTCCCCGGTTTGTTTTCAGCGTGCAAAAAACAACTTTTGGAAAGCGCCGAATCCTCGTTGATGTTCGCTCGATTAGGCGACCTCGCCGGCGTCGTCGGCGCCGCTCTGTTGGCCAAGCATTAGGTCCAATAACTGGCAGTTTCACTCGAAAAACGAAGTTATAGGACGCGCTCTTGGTCCAATAATACCTTCGATTCGTTTACTTCCGCCCTCGCCATTGAGGAGTAAATCCAAAAGCTCGCCACGGAAAATCCCACCGCTACCAACCACACCGGCCAACCCATCGTCCTCCACAGCCACATGCCACCCAAGGGCGCCACCAATCCGCGAACCCCCGTGAAAAACACGTGAATGCCCATGTACACTTCGGCCTCATCGCCACTGGCAAAATGCAAATGGCCGATATTCCATCCCAGTGCGCCGCCGCCTTGACCCAACCCCATGGCAATTGCCCGAAGCGTGAAAAACAAAACTCCCAGCAAGAACGCCGTTGGAGCAATACTTTCCGAGGACGGCGTCATAAGATCACCGAACATGCCGAAAAGGATGCTGACCGTCCAACATCCGAGGTTCAGTTCCCGCATGCCCAATACACCCAGTCGATCAAATACTTGCCCCCATCGCCGCAAACTTCCCAACATGACCGTTTTCGGCAACACTTCCACCAACACCACGCTAATCCAAAACCCGCGCGCGTCGTCGGGAACCAAATCTCGCGTCACCACGGCCACCACGATGGAAATCGTCAACAGATTCGACATTCCATTGCAGATTTGAGCATAACAATATTGAAGGTATCGCCGATCATTTCGCAAAACGCGAAACATCTGCCCGAAGACTTTGCCGGGAGAAATCAGAGTCGTGAGGCTGTATGGTGGAAGCTGGCGACCGGATGAATCGGCGTCAACAACATCCGTTCCGATTCGACCGAGTTGTCGGCGCTCGTGCCGAATGTGAATACGCGAGAGTGACAAGATGCTGACCAATCCGAATAACCCCGCCGTCGGAAATACAATTCGATACGAACTCGGATGCCGGTCGCAAAGCCAGGCGGCCAAGAGCATCGATCCTGCCGCGATGACAAACCGAACTCCCTGAATTCGCGCCGTAATCCGACCGCGATCCGATTGGGGATAATTCGCCTTCCAGATCGCCGATCGAACCGTGACGGTCCCGGCCAGCAAGACTTGCGCCGCGGCAAGCTGAACGATGAACCAGACGCATCCCCAGGAGTTAGTGGGAACGGCGCCGGCAGTTGCTGCGCAAAGCGCCGTCCCTGCCGCGAACAAAGACGCCAGCGCGATCTTGGGTCGCCCTACGCAGAGCATCCCCCACACGAGACTTACTAGATTTGCGGCAGTCGGGGTAGCCGTGGAAATGGCCAAGAGCAGCTCACTCGCATGAAAGGTCTTCGCCACAACCACGCTGGCAAACTGCCCTTCCACCAACCCTGCGAGGACGCTCCACGCCATCATGTGCTGCATTTCGTAGAAATAATTCCTCCGCGCCAGAAAAGGCAAAGTTCGAACTTGGAGAACATCCACGCCGCGGCTCCCTGTCACACGTGATCCCAAACTACCCTAGTTTGGGTGGAATCGAGACACAAGGTTGAGCTAATCTTGATGGAGCTGCGCGAAAAATAAAGTGTGGGGTTATTTTTCTTGGAGGCCGGGTTTGTCCTGCGCCACTTGAGGCCGGTACGAGAGCAGCCTGGGCGAAAGCTTGGGTTGTCGGCCGATCAAGTGGGCGATGTGATAATTAAACACTTGGAAAACACCGCTCGGGCGATCCGATATCGTTCCATCTCTAAGAGCTGCCAAAGTCCTCGCCGAGATTCGATGTTTCTCTCGCTGTGCGGGTTCACAATCACCACAAAGGACGCCGCCATCTCGCGAAGAAAAATGCGTCACGTGGTCCTTGCGCCCACATCGCACGCAGGCATCAAACCTGGGCATTAAGCCTATCGAATGCAGCAAGCGCTCCTGGAACATGACCGTGGACTCAAGGGGAGATTCGGCATCTAAGAGAGACACCAGCGCGTCGGACAACGCGTCAAATAAGTCCGGATGAGGATCCCAATCTTCCGTCAACTCCGCCACGAGTTCCGCGGCATAGAGCGCCGCATCCAGTCGAAAAAGATGTTCCCGAAGTCCCAGAAGGGATCGCATCTGTTTCCACTCCGTCAGAGGAACCAGACCCGTGGGGTTCTCGTGTCGACTGGAGAGGACCAAATTGCCAATCTCAAGTAGATCAATTCCCACGGCGAATCGGGTTTTTGTTCCCCGCTTCACGCCTTTCCCGATCGCACGCACCTTGCCGTGCTCGCGCGTAAAGAACACAATCACCTGCGACGTCTCGGAATAGTCGAGCCGCATCAAGACAATGGCCTGGTCGTGAATGATCGGCATGGATGCATCCTACGGCATCCGAGATTCCGAAACAGGCCTGACGATCGCGGAAAGGAATGAGTTGGCGTGATGCTAGGCCAATTGATTGGACCCGATATCCTCGAAATGATGGTCAGTCGGCAGTACGCCGAGGTCCGTCAGGCGTTGAGTTCGCTTACGCCCGATGTCGTGGCCGAGGTGTTCAGCGAAATGTCGCCTCAGGATGTAGCCGTCCTTTTCCGCATTCTTCCGAGAGAATCCGCCGCAGACATTTTTGAATATATGCCGCTCGAAGCGCAAGAAGCGCTTCTCCACAGCCTTGGTCAAGAACAGGTTGCGGCGGTGCTTAATGAAATGGCCCCGGACGATCGAACGGCGCTCTTGGAAGAATTACCGGGCACGGTGACGCAACGGCTTATTTCGATGCTCTCTCCGGAGGAACGAAAGGTCGCGACCGAACTCCTCGGGTATCCCGCGCAATCGATCGGTCGTCGCATGACCCCAGACTATGTGGCCGTTCGAGAAGGTTGGACGGTCTCGCAGGTTTTGGAGCAAATTCGCAAAGTTGGGCGGGACAAAGAAACGCTCAACGTGATATACGTCGTCGATGAACGCGGTCGACTGGTGGACGACATTCGCCTGCGGGAATTGATTCTGGCCGATCCAAACGCCCGACTCACGGACATCATGAATCGCCAATTCTCGGTTCTTCGAGCCGATCTGGACCAAGAGGAAGCCGTCCGTGAGTTTCAACGGTTGGACCGCGTCGCGCTTCCAGTGGTGGATTCGAGCGGGCTTTTGGTGGGCATGATCACGGTCGACGACGTGATGGACGTGGCCGAGGAAGAGGTCACCGAAGACGTGCACCGGATGGGCGCCGTGCAAGCACTCGAGGCGCCGTATCTCAACGTCGGGTTCTTCACCATGGTTCGCAAGCGTGCAGTGTGGTTGTCGTTGTTGTTTTTCGGGGGGACTTTGACGGCGACGGCCATGAAGTATTTTCAGGCCGAGCTTGACAAAGCCATGATGCTCGCGCTTTTTGTGCCGCTCGTTCTCAGCAGTGGCGGAAACAGCGGTTCACAGGCGGCTTCACTGATCACCCGTGCATTGGCTATTCAAGAGCTTCATCTCCGCGATTGGTGGAAGATACTTTATCGGGAGTTGGGCACCGGACTGGCGCTCGGAGGAGTTCTGGGATCGATTTCCGTGGCCCTCATCGTCTTTTCTCCCAGCCGCGATTCGACGTTTGGCGTGCATTATTTGCATGTGGCGGCGACCGTTTCCATCAGCTTGGTCGGCGTGGTGACGTACGGCACCTTTGTGGGGGCCATGCTCCCTATTTTGCTCAAGAGACTTGGTTTTGACCCGGCTGTTTCGTCCACGCCGTTCGTGGCGACATTGGTCGACGTCATGGGGTTGATAATTTACTTCACCATCGCGTCGATGATGCTACGCGGTACGTTGTTATGAACTCGCTAATTCTTGCGCGAGGCAATCCAGGATTGCATGCGCTTCTCCAGCATCTCGATCGGCATGGCCGCTCCGGCCAACAAGGCGTCATGAAATGCGCGAATGTCGAACTTACTTCCCAATTCCTTCTCGGCTTGCCGTCGAAGATTGGAGATGCGAATTTCTCCGATTTTGTACGCCAAAGCTTGTCCAGGCCAGGAAATATAGCGGTCGATTTCCGAATCGATATCCAGCCGGGCTAGACTGGTGTTTTTCACCATGTATTCGACGGCTTGGTCCCGTGTCCAACCTTTGACATGCATTCCGGTATCCACTACCAAACGGCAGGCTCGCCACATTTCCATGGTGAGTTGGCCATATCGTTGCAGCGGGTCGGTATAGGCCCCGATATCGTAACCTAGTTTTTCAGAGTAAAGGGCCCAACCTTCGACGTAGCTGGTGAACGATCCGTATCGACGGAATCTCGGAAGGTCACGATTCTCTTGATCCAGCGCAATTTGTAGGTGGTGACCGGGGACGGCTTCATGATAGGTGAGAGCTTCCAGGGTAAACCGCATCCGATCGTTCGGACTATAGGTGTTGATGTAGTAATAGCCCGGTCGTGAGCCATCCTCCGGCGGCGGGTTGTAATAGGCGACGGGAGAAGCCGCGGCACGAAACGCCTCCATCTCTTTCATCACGCAATCCGCCTTGGGAAGTCGACCAAATAGCTTGGGGAGATGCGGTTTGGTTTTTTGAAGAATCGCATCGGCGGCGGCGATGAGTTCCTCGCGGGTGTCGAACCGATTGTGCCCGTCCTGCCGCATGAAGGCGATGAATTCATCGAGGCCGCCTGCACGGCCGATGATTTGCTGAATCTTGGCCATTTCCTTCCGCAAGCGGGCGACTTCAGCGATTCCCAGTTCGTGGATGTCATCCGATTTTATCCGCACGCCGGTATGCAAATAGGCCAAGTTCTCATAAATCTTCGCCCCATTGGGAACGGCGGAAATTCCTACGGTGGCACGACAAGTGGGTAGATATTCATCTCGAACAAAGGCAAGGAGTTGTTCGTAGGCGGGCACGACATAGGCGGAAATCGCCGTGGTGAGCTCGGCGGTGATGGCGGAATGATCGGGGCCGGCCAATCCCGTTGATTTTTGGAGCGGCGCGTAGAATTCGCTTTTCGTCGGATCGATGACGACGTGGGTCTTGATTTGCGGTACGCACTTTTCGATGACCACCGTCGGCGAGACATGGCCCAATGCCAACCCCGCTCGCATATTGGCGATGTGGTCATCCACCTGCCTAGGAAAAGCCCGCAATCGAACCAAGTAAGCGCGATAGTCATTCAGGTTACGGAATGGCTGGGAGACCAGAATTAACGGAAAAGAAATCTGAAAACCGTCGAGCGGATCGAGCGGGTAGTAATGGCTTAGGCAATCAATTCGAAGCAAACTATCCTCGACGGTCTTGCGCAGAAGTTCGTGCGTAAAAGAATCGTCAGGTGAGAGTTGATCGGCGGGGATGAGGGTTAGTTCGCGGAGAAAACCTTCCAACGTGCTTCGCCATTGCGATCGCCCGTCTTGGCTTACGTCCTCCAACCGATCGTTATAGCGATAGTCCCCGATGGACGTGGCGAAGGTTGGATTTCGCTTGAGGACGGCTTCCCAGTATCGGTCGGCCACCCCTTTCAAGGGTTTATCCGTCTGCGCCAGGACGAACGCGCCGGGTACGCCCAAAAGCGAGAGGATGAAGACGAGAGTAGGGATTGCCGTAACCAGTCGATTCGACATACGTAGCACCACGAGATTCTCTCCAATCGGATTCTTCCTGATTGACGCCCAACGTTGAAGTCGGTCACATGGTCAGGTCGACGGGGCGATATGTCAACGAAACGGCGGTGGAGAACTCCGGAGATCGCCGCGATCACGACGAAAAGTGGAGAAGAAGGATGAGTGAAAATATCACCGTTGGGGTGATTGGAACGGGGATCATGGGAGAACCGATGGTCCGTAACCTCCTGCGGGCGGGCTTTCCAGTCGCTGTTTTCAATCGCACGCGAGTCAAGGCGGAGCGGGTGATTTCCGAGGGAGCCCAATGGCGCGAATCTGCGGCCAAAGTCGCACGAGATTCCGATGTCATTCTAACCGTTGTAACGGACTCGTCGGCGGCGATGGAGGTCTATTCCAAGGGGGAAAGTCTCTGCGCGGGTCTTCGCAAGGGCGCGCTTTGCATTGATATGTCGACGATTTCCCCAACGGTGACCGGGCACATTGCCAACGAAGTATCGAATAAGGGCGGTTCTTTTTTGGACGCCCCGGTTTCCGGTGGCAAGACCGGCGCAGAGGCGGGAACCCTTTCGATCATGGTGGGGGGCGAAGAAAATGACGTGCGGCGCGCGATGCCGGTCTTCCAAGCCGTCGGAAAAAACGTCGTTCATTGCGGACCGGTGGGTTTCGGCCAAAAAACCAAGCTCTGCAACCAAATCGTCTGCGGACTGAACCTTTTGGCGGTGGGTGAAGCCGTCGTGTTTGCGAAAAAGGTAGGACTCAATCCTGAAACGATGTTGCGGGCCATATCGGGCGGCGCGGCGGCTTCTTGGGCTTTGAGCAACTTGGGTCCGAGGATGTTATCACGGGATTTTGCTCCTATGTTCATGGTGGATTTGCAGCAGAAGGACCTTCGAATTGCACTGGAACTTGCCGCGGCGGAAAGGGTTTCTTTACCGGGTGCGGCGTTGGTTTCGCAGTTTCTGGCTGCAAACCAAGCTGCCGGGGAAGGCCGCGAAGGGACACAAGCCCTGGTGAAAATCTTAGAACGACTTTCGAATGTCGGTGTAGTTTGAATGGCCACACAACCGGCATGAAAAAACGCCCGACGGTCTTCTGATGTAGACAGAAGCCCCGTCGGGCGTTGACTTCCCCCTCCGGAAAGCGCCACGCCGATGTTTTCCCATCCAAAGTCAGCGGGAAACGAAATCCGTTCAGACGACGAGAACCAGGAGTCCCCCAGTAATCAATCCACAACGGGCTATCAGTTTTTGACCCATCGTTCCTGGAGCAACACCCACTCCAACCGTTCCCGGATACTAACGATTCTACGATTGTGCTGTCAACACAATATTTCCAAATTCACGTTGGCTCTGAAAAATAGTAAGATACAAGCGGAAGGTCGGATGGAACAATTTTCATTTAAATGGTGGGTAGACGCAAGATCGCTCTTACCCAACCCTCCAAGCCTGCTTGAGTTAATTGGATTATTGCAATTGGGATGATTGTTGGAAGGTAAATAATATCGACCTTCTTTATCGTGGCAAAGTTGATTCTCCGGTACGGATTTCGATGATTTGCGGAATCACGTCATGGAGTCCGCTGACCACGAACTGAACGGCTACCGCCGCCAAAATGAGCCCCATAATACGGTTTAGGATGTTCAACCCGGTTTGGCGGAGGGTGCGTTCCAGGACCGTCGCGGCACGGAGAAGGACGAAGGTCAATACTCCCGTAGCCAGAATACAGGCGACTACAATAGCAAGATGAACTATCGAGGTTTCGGCTCTGCTCATCAATACGGTGACCGTAGCGATGGACCCAGGGCCGGCGAGCATAGGAATTCCAAGTGGAATAACGGCCACGTCTTCCCGTTCGATCCCCTCGCTTTCTTCTTCCGGACTGGTTCGAACCCGAGATCGCTGGGCCCGCATCATGTCCACGGCCAGCATGAAAAGCAGTATGCCGCCGGCGATTCGAAAGGCTCCCAGAGTGATTCCAAACAACTGAAAGATCAATCCGCCAGCAGCCGCGAAAATCAGGAGCGTGGCCGTCGCGACTAGAGACGCTTTCAAGGCCGTGGCGCTTCGTTTCTTCGGGGTATCGCGCTGCGTGATCGCTAAAAAGAGCGGAATCACGGCGAAGGGATCAACCACAAAGAAGATGGCTGAGAAAGTGACCAGGGTAAAGGCGAGTAAATCCGTCACGCTAATGATTCGTCCTTGGGGAGCGGTCCAGCATTCTTGAGGGCGTTTTCAAGATTTGCTTGCGGAGCAGAAACAGCTCTTTAAAAGCGCGGAGGATAACGCGAAAATTGGCTCCGGTTTGCGAACCGGCCGTTCTGGGATAATGGTGGACTCCGACCTGTCCGATGGTATACCCCAGTCGTTTGGCTCGTGCGAGAATCTCGGTATCAATCAACGCTCCCATCGACCGCATTTCGATCTCGTCAAAGAGTTTCCTTGGATACAGTTTGAACGCACAATCAATATCCCGAAGGTGGAGTCGAAACATCAGGTTTACGAGCGTCGACCAGCAAAACGCGTTTAGTTTTCGAATCCACGAATCTTTTCGATCGAGGCGGTAGGCGCTGATAATGTCATATTGATTCAGGAGTGGAAAGAGTTTTTCCATCTCCTCGAAATCGAATTGCCCGTCGCCGTCGGTGTAAAAAACCCAAGGTTTGGTCGCCTCACGGAAGCCGCGCTGTAGCGCGCCCCCGTATCCGAGATTCGGTCGATTGTGAACGGCCCGAACGCGCGGATGCTCTTTGGCCAGTCGATCGGCGATCTCGCCGGTTTTATCTCTGCTTCCGTCATCCACAATGATGATTTCATAATCGTCGCTGATTCGGTCTAGCGCCCGGATTGCAGCAAGCGTGGTTCGCTCGACGTTCTCCTCCTCGTTGTAACAAGGAAAGAACACGCTGAGGCATAGTCCGGACCCTTTGCTATTGACCGACGATTCCATTTTTCACGACTCCCTCAAGCGTCACCTAGTCTCGACTCGTTGTTTCTCTGGTGTCAAGATCGTGAGCGGCGAGGTTTCGACGGCACCATACGAGCGGGTATCCCGGTCGGCAAGCATTTTGCCCCGGCAAGTAACATCTGCCTCAAAAAGGCGCTGGATGCGGTCGCAGTCGAGGCGACTTTGGACGCCCTAACTCATGGCAATGCCTTCGGCATTGCTGCGTTCGCACAAAAAACCAAGCCATAACAATTCATCATAGTCAAATAATTAAATTATTCTTGATTCTCGGACTTGCCCAAGCTAGTATTCAGTGT
>JBBTCX010000161.1:0-3406 GCA_038043045.1 Planctomycetota bacterium | reverse complement strand
TGCGGCCATTTGTGCAACCGGGACAGATTACGCCGACTAACGATTCGGGACGGGCAAGCGTCGATCGATACAGAGTGATCCGCAATTCTTCGACGGAATTCGATTCGGACAAAGCCCTTTCGAAAACCACGTCGCGGGAATCCTACGTCAACATGCAACTCCGCGACGCGGGTTTCACAAAAATGTCCGAAGATGAGTCCCGACAACTGGTGACTGTGTAAACCGAATGTCCGCCCTGCCAAAACAACAATCGCTTCCGTTCGCCGAAAACGGCCTGTGGCTTGACACCAAGCAAGTGGCTGAGCGGTTGTGCATTTGCGAGCGAGCGGCGGTGAACCTTGCGACGAAGCACGCGGCGAGCGGGATGGCGCGGCTTGAATCTCCCCCGGAAGGTGGCAAGCCGAAGTGGTATGTCCACATCACGGCGGATCGGCGATTGCGTCAAGCGCCAAGCCCGCAAGACGCGGCACAGCGCGAAGCCCTGTTGCGGCGGTTCCCGGAAAAATCCGTGCACGGCGCCTACTTGAAATTTCGGTGGCTTACGGAGTGGGAACGAGCTTGTCAACGCGGGTCACGTGGGGAGACGGAGCGATCGATTGCCGAACGAATCGTGCGAGAGGCGCGGCGGGTCGAAGGGGATGATCTCAAAATCACGGGCCGCACGCTTCGAAACTGGCGTAAACAATTCAACGCGATCGGACCCGATGGTCGGCGGATGGGAATCGAGGGTCTCGTTGATCGCCGGGAATGCGGCAGGTCCATCACGGCGAACGGAGAATCGGCCACAAGAAGCCCGGAAGCGATCGCGTTTTTCAACGACCTGTATCGGACGAACGGTTGTCCGACCCTTAAAACGTGCCACGACGTGACACGTTACGAAGCCCGCAAGCACGGATGGGCGTGGCCGGAGACGTACGCTAGTGCCGTTAAGTGGCACAAAGACCATGATGACATTGCGTTGACTCTCTTGCTCCGCGAAGGGCGGGACGGGTGGAGTCGCAAGTATCTCCCGCATTGTGAAATCGATTATTCGACGCTTGAACCAGGCGAAATGTACGTGGCCGATCATCACCAGTGCGATTTTTGGGTGACCAAGGGGCGCGCGCAAATCCGACCGTGGCTTACCGCGGTTCAGGATTTGCGATCGCGCTGCATCGTCGGCTGGCACTTGGGGGAAGCGCCGCACCAAGACGCGATCGTGGCCGCGTTGCGCATGGCCTTTCGTGAGTGGTCGATTCCCAAGCACATGAAGCTCGACAACGGAAAAGACTTTAAGAGCAAACTGTTGACCGGTCTCACGTCGACGGAGCGAGCGCGGTTGAAAGCCGAGCACGGACCGGATTGGCGAAAGGTCGAAGCACGTGACGCGAACTTGGTGACATGCGATGACACTCTCTGGTCGGGGATCATCGGGGAATTGGGGATCGAGACCCACTTTGCGATTCCCTATTCTCCGTGGAGCAAGGGAACGCTCGAACGATGGTTCGGCACTTTTGAGAGCCAACTGGGCAAGACCATGCCGACCTATTGCGGCAACAACGTCCTGAAAAAGCCGGAGTGTCTGGACGCGATTCGGCGCGGCTACACGAGCGAGCAAAAGAAGTACAACCTCAAAAAGTACGGACGCGACTGGTGGAAGCAAGTGGTCTTGAAGTTCGTGGACGAAGCCCATGTTCCCACGCTCCAGGAAGCCCGCGAGGATGTCGGGGCGTTCATCGAAATTTACCACCGCGAGACCCATCACTTCGACCACATGGACGGGGTGATTCCGCTGGCAACATGGGCGACAGCCAAGACGATTCGCAAGGCCGGTGAAAATGAATTGTTGCTCTTGATGGAGTCGCGGGGTGTTTACAAAGTCACCGGAAACGGGGTCGGGTTTAAGGTGGGCGCGGGGTGGCACTCGTACGGCGATCGGTGTCCGCTGTTGAAGCGGTTCGTCGGTCGGGAAGTTTTCATCACTATCGATCCCGACAACATTTCGAATTGCACGGCTTGGACGGCGGACGAAAAGGGGCGGCGGTTCATTGCCCGGCTGGAAAGCAACGAGCGGATTCCGCCGCACACGCCGATCGATGCCGAGCGGGAAGTCATCGCCCGCAAAAAACGCGAACAGAGCGTGATGCACAAAGCCAGCCGGTCGGGGGCGCGGCGTTGGCTATCCACAAGCGAACGATTACGGGCATACCAGCGCGAGAAACTGCAACAACTCAAGAAGACGGGAACCTACGATTCGACGGCGGATATCGCCATCGTTCGAACGGGTTTCGAAGGGTCATCGAAACCGGTCCAAGATGCACCCGTCTCGACGCCGGATGGGTACGTGCCATTTGATGTCAGCGAACTGGATCGTATCCCGGAACATCTTCACAGCACCGACGAATTCGAAGACATGTTCGTGTCTGACGAGGAGCTTGAGAAAATTAAGGCGCCAAGTAAATCCATATCTGGTTTTCGATCCTTTGACGACGAGGATGAAGATGAGCGCCCACCGCTGACCCTCGACGATCTCAAGATGACTTGGCAGCGGACGGCTGAGGATTCAGGCCTCAAGATGCCTTGGGAACGGACGGCTGAGGATTCGGGCACGGAGGCCCATTCTGATGAATCGGAGCAAGCCCCGTGACTAAAGAGCGAAGTGAAACGCCTCACGATCCGGTGTTCGAAGACCTTGCGGCGGAAGGTCGGATCGCACAGTCGGCGCGGATGATGGACGCCGATACGCGGCTGCAAGAGAACCAGCGCGTCGACATCTTGGAGCGGTTCCGCAAGTTCATCGACGATCGCGGAATGTCACGCGGTGACATTGCCCGCGAACTGGGCCTCAAGCTCCAGACGGTGAATGGCCTGTTGAATCGACTTCTCATCGGCCCAGCCGCCGACGCCCACTTGGTGGCCGCTCACAACTTCATGGAACTGTCCGCCAAGCGCGGAAACCTCTTGCGAAAAAAGACCTACGTCGAACACTCCGTGGCAAAAGAGATTCTTCAAGTCGCTTCGATCGTGGCCGAGACGTGCAAGATCGGAGTGGTGTACGGGCCTGCAAGAATCGGGAAATCGATGACGCTGGACGCGATCGTCGGGGATGCACGGTTCGGAAGCCCTGTGTTGATTCGGATCAATGAATCGCTCGTTCGACCGTTCCCGCTATGTCGTGCCATTGCTCGGCACTTCGATTTGCGGGTCAAGAAGGCGAAGTTCGACGACGTGCTTCATCGCATCGTGAACCGATTGGCCGGGACGATGCGCATGCTCATCTTCGATGAAGTGGAGCGCGTGAACTACTCATCCCTGGAAATGATCCGCGATCTTCACGACCAAACCGGATGCCCCGTGCTGTTGTGCGGAAAGCCCTTGATCTATGAGCGGCTGGGTTGTCGGCAGGTTGGGGATTTCAGTGAAGTGA
>JBBTCX010000160.1:0-2942 GCA_038043045.1 Planctomycetota bacterium | reverse complement strand
TGGCTTTGGACAGACATCATTAGTGAACTGGGAAAGTCCCCAAATTAACGCCATTGAACTTACGCCAGACGGGCAGTTATTATTGGTCGTCAACACGTCCGATAATAGACTGGAAGTGTCCGATAACTCGACTGGATCGCCGGTTTTTCTTCGCTCGGTGGCAGTCGGCCTTGATCCGGTTTCGGTTCGCGCCCGGACCAATACGGAAGCCTGGGTGGTCAATCACATCTCCGATTCTTTCAGTATTGTCGATCTTCCGACGGGTCGAGTGATTCGAACGGTTCTCACCGGGGATGAGCCGACCGACGTCGTTTTTGCTGGGAATCCGGAACGCGCGTTCGTTTCCATGTCGCAAGTGAATCAGGTTTGGGTTTTTGATCCGGCGAATTTGGCAACTGCACCGATTGTTGTTTCCATTCAAGGCGAAGACCCGCGAGCGTTGGCCGTCGATGTGACCGGAAGCAAAGTTTTTGTGGCCATCGCCGAATCGGGAAACAACACCACCATCGTGGATCAAATCGCGGTTTCTGCGCCCGCGGGGCCTTATGGTGGAGTGAATCCACCGCCGAACAGTGGAAATTTATTTGACCCGCCTCGAACGCCGGGTCAGCCGCCACCGCCGCCGGTTCCGCAGATCGTTCGACGAAACGCCCTGGGTGAATGGCGCGATGACAACAATCGCAATTGGTCGGCGCAGGTGACGTGGGGTTTGCACGACCAAGACGTAGCGATTATTGATACGGCGACACTGGGTGTCACTTATGCGACGGGATTGATGACCACCGTGACGGCGCTGGCCGTTTCACCGGCGGGTCTCGTCACGGCCGTCGGAACCGAAGCGCTCAACGAAATCCGCTTTGAACCCAACGTCAGCGGCATATTCATCCGCGCCAATCTCGCATCGTTCGATCCTACGACGCCATCGGCTGTCACTATTACGGACATGAACCCTCATTTGGATTACTCAACAAACTCGGTGCCACAAGCCACGCGCGATCTCTCCATCGGCGATCCGCGAGGCATCGCCTGGCGACCACAAGGCGATCGCGCGTACGTCACTGGAATGGGCTCCAGCAACGTCGTCATCATGGACTCGACCGGCGCGAGACTCGGGTTGATCGACATCGGCGCCGGACCAACGGGATTGGTGATGAACTCCGCCGGCGATCGGTTGTATGTATTGAACCGTTTTGATGCGAGCATTTCCGTTATCGACGCGGAAAACAACGTGGAGTTGGAGCGCGTCTCGTTTTTTGATCCGACACCGGCCTCGATCAAGCTAGGTCGACCGTTTCTGTACAACACGCATTTGACTTCCGGACTTGGTCAAGCCGCTTGCGCATCGTGCCACATCGATGCACGAACGGACCATTTGGGCTGGGACCTTGGAAGCCCCGCGGGCGAAGTGAAAGAAGTCAATCAAGATTGTCGGCAGGGCGAGGGAAACTGCGCCGATTGGCATCCGATGAAGGGTCCGATGGTGACGCAATCGTTGATTAACATAGTCGGCAGCGAACCCTTTCACTGGCGCGGGGATCGAGAAACCGTGGCCGCCTTTGCGCCGGCGTTTGTCGGATTGCAGGGGGCGGATGCGGAACCCACGGCGGAAGAGATGCAGATGTTGACGGATTTCGTGGCTTCACTGCGATTCCCGCCGAATCCGAACCGCAACATCGATGGCACGTTGCGAACGGTGGTGACGACAACCAATGGCACTGGAAATGCACAGACGGGGCGAAACATCTACTTGAATCAACCGGTTCTCGGCGGCGTGCTCACTTGTGCCGCGTGCCACGCGCTGCCCAGCGGAACGGATCAGACCGTGGACTTTCCGCCGGTCGGTCCCAATGCTCAGACGTTGAAAGTTGTGCAGCTTCGCAATATGTACGAAAAAACCGGGTTCAATCGGGCAACACTGACGGGGAATCGCGGATTCGGGTTCAATCACGAGGGTGACGTGGATACACTGTTCAACTTTTTGGTCGGCAATGGATTCACCTTTCCGCCGGGGCCGCCGGGGAACCAGCAACGGCGCGATGTGGAAGCGTTCATGCTTTCGCTTTCAATCGATACGCACGCGGGTGTTGGTCAACAGGTGACATTCGATGGCATCAACAACGGCAATGCTCAATTGATTACGCGATTCAATTCGTTTGTCACGCTGGCCAATGGGGCTCAAGTTGGGTTGGTGGCAAAGGGTGTGCAAGGTGGGTTGGATCGGGGTTACACGTATCTAGGCGCCGGGACATTTCAGTCGGATCGAGCGGGCGAGACGATTGCTTCCAACGCCTTGCGCACGTCGGCGGCCTTGGGAAGTGAGTTGACGTTTACGATGGTGCCGTTTGGTTCGCAGCAACGCATCGGCATCGACCGGGATGAGGACGGCCACTTCGATCGGGATGAGCTTGACGGGTGCAGCGATCCGGCGGATCCGACGAGTGTGCCGGTGGTGTACGGCGACCTGGATGGGTCGGGGATTGTGGATATTGACGATCTTGGCTGCACGCTAAATGCGTTTATGTTGTTGTCGAGTTGTCCGGCCGCGGACATTTTTCCGTGCGGCGGGGGCGATGGGTTGGTTGATCTGGATGATCTGATTGGATTGTTGAATGCTTTCGCGGGGATTTCACTGTGTCCGGGGCCGTGTGCGGGGTGATGGACAGCAAGGGGCTGACGATACGAAACGTTCAAGCCGGAAGGATTTCGACTCAAAAGACAACAGCCGGCAATTCGTAGGTAATGTCGTCTATCTTCATTGGTTGATAATGGCGGGTCGTGTTTCGAAGCGCGTCTAACCAAGCAGTCCGTTGCAAAAGCCGTTTGGCGCGGATCTTAAGCCGCGCGCACACGGACCGCGGTGGGCGGCGTTGACCACGCCGGAAACTCCAGAACGGCCAGAACGCGCCGCAACGATCGCCATGACGACTCAGCAGCCTCGATCC
>JBBTCX010000159.1:0-27342 GCA_038043045.1 Planctomycetota bacterium | reverse complement strand
TCGGGACCTTCTATTACGAAAATCGTGGGCAATGCACACGCCCCCTGACAACAAAACCCGGCCTAAACTGCTGCCGCTCAGATCGGACCGTCCTCGAATCAACCTCAAATCAAGTCGCCGTCGTTACCTGAAAGGATATGTCAGGAAACGCAACCAACCCCGGAGATCATAGGATGAATCGCCAATTCTGTCAACGCGAGTTCCAATAAAAACGCACTCCATAGACCCTGCGTCTGTGAAATGTCGGAAATCGTCTAGAAACTCACTGTGCCGCCGTATCCCTGAGTTTGATCCGTTCGATCCACAATTAAAGACAAACAGACTCCTTTATTCGCAAATCCGATCGAACTCAAGGCGTACTCCATACCGACCGAAAGACACGAAGGGGCGTCGTTCGCGGCGGTTGGCCGGGGTACTTTCCTCATCGGCACTACCCTCCTCTTACTACGCCAAGGCTGGAGGCCGCCCGTGAATGACCGAGTCCCATCAAAGCACCGTCAGCCCGTAGCCGCTTCGCGCCCTGCGACCGCCAACGTCGAAAACGAATTGGACAGTCTCATTTCAAAAATCACGATCGGCGACGAGAACCAAGTATCTGGAATAAAACTCGATCCGATTGAGCAGCTTCGTGAACGAATCTTGCGCGAATTCACCCCGATCCTCCATGAGCTAAATGCCAAGTATGCCCCAAAAGGAATCTCAATTCGTATGGACGCTTCGCGACTTCTCCAAGGGGGGCGTGAACTGGACTTCGAATTCGCCGCCGGCGACTATCGCACGCGACTACACGGAACGGTCACCAATGAAGCCATCGGGTTTGAGCAGATCCGTTACACACCTCAAATCGACGGAGAGTTGGATAGCGGACCACTGCTTCGGCTGAGACAACTGAACGCAGACACCTTTCGGGCATTCGTCTGCGAACGAGTCGTACTTCTCCTTAAGGGCGCACTAAGACGTACCTAAATCAGAACCCCAAGTGTATCCAATTCAATTCGGCTTTTCGCCTTCTTCAATGCCTTCTCGCCTCTTGCCCCGGGTTTCAATCTCCACCTGCCGAAACGCCTCCATCCCAGGCGGTTCGGGAAACGATTTGAGAACATCCCACGGCGGAGTTTGGGCGTCGGACAACCGTTCAAAATAAGGTCGCAACCCGTCGAACGTCATCTGCCGTGGGTCAAGATCGAGTTCGCGCCAGAGTCGCGCCTTGAGCAATGGGGCGATCTCAGGCCTCGTCATGAACGATCCGATTTCGTCGCGATAGATCACTCGAAAGGGTTGCATTTTCCTGCGTTCATTCGGGTCCGTCTTCGTATCTTCCGTCCAGAACTCATAACACAGTCGGGACCGCTTAAGGTTGGCGAGGGATCCTCGTTGATCCCCCCACGCCAATTGCGACAACGACCGGTTGATGAACTGCCGAACGATGGCACTGGCCACCTTGTACGTCTGCAATTGATCGAGCAACCCCCCCATCACGTATTCATCGAGGGTCATCAAGTACTGCTCTTGCGTCGAACCATCCGGGTGGGGATTGTTCTCGCGCAGCCAGACATAGTAGTTCTCCGCGCGCTGCATGTTTTCGGTACCGCCCTCCAAGTACAACAGCTCGATCCAATTCTGCATACAGCTTATGAAGCCGTTCATGTAGTTCGGCCCCGGGGTTCCCTCCTTAAAACCCGGACGGCTTCCAAATTGTTCTTTCCCCACGCGAAGATAGGTGTCATACAGGTACGGAATAAACCGGGTGTCCGGCGAGAGCTCGATGTACGACGCAAACGGATCGTCAAAATCGGGCCACAACGTGATCCTTCCCCTCGTAATCATGCTTTGCAGGGAAAAGAAAATCTCCCGAGCCGTGTTGACCACATCCGCCGGGGTGGCCCCAGCCCGACCTCGGGTAACTTTGTTCCCGAAGCTGGACCAATACAACCCGTGGGAAAACGTATTCCGCCAATCCAAC
The DNA here is from genome assembly GCA_038043045.1 of Planctomycetota bacterium. Taxonomy (GTDB): domain Bacteria; phylum Planctomycetota; class Phycisphaerae; order UBA1845; family UBA1845; genus JBBTCX01. Next base: position 25,379 of record JBBTCX010000159.1, on the reverse strand, counting down.
GGACCATATTGCTTAACCATCAGGTCAACCATGTAGTCGAGGTCCATTTTGAACTTGTCACGAATCACCTTCGAACGAACCGCCGAAAGCAATCGTTCCAACGCCTCCGCCGCTTGTGGTTCCTTCAAAACCCCCATTCGCCTTACAAACAGCGTGTCTTGTTCCCCGCGATCCTTGAGCAAATCCGCCTCGCGAAGTTCCGGCCGAAAATTCTCGGCCACAAACTCCAGCAATGATTCATCCGGCGCCAGTCGCACATCCCGCAAACGAAAAACCAACCGGGCAACTTCTTCATCCGATTCCATGAACTTGGCCAAATCACGCGGCGCATCAACCACCTTGCGGAACCAGTCAAAATAATCTTGATCGGTCACCGTAACCGGTTGCGCTCCAAGCACTGCCTCCATCTCCACCGCCAAAGCCCGCTTGTAGTTAAGGTGCTCGTCATCGAGAAAATCGCCGACTTTATGCCAATAAATCCATGCGAGTTCTCGATAAAGCCCCACCGCTTTCGGGTTGTACTGAATCCCCTTGTCGCGTAGAAGTTTGATTCCGTTCTGAACCCACTTCCATCGCTCTTCCGGCGAATATTTCATCACCGAGATGTTGTACGCCATGTTCCACGCCGCATTCGCCCACACCTGCGGAAACCGCGGCGCCAGCGCGCAGACCATCTGATGCAACTGCATAGCTTCGTACGTCTTTCCTTCATCCTTAAATCGATCCGCCCGAATCGAAGCCCAGTCGATCGCCAAAGCGCGAAACGTCCCCAACTTTCCGAGAAGGGCCAAGTCCGGCGGGAGTCCCTTCACCGTGGCCGGATCAATGACGAGCTGCTTTTCTTTTCGGATGACGTTGATCCGCCCCAAGAGCCACCCGGCTCCAATAAGACAACACGCGGAGACGCTCAAGGCCACGACTTGCACAACCCATTGTCTGCGCATGGCAGTCCGACGGGACTGAAGATACTCCGGCAGGGCGTAGCCAACGGATTGCGGAGTGAAATCGTCCATGATTCCCGCCGCGCCTTTTTTCTCGCTACCGCGGCGTTCATCCGGCCTTGTGCCCGTTGAGTTGTTCGGTGTCACAACGAAACCTCGGCGACTTCACGCCGCTGGAACAACAACATCGCCAGACCCAGCACGATCACCGTTTTCAACAGCACCAAATCCGAAATACCCTGAATGACCCAAACCAACCCAACGTTATGACCGCTCACCAGCGTCTCCACTCCGTCGTACTTGGGAAAATCAGGAATGATCCAGCACAGCGCCTCAAAGGCATACGTGATCGAATGGACCAAAAAATCTTTCACCGAACTGAACCACGTCGTCGATCCGCCGGAAGAAAATTCCAGGGCTTCTCGGAAAAACGACCTTGCTCCCGCAAGCAAATAGATAATGAACGAAGCAAAACACGCCACGGGAAAAGTCACCGCGGCGGCAGCAAGCACAGCCACCGACGCAAGGAACATCAGTTTGCACATCATCAGAATGAGCAACCGAAAAAGGTTTCCCTCGAACGACCCCACCGCAAAAAGCACTTCCACTTCGTCGGATTTTCGCAATTCCAGAACGTTGCGATATTGTGGTTCGCCGGGAAAGGGATTCTCGTTGAACAACTCCACTCGAAGCGTTCGATCTTCGGCCACGACATTTGCGGGAACTTGAATGGAATGCCTTCTGCCCACGACATGCCGCACCGGGATGTCGTAATGCGTCGTGCCTTTGCGCGGTTCGCCGAATCGCCACACCGCCCGAAACACTTCGTCCTGCGCATAACCGGTCACTTCGGTTTTATAGCGAATGTGAATGGAGTTCTTGGGGTCACGATCGCATAGGACATTTTCGAATTCGAAAAGCCGGGTTTCCATCGGTCCGACCACCCGCCATTGACTTTCACGTTTCATGGCCAACCGCGCCCGCTCCGTTGCAGGATCGAAATTCGGCGCGTTATGGTAAACACCTTCTTCGAGGTTTTGCTGGAAATCCCGTTCCGCGGATTTCTCGAAATCAGGTAGCTTTGTTTTCAACGCATGACGAGCAACCAACACCTCGTTCACCAGTTCTTCTTTGTCAAAGAACTCATCGATCGGAGGGTGAGACCACCGAATGTAATACGTCATACCGTAAATCGCGACGCCGGAAAATACCACGAACGCCCCGTTCAGAAGCGTGATTCCAAGCCATTTTCCCAGCAGGTATTCCCATCGCGGGATCGGCTTGGTCATAACAAAGAAAACATGACGGTTGACCAAGTCACTCGACAAGGATCGCGAAAGAAAGATGGTCAGCAGGCTCAAGAGCACGCTGGTGGCGGTCAATCCGTACGCCAAGAAACTCTGCACCGCGCCCGTGAGCGAAGAATCGCCCGCGATCGAAAACGGCAAACCGACAACGACCATGCCCAAGAGCGCTACGAAGACCAGCGCGATCTTCATGCGCACCCCCTCGGCGATCATTTGCCTGGCAACTGCGAAGGCCCCACTCACGACTTTTTCTCTTTGCCGTCTTCAGACGGTCCCCCGGATTGTCCTAGGAGTGACCGAATAATGTTTTCATCCGCCCGCACCGACGGTCTCGGTGAATCTTGCTCAGGACGAACGAGCGCCTTTCCCGAGACCTCCGCCGGAACCGACTCAACCGGTTCCTCGTTGGCTCCGAGAAGCTCGTTCAACACGTCTTTTGCAGCCTTTTCTCGCTTGGACGGTTCTTCCTTGCGATGAATCTCTACCGGGCCTGTAGGATGAGCAGCCGCATCCACCAGCGAATCCACAACCCCTCGTGCCGACCCTTCCGTCGGTTGTTTGAGGAAATCGGGAATCTCTCCACCGGCCCGAGCGCCATACGTTCGCACATCCGCGGCCTGCGCCTCAGAAACGATCTGTAAGAAAAAGTCTTCCAGTCGCACCCGAGGACTGGACACCTCTAGAATGTCTTTCCCTTCCAACCGACGAATCAAATCGCGCACTTGCACCAACGTCGACTCGTCAAGATGCGGAGACGTGATCTGCGTGACATCCCGCCGACTCAACAACTCCCTGATATCCCCCGCCGCTCGCTGCTGACCCCCGTACAGAATGGTCACCCGATCACAAACGTCTTCCACATCCGCCAGCATGTGACTCGAAAGCAGAATGGTCTTCCCCTTCTTGCCCAGTTCACGGATGACGTCTTTGATCTGTCGCGCGCCGATCGGATCGAGGCCGGAAGTGGGTTCGTCAAGAATCAGAAACTCAGGATCATTGATCAGCGCTTGCGCCAAGCCGATGCGACGGGCCATCCCCTTGCTGTATTCCCCCAGCGGCCTCTTCGCCTCATGTTGCAAACCCACCATGTCCAACAACCGATGGGTCCGCTCCCTTCGAACCCTTTTCGGCAATCGAAAGAGTTGCCCGAAATAATCCAAGGTTTCGTGCGCAACCAGGAACCGATACAGATAGGATTCCTCCGGCAGGAAACCGATTCGGGCTTTCACCGCAACGTCCGTCGGCGATTTTCCGAACACGGCGATCCGTCCCCGCGTTGGATAAAGCAATCCCAACAGCATTTTGATGGTCGTGCTTTTGCCCGACCCATTTGGACCCAATAGCCCGAAAACCTCTCCCGGTCGAATCTCTAAATTAAGGTCCTTGACCGCCTCGACCCGCGCGCGACGCCAAAAATCCTTAAACGTCTTGCACAGTCCTGCCGTGTTGACGACGGTTGAATGGCGTTCGATCATCGGTTCCTAGTCACGGTTGAAGTTGGCTCTCGATCGACTGGATCTTCGACTCACAAGACTTCAAAGCGATCGAGAAAGCCTAGTCATACTCAGGCCCGACGGGATGATAAACCTCCGGTCGAAGCTTCGTCACATCCACATCTTTCTTCCGAAGTCGATCCTCCTCTTCCATTCGAGTCTGCTCGGGATCCAACGGAATCCGAATTCGAAATTCCCGCAACGCCGAAGGTCGAAAAACCTTCGTCACCCCCGGACTGTTGAAAATCTGATGCCGCGTCTGCTCGCGCAAGCGCGCCTCCAGCAACGACGCATTCCGCCGATATTCGGGTAGAAGAGCCCGGTACAACTTCACGTCACTCTGAATCTCCCCGACCACCACGGAATGATAGGAACTCGCATCCTTGATCAACTTACCCGCCTTACCCTCGACCCCTTGCGTCAACAGCGATTCAAGGTCCTTCTGCAGCTCCTCTTTGGACTTCTCCGCCGGAACCTGTCCATCGATCTGATCCAACAACTTCACCAGTCGAACATGGGCCGCCCCGGCGGCTTCATTCAGAATCCGGATTCGTTCTCGCTCCGCCCCGCGGATTCTCTGTTGCTTGGCATTCTCAGCCTTCTGCGTATCGTCAAATGAATTCCGTACTTGAACCGGGGGTGTGGGCTCAAAAACCTCCACCATGGTGACCACCACTCCGCTTCCCAACTCCCGGAGTCGTTCATTGATCCGCCACTTCATCTCCCCCTGCACTTTGTCGACTTGGGTGCGAATCATTTCTTCCGCGCTGTGTTCACTGGCCACCTGTATCCCGGCGGTTTCAACCAGCGTGCGAATGAGATTCTCAGCAGATTCCACCCCTTGACCCGACACGGTTGCAAGATAGGAAAGCAACGCGTCAATTTTATACGAAATCTTCCACTGCACGTGAATCAATCCTGAGTCGGAGGTGATCAATGCTCCATCCAAACTCGCGTCCAATCCCTCATGTTCCCCTCGCGACAGGAAGGAAAATGGTTTGCCCTCCTCATTTTCCCGACGAAACAGCGTATGACTCTCAATCGTGATGTCATTACTCTTCCGCGTCGGCAGCGGAACGATCTGATCCACCGGGAAAGGCAGCGCCCACACCAGGCCGGCCTCGTGCACTTTCGGCAACAAACGACCCAACCGCAGCACCACGGCCTGTTCATGTCCGCCAAGCGTCCGAACGTTGGAAAAAAGATACAGCACCACGAGGACCAGCATGATCCCCTTCAGCACGCGAAAACTCGATCGCAGCGCGTCCGCCAACGATTGATTGGCCGCGTCGAACGACTCCGCGCCCCCGCCCAACGGCTCGCCCCCGATTCCTCCCTCGGTTAGTTCGTGGACGTGACCGTCGTCACCGTGATCATGATGCTGGTGTGGACTCATCCGCGATTACCTAGAAAGCCATTGGAACATAATGAAATCGAAATTCCACGAAACCCGCATTCCGTCTTCGGCTTGGATCACTCCCTCGCCCCTTCCAATCCCTTGGTCGGCTCACGTGTTTCCAGCACATCCCAAGGAGCTTGTTGCGTGTCCAATATCAAAGAGGTTCGCTGACGCAACGCATTCTGAACGGTTCGCAGTTTATCCAAAAAAATCCGCAACTTCGGGTGTTCGTCGAATTCCTTGTAGAATTCACTGACTACTTCTTGGGCATCCGTCTGAACTTCCGCGACCTTCCGTCGCGCCGCGGCCATGATCCGCTCTTCCACCGCCCTGGCACTTGACAAAATATCCGTGGCCCGCGCTTCACCTTCAGTAATGTACGTCTTAGCCTTCGTGGATTCGTGTTCTTTCATGCTCTCGAAAATGGAACTGGTCACCGACGGAGGAAGCCCCAATTTCTTAATTCCGAAATCCGCGACCTCCATTCCGTACTCCTGCGCCGCATCTCGTGCGATCGCGGTCATCATCTCCTTCTCAATCTCCCGAATCTTCCGCTCCGACGGATCCGTCGACACAAAATCGCTGAATCTCCGCTTCCCGACCACCGAATGCTTATGCGTGTATACCGTCGTTTGAAGTTTCTTCTGGCCGTCTTCAATTCCTCCGGGGAAACTCGTGTGAAACTTGGCCGCATCCTTAATGCGCCACAACGTGAATGTCGTCAAAAGAAGATTCTTCCCGTCACCCGTTCGAGTTTCCTCCGTCCGATCCTCCAAAATGTGAAGGCGCTTGTCATACACCATCACCGATTGAATCGGTCGCGGCCATTTGAAATACAACCCCGGTTCCGTAATGGCAGTTCGGTCCGGGTGGCCCCAAGTTTTCCGAATCGCCACCTCGGTATACCGCACCTGAAACGTGCACATATACCCGAGCAACACCAGGGCGACGACTGCGGCAGCGAAAACGGTACCGACATTTTTCATGGTCAAAAAAACTCCGTAAGGCCTACTGATTTCTCTTCTTTCGCTCCGCGTCAAGACCCTCGGACAAAACGCGATCCAGCCCGCTTTGTTCCACGGTGTCATACTCAATCAACACCTTGGCCGGATCGCCCACGATCACATATTTTCGCACCGAATCAAGGTCCCTGTAGAGGTCCAGAACTTTTCGGGCCATGTACAATTTTGGAGCCGCCGTATAAGCGGTGACCTCGGTTTGAAACGCCCGAGCCTTGGCCGCCTCCCGGCTAATCCAATCACTTGCGTCTGCTCGTGCCCCGGCAATGATCGCCGCCGCCGCCCCACTCATCGGCGGAATCCCCTTGGCCGGATTCCCCAGGAGCAAATCGTTGACCCGTTCCTCGGCCTCGGACCGCGCCTGCGCATCCGCCTTCGGGTTTCTCTCCAGCTCATCCCGCGCTTGAATGGCTTCGTCCAGGTTTTTCGCGCGAGCCTCCGTTCCGGCAGCAGCCGTCAGCTTTCGTTGCGCCACCCCTTCCGCCGCTTCAATCGTCGCCGACTTCAAAATCTCCGCCGAGACAACTCCTTGAAAGGCTTCCGCTACTTTCTCACTCGACGGCGGATGGGCCGCACGAATCCCCGCAAAGAGAATCTCTATCCCTACGCCCAATTCGTCCAACCGCTTCTGAATCAGCGGCGCCAATTCCCGGTTGAGAACCTCACGTCCAGGACCCATGAGTTGATCGATGTCCACGCCCGCCGCGTAATTCGACAAATACTGATACGCCACCGCCTCTAGAAGTTTGAGCGGATCGCCATGTTGATACAAGAACTGGTCCAGGTCTTTGATGCGATATTCAATCGGAACCGACACCATGAGCAAACTGACCGCCACGCTTTTTCCCACCCCGGCGGAGTGCAAACTCGGCCGATCGTCGGCGGAGAGCGCCGCCAACTTCGGAGATGCCACCAACAGCATCAACTCCGGTAGGTATTCATGCGCCTCCGTCCAAATAATGGCCCGGTCCGCGTGCTCCTTGTCATCCTCGGTGGCCTCGCCAATGACAAGCTCGCCAATGCGGTGAATCGGCGCCCGTCGCACGATGTCTATGGGAAACGGCCATTTCAGGTGAAGGCCCGCCTTCAACCGCCCACTCCCCACGGCGACCGGACGACCAAATCGCTCCACCACCGCTTCCTCGCTCGCATCTACAATGACAACACTTGTCATCGCCAGAACAATTAACACCGTGACCAGCAAAATCGGTCCAAGCCACCGCTGCAAAAGCTGATAAAACCAAGTCGAACTGACTTCAAACCCAAACTGATAATTAATCGCGTCCGCGATCGACTTCGCAATACCCCCCGGTTCACCGATCAGCCCAAGCAACCGACTGTCAAACGACGGCCGAGGCAGTTGATCCGAAGTCCTCGGACGATAAAAATCCAGAACGAAGTTCCCTGCAAACTCCAATCCCAAAACCACCATCGCCACGCGTACGACATACGCCAGCAAAGGTTGGGCCCAGTCAGCCGACGTGCTCACCATCAAAGCAACGGCCAACCCGACGCACGCCAGGGCATTGCCCGCCATGCTCGTGGCCCCCGCACGCAACAAACCCCAACCGGGCATGCGCGACAGCGCAATCGAATATCGCGCGTACAAGAAACACAAAAACCCCGTCGCAATCACAAACCACATCACCAAAGTCGGCGATTGGGTCAACCGGAGTCCCCCCTTGTCGAACGCGGTTCCCAGCGTCCAGCCCCAAAACGAGAATTGACCCAGCAGGAGATACAACGCCAGCAAAACCGTCGTCGCCGGTAGCATCCAACGTACCATCCAGCGAAGCCGATTTCGTTCGAGAAGCAAGGCCTCATCGTCCAGCTCAAATAACGCCGAACCAGCGCCCGCCTCCCTTGCACGCTTTAGTTCCGTCGTCTCCAGCGACTCTACCGAAACCCGCCGCGCTTGTTTGAAGACAAGAAACAGAATGAACCAAGTGGGAATCCCGACCAGCATGAACCGGGCGACGGCCAGAACCGCGTGAGATTCCGACCATATCCCAACGCCCAACACGGTTCCAAACGCCGCCAATTGAAGGATGCAGCCCACAATTGCGACATTCTTCGCCCGGCGATCGCTGCCCGTCTGACCGCATTCGACGGTTTCAACTGAAGTTTGAGATTCTCTTATCTCGCTCATAAAAACCGTGGACCCTTTACGCCCGGCCACTATATAATCCGGCACCTTGTGGCAGGAGCTTACTGTACGTGACCCATCCTGCCAAGTTGTCCCGACAGGCTGGAGCGAGACTCAACAAATGGAGTTGAGTCCCGCACGCCCAGCTAGCTATGGTAGGTATCATGTTACAACGATTTCTTGCGATGGCCCGAAACACCTTTGTCGAAACCATTCGCCAACCCATCTACGGTGTCATCCTGATTGCGGTCGCATTGCTCATGATGCTAAACGTCGCCCTAACGGCCTTTACCTTGGACGACGACAACAAACTTCTGCTCGACGTCGGACTTTCTACGTTGCTGCTCGGTGGTTTGTTCTTATCTGCTTTTAGCGCTTCCGCCGTGCTTGCCAGCGAAATCGAAAACAAGACCGTTTTGACGATTGTCTCGAAACCGGTCAGCCGCACTTTATTTGTTCTTTCTAAATTCGTTGGCCTCGCTGCTGCATTGTCCGTCGCATACTACCTTACAGTCCTGCTCTTTATCTTGACACAACGTCACGGCGTCCTTCAACGAGCTACTGACCCTTGGGATGCTCCCGTTTTGGTTTTTGGGTTCGGCAGCATTGCCGTCTCCTGTCTCGCAAGCGCCTTTTGCAATTATTTCTACGGTTGGAATTTTCCGGCATCGGTGATCGCTTTTGTTACTCCGCTGTTAACTATTTCTGTCCTTGGTGTGGCAAAACTCAGCGAAAAATGGGAGGTGATTCCATTCTTCAGCAATTTTGTCGGCGGACAAGTAATAATTGCAGCCTATCTTGTATTTCTGGCTGTTATGGTTGCGACTGCCGTCGCCCTCGCGGCATCCACTCGCCTCGGCCAATTGATGACCTTGCTAGTCTGCGTTTGCTTCCTAGCAATTGGGGTGGCCTCGGATTACGCGTTTGGTCAACACCAACTTCCATCGTTTGAGAACTTGATAACGGCAAACGCTGAAATCCAATCCACCCTCGGCGCAATTACCTACCGACTCTTGCCCAATCTTGGTCCTTTTTGGGTCATTGACGGACTGACTGCCGGAGCCGAGGAAACCACCGTACCACTCATCTACGTAAGTTATGTCACCACCTACGCTTTCCTCATCATTGTAGCCATACTAGGTATTGCGGTTGCGCTCTTTGAAAAACGCGAAGTCGGGTAAGTTCATGCAGCCAACTTCTTTGGATTGGATGGGAGTGTACTCCGACAAAGTGACCACCGCGGAAAAGGCCGTGGCCTGTGTGAAACATGGCCAGCGGGTGTTTATTGGTTCCGGCGCCGGTGGACCGCAGACCCTTGTTGAGGCCCTCGCGGCTCGGACCGACCTCAGTGACACCGAGATTGTTCACATCCTCACCCTCGGCGTCGCAACATACACCGAACCTCAATTCGGCGACCGCTTCCGTCATAACGCGTACTTCATAGGCCCCAACGTCCGACAAGCGGTCGCGGAAGGCCGCGCCGACTACACGCCCATTTTCCTATCCGAAATCGCCGCCCTTTTTCGAACCGGCCGCGTCGTCTTTGACGTCGCCCTCATTTCCGTCAGCCCGCCTGATCGCCACGGGTATTGCAGTTACGGCGTATCCACCGACGTCGTTAAACCCGCCGCTGAAACCGCGAAAATCGTCATCGCCGAAGTCAACGCACAAATGCCCCGCGTACTCGGCGATTGCTTCATTCACGTCCGGGACATCGACATGCTCATACCTAGCGATCGCCCGATTCTTGAAGCAAAACAAAGCGAGCCCGACGATCTCGCCCGCAAGATCGCCCACCACATCGCCCTTCTCATTGAGGACGGCGCAACTCTGCAACTCGGCATCGGCACGATCCCCGACGCAGTTCTTCACTATCTCACCGACTTTCAAAACCTCGGCATCCACACGGAAATGTTCAGCGACGGTCTGATTCCCCTGATCGAGAAAGGCGTGGTTACCAACTCCGAGAAGACCCTGCACCCCGGCAAGATCGTGATGAGTTTCGTCATGGGTTCGCGAAAGCTCTACGATTTCGTGGACAACAACCCGTTGATTGAATGTCACCCCACGGATTACGTCAATGATCCCTTCATCATCGCCAAAAACGACAAGATGATTTCCATCAACTCCGCCATTGAAGTCGACCTCACCGGTCAAGTCTGCGCCGACTCCTTGGGCACGATGTTTTACAGCGGCATCGGCGGACAAGTGGATTTCACCCGCGGCGCGGCGCGCTCCAAGGGCGGCAAACCGATCATCGCTCTCCCTTCCACCGCCGACAACGAGACGTTCTCGCGCATTGTCCCCTACCTCAAACAAGGCGCCGGCGTCGTCACCAGCCGCGGCGACGTGCACTACGTAGTGACAGAGTATGGCACCGCTTTCCTGCACGGAAAAACCATTCGCGAGCGTGCGATGGCCCTCATTCAAATCGCCCATCCCAAATTTCGACCCTGGCTGCTGTCGGAGGCGAAAGCCCGCCACCTCGTCTACGCGGATCAAATTGAGCCGCACATCCAGGCCCCGAGCTATCCCGATGAATTGGAGCACACGGCGGCCCTTGACGCCTCCACCAGCGTGTTCGTGAGACCCCTCAAACTGACCGACGAACCGTTGCTCCGCGATCTCTTTTACAAACTCTCGCCCGAATCGATCCACTCCCGCTTCTTCCGCATGATAAAAGCCATGCCCCATGAAAAGCTTCAGGAATTCCTGCGCGTTGATTACGACGCCGATATGGCCTTGGTGGTCTTGACCGACTCCAGCGAAGACGCCCAGTTGATAGCGGTCGCTCGCTACGTCAATGACCGCCGCACCAACTTCGCCGATGCCGCCTTCTTGGTTCGTGACGATTGGCAGGCAAGAGGAATTGGAACTCTCTTGCTGAACGATCTGGTGGCCGCCGCCGTCGCCCGTGGAGTGGCCGGTTTCACCGCCGACGTGTTGGGCATGAATCACGCCATGCTCGGCATCTTTCATCGTAGCGGATACGCCGTCGAAAGCGCACTTGAAGACGGCGTCTATCAACTTCGCATTCCCTTCACCAAACGCAAACGCCAACCCTCGGCACGACGACGCAACATAACAGAGCCCCCGGACAAATCTGAAAGGAACTCGACATGAACGTCGAAAACACACGAATCCTTTTCCGCAATTCCCTTTTGCTTCCCATCATCATCTCCGTTGGGTGGACTCCTCTCGGGGCCGGTGAGACTCCGCCTTCGGAAAACTCACCGACTCTCTTCAACTTTCGACTGTTCTTCGCAACGGGAATACAAACTGCTCCCTTCACCGGTCGTGTCTATGTAGTCGTCTGCGAAGGCACCGGAGAAGAACCGCGCAATGAACTCCGCGATTGGTTTCATCCTCCGCGAGTATTCGCGAAGGATATGAAGGATGTCGATCCTGCAACGACGATCCTGATTGACCCATCCGCGGACGCCTTCCCTGAACCTCTTTCCAAACTCCCCACTGCAAGCTACCGAGTTCAAGCCATCGCCCGAAGAAGTTTGGATCACCCCGTTCCAGGTCATGGCCCTGGCGATCTGTATAGCGAACCCAGAACTCTCATTCTCAAACCCCAGAATCCGGGTGCCATAGAACTGACACTCAACAAGGAAGTAGCGCCCAGTCCCTTCGAAGAATCCGATCGTGTCAAGCTCATTGAGATACCAAGCCCTATGCTCAGCCGATTCCACCATCGAGACATCAAACTTCGCGCGGCCGTAGTGCTTCCGGCGGATTGGAAACCGGACGGCAAAGAATCGTATCCGATGTTGTACTTCATTCCCGGTTTCGGCGGGAGCCATCGCATGGCCCACATGATCGCGCGATCACGAAAGCAAAACTCGCCCGCCGACAAAGTCCTTCTCTGCGTCCCTGACCCCACCTGCTACTACGGCCACAGCGTTTTCACCGACTCCAACACCAACGGCCCCTGGGGAAGAGCTTTCACCGAAGAACTCATCCCCGAAGTTGAACGCCGCTTTCGCGCCGCGAGCAAACCGCAACACCGCTACGTGACCGGCATTTCGTCCGGCGGATGGAGCGCGCTTTGGTTGCAAATCGCTTACCCGGAACTGTTCAACGGCTGTTGGTCTCACTGCCCCGACCCCGTCGACTTTCGAGACTTTCAGCGCGTCGATCTCTACACCGACGCAAGCAACTTGTTCCGCGAATCCGACGGCACGCGCCGCCCTCTCGCGCGCCGCAAGGATGAGGTGACGCTCTACTATCAAGACTTCGTTCAACGAGAGGCCGTCCTCGGTCCGGGTGGTCAGATTCAATCCTTCGAAGCCGTATTCAGCAAACGCGGCCCCGACGGCTTGCCCGAACGGTTCTTCGATCGCAAGACCGGGGCCATCAACACCACCGTCGCCCACACGTGGGAAAAGTACGACATCAACCTCATTCTCAAACGCAACTGGTCGACACTTGGCCCCAAACTCGCCGGAAAGCTGCACATCTTCGCCGGGGAAAAGGACACGTTCTATCTCGAAGGCGCGGTCCGACTGCTCCAGCAAACACTCACCGAACTCAAATCCGACGCCGAAGTCATCATCGTGCCCGGCATGGCCCACGGGATCCATATGGAGGCGATTGAACCGATGTATCAGAAGATTCTGGAGGAGCATCGCAAGACCCCGGAATGAACCAATCTCCTCTCGCACTTTGTATAGTGCCATTCGTTGTCATTCAACGGCCTGGAATGATCGGATCAAGGGGTGGGCTGACGGGCCAGAACGGACCTTTTGATGGAGGGGTTGCCGCCCGGCGGAGGGGGTGACAGGCTGTGACACTCTCAGATGGATTTTGCGTGAAAACGGGGAGGTTAGCGGACCTTGGGCGGGTCCGATAAGGTGAAACTCTCGTTTGGATTTTAGGACGTAAAGCTCTGTGATTAAAGGAGTTGCGATTGGAATCGTGATTCCATTACAAATCCACAGTGGCGCTTTACTGGGGGGTGTGAGGCTTCAAGCGTGGGGTGTGAGTCTTGAGGCGCGAGGCGTGAGTAATAAGTGCCACAACATGGCACTTTCGGAATGGCGAGTGGGATGTCGGGTCGATGGATCGATCCACGCGGCTCGACCTGTTCGTCGGAATACTGCGAATGGTTCAGGCGAAGAACGCGCCGCGGTTTTGTAACATACGTCGCCGTGCGGCGCCGCGCGAACTTGCGCCGCTGAGCGTCGCCGGTCCATGATGGAGGTTGCTCAAGTGCCCGACGAGAGATCGTACGGTTGGAAAGCGATACAGGTCGGTGATGTGAAGGTCGATTCGCAGGGCGCGGCGGATTTCTTCGTGAAGATGCAAAGCACAAAGCGAATCGCCGCCTAAATCAAAGAAGTTCTCATTGGGGTTGACGGTGGGAAGTTGTAACACGTCACCCCAGATGTGAAGGATGATGGGTTCCAGATCCGACCGGGCGAAGTGGGGGTCGCCGACGTGCGTTTCTTCGCCGCCGATTTCGGCCGCTCCAGCACTCCAAGCCGGAGGCGTAGCGGCAAGCTCGGTGGCGGTTTCCGGTCGCGCCGTGATCGTTTGTGCTGGGACGCCCATGACGGTGGTGCCTGCGGGCACATCTCGAAGCACGACGGAGCCTGCGCCAATGGTGGCCCAGGCGCCGACGGAAACTTCAGGCAGAATGGTTGCGTTGGCCCCGACATACGCGCCGTCGCCCAATTGGACGCGGGCGTTGAGCACGGCATTGGCGGCGACGACGCATCCTCGACCGACGCGGCATTCGTGTCCCACGACCGCGCCCATGAAGACGACCGTTCCCTCCCCGACGACGGCTTCAGCGCCGATCGTGGCGTTCTGATAGATCATGACTTCGTGGGCAAGCGTCGCGCCGTCGATGTCGACGGTCGGATGGGTGAGGGATGCGAAAGTCGCGCCGTAGGATCGGATTCTGTTTCCAGCCGACCAACGTTTGGCCGTGGTGCGGGCCACCAGATTCGCCACCTCGGCGGCGTTCGACGCCTCCGTCGCAAGGTGGGCGAATCCACCGACAATCTCCGCCCCGAGCATGGATCGACCGTGCTTCGCGGAATCGTCATCGAGGACGAGGATACGGTCCCATCGGAACGACTGCTGATTGATCCGCTGGGCCAGGCGAATGCCGTCTGGATTTCCTCCTCCGCACAGGAATAGCGTCTTCACGGGTTTCCCTCCGCTATCTAGTTATGCGTCTAGGTCACCCAGCGTTAGCCGACGAACCAGTTTGACGGGGTCGGCTCTGCGGCCGAAAAGTCGCGTTTTGGGAATGTCGCCCGGTCGCGATCGGTGACGCAGGTCGCGGTCGGTCGGACGCGTTGGGCGGCACCGGTCATCCAATCACGACAATCTTGACATCGCTGGGGCAGTTCACTGAAACGATGAGCAAGGTGTTTGTCGCGATAGGTTCCGAGCTTTTTCCACAGTTCGGTCAGTGATTCGTGCCAAGCGTTGCCGACTCCCTCGTCGCCTTCCGTGTCCCCCGGGCAACGCGGCACGCGACCATCCCAGAATACGTGCATCATGGTTATGGCCCACGGGCAGGGAATTCGCTCGTCTTGCGGAACGCAGAGGCTGGTTTCGAACTTTCCACCCCAGCTCAACTGGCGACGAACTTTGATGGTAGCGCCGCGAGAAAGCCAGTAACCCTGGTATTCGCCGAGCTCGTGGGCATTCTCGTCCATCTCGATAAACTGCACTTGGATTTCGGTTTGGGCGCCCCGTTCCTGTTGCCGGTCGAGGAGCCGTTCAGCATTGGCATAGACCACATCGCGCTTGGCGTTGACGCGGATTTTCTCGAACGACTCGGACGTGAAACCGTCGATGCCGAAAACCACGAGATCGACGCCGGAGTCGAGGAGCGGGTCCACAAGATCGGCGGTGAGCAACATGCCGTTGGTGTTGACGTTGACGGAGCGGAGTCCGACGGATTTGCCGTAAGCGATCATGCGGAGGAGCAACTGCGGTTCGAGCAAAGGCTCGCCACAGAAAGAGAACCAGCACTCGGTATCGGGGCGCAACCGGGCGACCTCGTCGGCGCAGCGTTTCCAGAGATCGAAGGGCATGGTTCCTTTCGGTCGCCGCATGGACGGGTGGTGGCACATGGTGCATGCGAGGTTGCACTCCGCGCAAAGCTCGACGGCCAGCTTCTTGGGGAACGACAGCTCCTCGAGCGTCTGAGCGATGCTGGCAAGTTCGTGAAATTTCATAGCCTCTCCCTTCGCTTGACTGACAACGCGCGATGCCTGCACCCATCTCGCGGAGATGGATTAGGCAAAAACAACATTTTCCTTGGCGGCCCGACAAAACCGCTCGTTGACGATCTCTCCGTCGTCAGTCGAACTAATATATTTACATAGAAATATAGTCTGTTAGCGAATAATACCTTCGGGGACGGGTCGTGTCAAGTGAAACTAGTGTTTCCGTGATGCCCGGCAAGGCGTTTGTCTGCGACGGACGCAAGTTTTTGTCGGACTTGGAGCCGAATTTGCTGGACGACGGTGGCGGATTTGGACCGCTCCCTCACGGTCGCGGCTCGGATTGGAGGTCGCGCGGGCTGAAGCCGCGCGGCTCGCTGACCCCTGCTCAAGAGCAGTGGCACACGGGGGCGAGGGCTTGGGCGGCTTCGCGGACGCGATGGGCGGTGGGCAGTCCTCTGATTCGTAGGCGTCGGACTTGACGACGGTGGACACGGACTTGCATCAAGGCTGAAGTGCCGTTGGGGTCTTCTCGAAGAAGGGCTGATTTTTTTTCATCGGTCAAGATAGAGAGAATTCGATCTCCGCTTTCACTCAAATAGCCCGAAAGAACTTCCTGTGAAAGAGGCCAGCGAGAACAGCGGCTCCAGATGTTGATGGTTTGTTGGAATCGCTCATTGAGGGCGAGGGAGTTCATGCGGTGAAAAATGGCTCGGTTCAAGTCGAAGGGAAAAAAGGTATCGTGCAAATGGCCGGCGAGGGCCGCGTCGTGTTTCCAATGGTCGTGGGTGAGCGTATCAGCGAAGAGAGCGCGCGGAGCATCGCCGGCGTTGTTGTCGGCGCGGAGCTCCCAATACAAATGACCGAAGTTGACGGTGCAGGTGCTCACGACCATTTGTCGTGGAACGTATTTTCCATGGGCCACGGTGTCGGCGGCTAAGTGGGAAAGATAACCGTAGGAGAAGGCCTTGGACTGATCGTCCTTGGCGTTTTCGAGCAAACCGAAGGCGGTCGACCAATGATGGCAGAACTGTCTGACCCGGCTTAACCGTTTGGCAAAGACCACATCGGCGGCGACGCAGCCGTAGAGATAGGCCACGGCGTGGCGTCCGAGAATCGTTGCAACGGCAGCGGGAAGGAGGCCAAGTTGCTCCAGGGTTTGCTTTCCAAGGGCAATGTGTGTCACCGGTCCCCAAGCCCAGGCCGACTCGTCGCACAACAAAAGGAAGAGGAAGGTAAACCCGATGATTTTGAGATGGGCTGATATTCTCTGATGCGAAATCGAAGATGGTCGGTATCCAGAGGGACTTTGATTTGGTGGTTTCACAGTTTCTTATACCCGGAAAGTGCATTCATGGTGCACGATCTCCCATTGGGGCAAGGGCATGTCCGCGCCAAAGGAATGCCGTTGACCTTGACAAGGTGACATCCTACTCTAGATATTACCATAGAAATGCCGGTTTTCCAATAAGGGTAAATCGGTTGATTGAAGCGGAGGACTCGAATGAGTGATGAACGTTCGCATTTGCGACATCGAAAAACCAACGGGGTGAGCATAGTCGAGTTTTCAGACCGCAAGATTCTGGAGGAAATCTCCATTGCGGAAATCGGCGAAGAGCTTCAGTCGATGGTAGTGAGCAGTCCCGGAATAAATCTCTTGTTGAGCTTTAAGAACGTTGAGCATTTGTCCAGTGCCGCTCTTGGAATGTTGATCACGCTGAATAAAAACGTTGGTGAAAAATCTGGGAAGCTTCGTCTTTCCGATATCACGCCGCAAATCTACGAGGTTTTTAAGATTACGCGGCTTAACAAATTGTTCCAGATTCTTGATACCACGGAACAGGCCATCAGCAGCTTTTGATTGTTTTTAGACAACCAAATTCATGAAGTACATTCGCCTCATGTCGTAAGTAGTCGGGAGATCGCGGGGCCGTTTTGTTTTTTGGTAACGCATGAGCGAAACGAATCGTCCAAGTCAAGCGCAATTTCGAGTCTGCGTGATACGCAGCGAAGCGAAGTTGGTGTTTGTACCCAAGCGGGCGATTTTGAAAGAGCTGGAGCATCATCATTTTCGCACGGAGGCGATGTTTGCCATCAAGTTGGCGCTGGAGGAGGCGCTGTGCAATGCGTTGAAGCACGGCAACCGGTTCGATCCGGCGAAGAAGATCACCATTCGATATCAGGTGACCGATGAAAAGGCCACGATTATAGTTCGAGACGAAGGCGTTGGATTCGAGCCGGAGAAAGTGCCGGACTGCACGGCGGAAGAGCGGCTTCCGATTCCCAATGGTCGGGGCATCATGCTGATGAAGGCGTACATGGACGAAGTTCAGTACCGTGACCGTGGGCGCGAGGTTTACTTCGTAAAATGCTGCGGGCGTTGCGATGACACCAAGCAAACCTGTTGATTCCACAAAACTGCGGCGTCGCGTTTTTTTCTCTGGCCGGGTTCAGGGGGTGGGGTTTCGCACGACCGCCGATGTGATGGCCAATCGCTATTATGTCACCGGATTCGTTCGCAATTTGAAGGATGGTCGCGTGGAGTTGGTGGCGGAGGGAACGAAGTCGGAGGTCGATGCGTTCGTGACCGCGGTTCACAATGGCATGATGCGGTACATCGAACAAGTCGAGGTTCTCGAAGAGGCGGCCACGGGGGAGTTCAAGGGGTTTGGGGTTGGGAAGTAGGAGCCTCGTTGGACGAAGACCAAACACCATTCCGTTTCGTGAAACGCGGGGGAAGTTGCATGAAATTTCTGAATCGTCGGCTGATCATATCCATAGTCATGGTTTTCGGAGTTGCTGGGGCGTTGGGCGGCGGGCCGTCTTCGTTTGTCAATTGGGAGACGCCGCATGTTCATCCGGTGGACATTACGCCGGATGGAAATACGCTTCTGGCGGTCAATACGTCGGACAATCGGCTTGAAGTTTTTGATATTACCACGGGGATGGCCGTCCATGATCTTTCGATTCCGGTGGGGTTGGACCCGGTGACGGTTCGCGCACAGACCAACACTGAAGCGTGGGTGGTGAATCACATTTCGGATAGCGTTAGTATTGTAAATCTCCTGACGGGCCATGTCGTACTTACTCTTCGAACAGCGGATGAGCCTTGCGACGTGGTGTTTGCGGGGACGCCGCGCCGGGCGTTTATTTCTTGTGCGCAGGCAAGCGTGGTGATGGTTTTCGATTTGGCGAATCTGTCCACGCCGGTCGCGCAACTGACGATCGAAGGGGAAGAACCGCGGGCGATGGTGGTCAATCCGGATACGGATGAAGTCAACGTGGCCATCTTTGAATCGGGGAATCGGACGACGATCCTTGGCGGCGGAAGCACGATGAGTACGGGGTTTCCACCGAACGTGGTCAACGACCCATTGAGTCCGTATTTCAATACCGGGCAGTCGTTTCAATTGGGGGTGAATCCGCCGAATCCGCCGCCGAACAGCGGCAGCGCGTTTAACCCGCCGATTGGCGGGGGGTTACCGACGCCGCCGCGGGTCGGGTTGATCGTTCGCAAGAATACGTTGGGCCAGTGGATGGATGACAATGCGCATGATTGGACGCCTGTGGTCAGCGGGGCGAATGCGGCCAATTCCGGTCGACCGGTCGGTTGGGATTTGGTGGAACATGACGTGGCGATGATCCACGCCAGCTCTTTGGTCGTTCGATATGCCTCCGACGTGATGAATGTGTGCATGGCGCTGGCCTATAATGCGGGAACGGAACAAGTGACGGTTGTTGGCACTGAGGCGACGAATGAAGTTCGGTTTGAACCGGTGCTTGGTGGCCGGTTCCTGCGGGTGAATATCGGATTGGTCGATCCGGTAGGACCAACGACCGATGCGGTTGTGGATTTGAATCCGCATTTGACTTACACGACGGATATTCCGTTTGTGCCGATTCCACAGGCTGACCGGGACCTGTCGCTGGGCGATCCACGGGGGATTTGTTGGGATGCGGCGGGGACGATCGGGTACATTTCCGGAATGGGATCGAACAACGTGGCGGTGATTGATTCCGCCGGGGCACGGGTTTCGGGTCAGGACCCCATTTCGGTTGGCGAGGGTCCGACCGGATTGGTGCTCGATGAGAGTCGTGAACGTCTATACGTCCTTAACAAGTTCGGGTCCTCGATCTCTATCATCAACACGGTGACGAATACAGAGATTACGCAAGTGCCACTATTTGACCCTTCTCCGTCGGCGATTAAGATCGGGCGAAAACATTTGTATGACACGCACCGGAATTCGGGGCTTGGTCACATTGCCTGCGCGTCGTGCCATGTGGATTCACGGATTGACCGATTGTCGTGGGACTTGGGCGATCCGAGCGGAAGCGTGAAACCATTCAACCAAAACTGCGCGGGCGGCGGGTGTCAAAGCTGGCACCCCATGAAGGGACCGATGACCACGCAAACGTTGCAGGACATCATCGGCAAAGAACCGCACCACTGGCGCGGCGATCGCAACGGAATAGAAGAGTTTGCCGGTGCTTTTCAGAAGCTGCTTGGCGATGATGGACCGCTGCCGAATGCGGATATGCAGGAGTTTGAGAATTTTTTGGCGACGATTCACTTTCCGCCGAATCCGTTTCGGAATTTTTTTAATCAACTTCCGACGAGCTTGGCGCTTCCCGGTCATTTTACGACCGGGCGGTTTGGTGCGGCGGGACAACCTCTTTCCAACGGAAATGCGGTGACCGGGTTGTCGCGGTATCGCACGGGGTTTCTCGACGGAGTTCACTGTGTCACCTGCCATACGTTGCCGACCGGTATCGGGTTGGATGGTACGTTTGTGGGGTTCAATTTTGTTCCGATTTCTCCGGGACCCCTTGGCGAACGGCATCATGGGATCGTGTCCGTCGATGGTTCGACCAACGTGAGCATCAAGATTCCGCAGCTAAGAAACATGTACAAGAAGGTTGGATTTGAAGCCACGCAAGCACGCAACGTGGCTGGATTTGGGTTCTTGCACGACGGCAGCGTTGATTCGCTGGCGAGGTTTGTGACCGAGCCGGTGTTCAATCTGGTCAGCGATCAAGACGTGGCCAACATGGTCGCGTTCATGCTTTCATTCGCCGGATCGGACCTTCCCGTTGGCGCGCCCAATTCGCCGCTGGAAGGACCGGGGCCCGATGGTCAAGACACTCATTCTGCCGTGGGATGGCAGACGACGTTGATCGATGAAACCACCGCGAGTGCTGCGCAACTCAATTTGATCAGCGACATGATTGCGTTGGCCAACAGCAACGCGGCGGGATTGGTGGTGAAGGGTCTTCAAGGCGGGATCATGCGGGGCTATCGATACAACGGTGGAAACGTTTTTCAATCGGACCGGGTTGCGGAGACCCTTTCGGCGAGCGAACTTCGGGCTGCGGCTACTTTGGGGAACGAATTGACCTATACCGTCGTTCCGAAAGGAAGTGAGACACGGATTGGCATTGACCGGGATTTGGACGGATCGTTCGATCGGGACGAGATCGACGGTTGCAGCGATCCGGCCGATGCGGTCAGCTTGCCGCCGCTGTGCGTTGAGGTTGGCGCTTGCTGCGATTTCAGCGTCATTCCGGGATGTTCAACGGGGGTGAGTGAGAGCGCTTGCGTTGGATCCGGCGGAATATTTCATGGTATCGGAAGCACGTGCGTGGAGATTTGCGACGACGGAATTGACAACGATTGCGACGGTGCGACCGATACCGCGGACGCCGATTGTGGTTGTGGACCCTGTCAACTGTATGCCGACATCTACCCGATAGGTCCTCCGGCAGGTAGCTGCGTCGTCGACTTGGACGATCTGCTTTGTCTGTTACAGGGTTTCGTCAATCCGCTGGATTGTGCCGGAGCAGACCTTTATCCATGCGGCGGGAATGGGTTAATCGACGTTGATGATCTTTTGGCATTGCTGGAGGCTTTTGCCGACAATTATCTCTGCCCGCACCCTTGTGCGCCGTAAGAGAAGTCGGAGTACTTGGGGCAACGCGAGGTGTTTCTACAAAACGTGCAGGCGGATTCCCACGGGATGGGTCTCATCCGCGAATTCCCATTGCACGGACTCCACGCTTGACACCAGCGTTTCCATATCGCTTTCCCGAAGGGTGCGGAGGTCAAAAAGGATTTCGTCGTCTTTGATTCGGGCGATCACCGGAACGTCGGCTTGGCGCAAGGCGGCGGCGACCGACTCGACCGAAGCTTTTGAAGGGCGCCAACGAATCACCACCGTTTCCAATTCCTGGCCGGGCAACGATCCGCCGCCCGCATACGTCACATCCGACCCGATGAAAAACTGTTCACCCGTAAGCGCGCTCTCAAGCTGTTTGAGCAGAACTTGGGCTCGACCGGCCAGCTCTTGCGTCGTTGCACTCAACATCGCCCACACCGGAATCTCAACCCTTGCGACTTCCGGGTCAACATAGTGCCGCAGCGTGGCATCCAATGCCAAGAGGACCAACTTATCGACGCGATACGTCCTCATCAGCGGGTCGCTCGCCAACCTGGCGATACATTCTCGCTTTCCAGCGATGATCCCACACTGCGGTCCACCCAGTAATTTATCCCCGGAAAAACACACCAAATCCGCGCCGGCTTCGATCGACTCTCGCACGTGAGGTTCATTGGGAAATCCATCGGTTGAAAAATCCATCAGCGCGCCACTGCCCAGATCGTCGACGGCGATCAGTCCTCGCCGATGGGCCAATTCAGCCAGCTCCCCGATTCCGACTTCTTGGGTAAAACCCACGACACGATAATTGCTGGTGTGCACGCGAAGCAAAATGGCCGTTCGCTCGTTGATCGCCTTCTCATAATCCTGCAAGCGCGTTCGATTGGTCGTTCCTACCTCGCGCAACACCGTACCGCTGGCCTGCATGATTTCCGGCATTCGAAAACTGCCGCCGATTTCAATCAATTGCCCGCGTGAAACCACCGACTCTCGACCCGTTCCAAAGGCATGAAGTATCAACAACGTCGCGGCGGCATTGTTGTTCACCACCGTGGCCGCTTCCGCTCCGGTCAATTCCGCGAGACGATCGGCCACATGCGCCGTTCGCTTTCCACGCTCGCCCGTCGCAAGATCGTATTCCAAATTGCAATACCCTGCCGCACCCTCGGCGATCGCCTCAATCGCCGCATCCGACAACGGGGCCCGACCCAAACCGGTGTGTAGCACAATTCCCGTGGCGTTGATCACTTTGCGTAACGACGACATGGACTTCGCGGCCAACTGTTCTTCCGCCCGAGCCACGACCGTTTCGACGTCAAATGGCTGATGAACTGATCCGGAAAGGATTTCCTCTCGACACGCTTGTACCGCCGCTTGAATGGCCGCCACGACCAACGCCCGCGGCGCGCCATCAAGCCAATCGCGCACCTCTTCATGCTCCAGCAATTGAGTGACCGAAGGCAGCTCCCGTAGTAGTTCCTGTGTTTTGGATGTCATTCCCATGTCACTTCCCGGTCTCTTGGTCGACGTTTACCAACACCCTACGATCCTCAACCCGCCGCGTAAATCCAATCCGATCCAAGTATTCTACAAACGGCACGACGAATTTTCGACTCGAATGCAGGGCCTCTCGAATTTCGGCCACGGAGACCGATCCCGCTCGACCGATCAACTCCCCCACCACCTCGCGCATCCGCCGCTCCACTTCCCTGTGCACGTACATTTTCGGCTCAATTCGCACCAATTCTCCTAGCGCGACACCCAAAGTCACCAATCGCTCGACGCGTTTTCGTTCCACTTGAGCCGCACATTTCAATTCATCAGTGCCCGGCGGTTGAAACGCCCCACTTTGGATTTCTTCCACGATCGCCCGAAACAACTTCTCATCCGCCGTCGAGAGTGCGGGGGCAAATGCCGGCGCACAAATAAACCTCCCCAGCGATTTGAGTCGTCCCTTTTTTACGATGGAATCCAACATCGGCCTAGCCACGCCACGACCCGCCGTCCGCTCCAACCAACCTACCACCGAGTCCACATTCCGCCCCGGTTCATCCGGATGACCGCGATGATACCGTTCCACCCAATCCACCAGCCGCAACGTGAAATCCTCGAGCGCCGCCGGTGACACGCGTACGTCAGTTCCTTCGAGAGTGATCCAATTTTTCGTCGATTGAAGTTGGAGGAGAATGGCCGGAACCTGTTCCAGCTCTACGCCGGCCTGCGCACAAATCGCCAAATCCGGCGGTCTGTTGAATCCCGCCATTCGCAAGACCTGAGCCACTCGTGCGTCCTGGTCGCCGTGATCCAGGCCTTCCAGCACATCCAATCCGAGGTCGGCATGGCGTCGCCTTCGTCGTGCATTGGGTGACAACACAACGCCGCCGCCGATCGTCCGAGTCGCGGATGCATCGCGCAAAATGAATCGTTGACCGTGGGTGGCGATCAAGGGCTCCCCGCTTCGCAATTGGGCGTACATTTCGGCCCCTGGTTCCAAATATTCTCCCTGCAACAGAACGACTCGCACGGGTGTTTCGCGCGTCCCCATTCCCAGTCGCACGGTCGAAGCGGTTCGCAAGGGGTGTTTGGCGGTGGTTAAACATTTGATTTTCACGTCCATGAGATGAGAAGGCCGCAAATAGCCCGGCGTCGCCAATTCATGTCCTCGTTCAACGGCCTCCCGGTCCACTCCGGCTAGGTTGATCGCCGCACGCTGACCGCGACCGACTCCGCGCAACGCGACTCCATGCGTTTGCAATCCACGAACTTTGCATGACACTCCTGCCGGCATCAGTTCCAGAGTTTCTCCTTCCTCCACCGCGCCTCGAAGCGTCGATCCCGTGACCACAGTGCCACGGCCTGGCACTGTAAAAACCCGATCAATGGCCATTCGAAACGGTTTTCGAGGAGTGTCCATGGTCAGTTCACTTGCCGCAGCCGACAACGCGGCTCGCAGCCGATCCAAGCCCTGACCCGTAAGGGACGACACCGGACAAACGGCCGCGTTCGTAAACGGAGTGGTTGCAAGAAGCGTTTGCACCTCCTCCTCCGCAAGAGCGGCCAACTCCTCATCGACCTTGTCCACCTTGGTCAAGGCCACCACGCATCGCTTCACGCCAAGCAGGTGCAAAATCTCGACGTGTTCGATCGTCTGCGGCATGACGGAATCGTCGGCGGCCACCACGAGAAGGGCGATGTCAATCCCCGTCGCCCCGGCCACCATCGTCCGAACGAACTTCTCATGGCCCGGAACGTCCACCACACCAAACTGAATATCGTCGACTGCGAATCCGGCGAAGCCCAGTTCGATGGTCATGCCGCGGCGTTGTTCCTCTGGTAGTCGATCGGGATTGGTTCCGGTCAACGCGTGTACAAGCGATGTCTTCCCGTGGTCAATGTGGCCGGCTGTTCCAATGATGAAATGGCGGGCGACATCTGCCTTTGCGGATTCACGCGACGACTTGAGGTCATCCATGTTTCTGATTATCGAAGGACCCTGCGTTCTCGCAAGAATTGGGGTTGGACAGGTTTCGGCGGGATGATGATGACGTTAGTATCTTAATAGTGTCGGGTCGATGACCCGACCTACGGATTCGACGGGTTTTGCGTCCCCCACCTTTGGCTTTGCCAAGATAGGGCATCCGCACACTCGTGAAAGCTGTCCACACCGTGAACGGTGTGGCTCTGAAACCATTGCTCAAACGCAGTGGCACACGGACCGCTCCATACTGTCGCGGTTCTGATCGCTCGTTGCGGTCTTACGAGAACGGAAGGGTTGAATGGCCAGTGCAGTGGATACGATGGAACGGATCGTCGCGTTGTGTCGGCGGCGGGGGTTTATTTTTGGCAGCAGCGAGATTTACGGCGGGATCGGGGGGTTTTGGGATTATGGCACGCTGGGGTGTGAGCTGAAGCGGAATATTAAGGACGCGTGGTGGAACGACATGG
>JBBTCX010000158.1:0-56129 GCA_038043045.1 Planctomycetota bacterium | reverse complement strand
TTGCAGATCGGAGACAATGAGAGGCTTTATTGGTGGAACCACTGCCTCCTGGCCGTTGGAGCGGGTTACTCGAAGCGAACGCAAGCACATTCATCCGTCAGCTTGGGACTTGAGCGGACGCGACTAACCGTTCCAGGGGCTTTCGGTCCTAAGGGCGTTTGGCAGCTACTTGTGGATGGAGGCGAGGAGAGTCCTCTTATACGTGAAGCCCATTTTTTCTTGGCTTTTATTCCGGAACGCGTCAACATCCTTGTTGAGAATACGGGTCACGTCACACAGGGTCGAATTTCGTTGGCCGAGTCGGGCTCACTCACGCTTGACCCCGGAACGGAAATCGAGTTTACGCGCGAGTTCCAAATGCTCGACATTTGTACCGAACCTGACCTTGAGCATCTTGCCCGTTTACGACGACTGTTAACCGACGAACTTCCGGCAGGAACCACGATTTCGAGAGAATGACGTATCTTGGAGAGAGCCGATGATCCGAATTGAACGTTGCAATGAGAGTGCGATTCTCGTGCTTTTGGTGTTGTCTTGTGGTCTCCTGGCGACTAGTGCCATCGGCGGGGAACAGCCGGAAACCGCGTCCGTCGTCACAACTTTGCAACGGGGCATTCCGGAAGCGTTCACCCTGGAGGTTGAGTTGAATCTCCCCGTCCACTTTTTCCTGCCGGGTCAGGGTAACATCACAAAAGTCACGAGGATCACCGTCGGCAAGGATGTCATGGCGATCGTCTGGAAGGCATCCAAGCTGCCGCCCGCCAAGTATTACCCGCCCAATACCGGCGGTTATCAAGGTGGCGATTTTGATGCGAATGGAAAGCTCATGGTGGCGATGTGGTCGGAAGGTGCCACGATCCGGGATCAACGAGTCCATGAGGAATACTTGGAAGGCGGTGGGTTCAGCGTTGGGCCCGATCAAGAACCCGTTCCGACTGGTGGAGTGGCCGTACACTTGAGTCGGTTTCCGCCGTCGCATGAAAACACGGTCATCATGAACACGTTGCGAGGGATTCGATGTGCGTTGGGACGATTGTCCGGCGACGATCTGGGCGAACTGGAGTCGGACGTTGCCAAACCCGATGGTACGCGCGAGCTCCGTGTGACCGGGCAGTTTTCGCCGTTTTCTGGAATCGGGGTTTGGGATTTGGTGATTGATCCTGCTAATGGCGATCTCGTGCGGCATGCCGGCTTCGGCGCGAGAGGAGAAGAGCCTCGGATCACGTGTTCGAGCGAGGGCACTCGCTGGTTCGGCAACATCGCACTGGCCGAGCGAGGGGAATACTTTAGTCTTCTTCACACTACCGTTCGGCTGATATCCTTCAAACCCGAGATGGACCCCGACGTGGTCGCTGAAGCTCGGAAGGGGATTGCGAGAGCGCAAACCCGCTTGGTTCGGGTGTTTGATTGGCGTGATGATCCCACGCATCCGAAAGTCAAAACTGTGCAAGCCGGAGACCTCGACAAACCCGAGCCGGTCAAGCCATAGGTTTGCAGGGCTACCCATGTGCTACATTGGGCGGGTTCCCTGTATAGGTCTTTTCACAACGACGACCTTCGCAACACTTGCTGTTGCGACCGGGTGGGTACTGAGTCTGTCGAGAAACTCTTGGACGCTGAACCCTGATGGTTTGTTTCCGGGACTTTTTGACAGTGGCAGGGAGACTTGGCGTATTCTTGCTACGCTCGATCGTGGTTGGTTGTGTGGGAGCTATATAGGGCACACAAAGCCCAAGTGGCCCGAGGATTGGAAGTGCGGCGGAACGAACGCGGTGCGCTTCGACGGCATGACTCCCTGCCGGTCATGCCGTTTCCATTTCAAAAGCGGGTGGCCGGTTCCTTTGGGCGGTCGGTGGAAGTTGGGTTTTCGAACGGACGACGATGTTGTCGATTGGGTGATCTGCCGCGACTTGGGCGATTCGACGGAAGTTTTCGACGTGGAGCATCATCCACAATGGCTGCGCGCCCGAATGGCGTCCGGCGTGTGGGCGACGCCCGGACGGATACAAAAACACATCGACATTTGGGCCGCTATCCCCTTTTGGGCGCTGGCACTATTGACGGGCTGGTATCCAGTTTTCAGCACTTGTCGGTGGGTGGTCCGTTTTGGCCGCAGACGATTCAAAAGTGCCAATATGTGTCACAAATGCGAGTACGACCTGACCGGCAATGTGTCCGGCGTCTGCCCCGAATGCGGAGTGCCATCGATTCAACTCCTCGAACTCGCCGACCCAAGCGACCACCGCCTCCACCCCGTGCGTGTCGATGATAAAGGCAAGCCGCGGCAAGAGTAGACCCTTAACCCGCGACGGGCCGTGTTGCAAAGTTCCCGGCGGATGCTGCGAACCGGCGGGTTCGAAGTGCTGTGGCAACTTCTGCGGCCAGGGTGCGTTACAGCAGGTCGACCCCCGTGGTGAACGCCGAGAGTGCGGGTGCCCTTGAAATCGGAGTGTCAGAATACCGACTGCGGCATCAAGCGACTCGATTGTAGGAGCAGTAAAATGAGAGTTGTAGACATCCAGGATTTGAGGCACTTTGCGATTGTAGTCGCGGCTATGGTCGCCACATTAGTCCCAGCTCGAGCGATTGCAGGGTCCGGATCAAGCACATTCGACCAGCTTCGAGATTCAGATTTTGCCATGCAGCCGACGTTTACTTTGATTGTTTGGAGTGAACAGCCGGCCAATAGTGCGTTTCCAGAGCAAGGATATACAAAAAGCAAGTGTCGCATGACGCGACAGGGTTCGCAAACCGCGTTGGCTTGTGTAGCCATTGAGTTTCCGACACCGATTTATTCCCCAAGTCACCAGGATTTCGATTATGATGACGAGCAAAACCTGATTGTACATATGCTCGCCGATCATTATGCCCTTTGGGACGATACGATCAACAATGAATGCTGGGATGTGCAATCTTTCCGTGTGAGTCCGGCCGGAAAGGTCCTTCATTCATCGAGAGGAAGTGTAACCCACAACCTATATCGCCCGAATCCGTCAGGAAACAGTCTCGGAGCGACAAAAGTGCGACGCGCCTGCTGGGGTTTAGGGCATGGCTTGACCACTCGGTTGGGCGAGATTCAAAGCGAAGTGACGCTTTCCAATGGGCTGCATGAAATCCGAGTTCGTGAACCGAGTACGACTTCGGTGGCAGACGATTGGCTGATGACCATGAGTTGTGAGGGGCAGTGCGTGGTTCGTACCGCTTTGGCTTTTCGCGCGCCTATTGAGCATCCTTTTACTGAAATCACAACCGAGGGCGCACGAAAAATTGGCGAATTCATCCTTGCAACACGAGGGCGAATTCGCGATTTCAATGGTCCAAGACACTTTATGGAACACAGAATCGAATTAGTGGATTTTTTCCCAACATTTAACCAACAATTCTTGGATGAAGTTCGACTGAAACTCAAGAAAACAGAATCCGAGGAGCCCAATGTGCGGGTCTTGGACTTTCGTGACAACCCGAGTTCGCCCACCATCACTAGACTTCGATCCACCGGAGGATGCGGACCATAATCCCTGACCGTAATTCAACTACCAAACAGGCGCTTGTGCGCGATGAATGGAGAGAGTAGATGATCCGGATCAAACCTGACAAGGAGCGTGCGCTTCTCGTGTTTCCAGTGTTGGCTTATGTTCTCTTGGCGACTTGCGCCATCGGCGGGGAACAGCCGGAAGCCGCGTCCGTTGTCACAACACTGCGACGGAGCATTTCGCAAGCTGATTCACGGGGCGGACTTGAAAATGCACGTCGCGCCGGATGCGGTGAAGTGGCTGCAAGGTCGAGCGTGCACGTTGGGCACGGGCGGGATCGGGATCGCGATTGCGTGTCTCTACTTGGCATACAGGTTGCCGTTCGTACAGGGAATGGAGACCATCACGGCGGATCAATTGGAAAATGTGGCCGATATGACCATCGGGCATGAGGATTCCGCGCGGGTCGCGGAAGTCGTGGCCGAGTCGTCGGGGATGAGAAGAGTAGTTTAACTGTGACCGAACCGCGTTCGAACGGGGTTCGGCGATAAAATAATTCACAGACGCTCCCGGCTGGCAGCATGACAAAAAGGCTGTTGGCACAGGGAGTGTTCGCGCTATAGGCCGCGTGCAATGAGGGTGCATCGTGCGTAAGATACCGGTGCACCTTGATAGCTCTTTGGCCGCGATTCCTACAGGCGATACAATTACAAAGGTAGGCCTGACCGGTTATACCGGTGTACCATGGCTCTTTGTCCCGGTGTGACACTGCTTTTGAGCAGTGGATATGAGAATGAACTGTCCTTGCGGATGGCCGTCGTGCATCAAGACCAGCGACTTCACCAACCCCGTTATCGGCTCGGCGCGGTTTCTTACCTCAACGCCAAGCCGCTCGTCTCCGGGCTGGAGCACGATCCCGAAATTGAACTCATCTTCGATGTCCCTTCTCGACTTCCCGCGCTGCTCGAAGAAGGTCGAGTCGACGCCGCGCTGGTCCCCGTGATCGACCTTGCATCGCCGAATCGCCCTTGGCGAATCGTCTCCGACGCCTGCATCGGTTGCGACGGGGAGACGTTCACCGTCCGCGTCTTCTCGCGCGTTCCCGCTAACCAAGTGCGCCGCCTGGTCGTCGATGGCGATTCGCACACATCCGTAACCCTGGCCCGAATCATCTGGAAAGAATCCTTCGGTGTCGATCTCGAACTGAGTCCCCTCGTTGGGCGCGAACCGCCTCCCGAATCCGAAGCACTGCTGCTGATCGGTGACAAAGTCGTCAACCACGGCCTGATTGGTTTTGACATGCAGACCGACTTGGGCCAAGCCTGGAAATCACTGACCGGACTTCCTTTTGTCTTCGCCGTTTGGGCCTGCGATAATAACGCTCCCGACACGAGCGACCTTGCAAAGTGCCTGGAGAACGCCCGAGACGCCGGCGTCCGCTCGGCCAAACTCATCGCCGCGGATTACGGCCCGGGCATGGGTTGGCCGGTGCACCTGGCCGAACGATACCTGACCTCCCGGCTCAAATTCCGCCTCACCCCTCGGCACCAAACCGCGATGGAAAAATTCTTCGACTACGCCAAACTCTTGGACCCCATTGGCGTCCATTTGCCCTGTTTCTAAGATCAAGTATCCTTAAATGATATGTCAGTCTATCCGCTGGAGTGAACGCAATGGCCAGCAAGACGTCCAAAAATTCGGCGAAGGTCACAAAGAAGGCCGCCGCGAAGGAGAGCAAGACATGACTGATGTTTCGACGATTGCACCCGCTACCGATCGCTCGCGGGGCCGAGGGTTGCTATGGGCGGGCATCGCGGTCGGCCTGCTGGGTGTTCCGCTATACTGTGTGCAGATCACGATGGGCATGTTAACCGTGCCGTGGTATCAGCCGGCGATGGCAACCCTTGGGGCGCTGCTGTTGTTGCGTGCCGTTGCCCGGCGGCGGAGCATCACTCGGGTGATCGCCCTGGTGGTGATCGCCGTCTTTGCGGGACTGGACTGGTACCTCGTGGTGTCGGTGTCCAAACTGCCCAGTTACGAAGGGCCGGCGCGCGTCGGACAGAAAATGCCGGCCTTTAGCACCGCGAAAGCCGACGGCGGTCCCTTCACCGAGAAGGATTTGCAAGACGGCAAGTTCAAGGTTTTGGTCTTCAACCGCGGACGGTGGTGAGGGATCTGCATGGCCGAGCTGGGTCAGCTCGAAAAGGCGTACCAGGAATTCGACAAGCGGCAGGCTCGCGTCATCGCGGTTTCGCTGGACGACCAGTCGACGTCCGCCGCGACGCAAGCCGACTTCCCTCACTTGCTGGTCCTTTCGGACAAGGATCGCGGACTGGTGAACGCGGTTCAAGTCATCCACGAAAAATCGTCGCCGGACGGCGGCGATTCCGCGGCGCCGACGACCATCATCGTCGATGGCGATGGTACGGTGCGCTGGACGTTCAGGCCGGACCGGTTTCTCAGACGACTCAGCCCGGCGGAAGTAGTGGCCGCGCTGGACAAGCAGTTGGCGGGCGATTGAGCGCTTGGCGCATCGGGGCGGATGGAATTGCAAAGGATACAATGAATTAGCGAAAGACCTTTGGTATAGTGCTATCTCGTGAAACCCCATTCCACCGTGGTGGCGTCGGGTCGATGACCCGACCTACGGTCTGCTGAGCCGTATCGCTCAGCGACGAGTACGAGGCCCCCTCTTATCGGTCGGGGGTTGTCAAGAGAATCTCAAGTAGCTACATTGTAAGCACTGGGAGGATTCGGCTATGAAGACACGCATCGTACCGATCGGCAACTCGCAGGGCATTCGCATCCCAAAGCCGCTGCTGGAACAGACGGGACTGTCCGGTGAAGTCGAGATCATCGCTGAGGACGACGTCCTGGTGATACGGCCCATTACAAAACCGCGGGCCAACTGGGCGACGGCCTTCCAGAAGATGGCGCATCGCGGCGACGACGTCCTTCTCGATGAGGTGCCGCCCGGCCGGTCGGGGTGGGACAAGAGCGAGTGGGAATGGCGATAAACCGCTTCGAAGTTTACCAGATTAGCCTGGACCCGACTGTCGGCAGCGAGATCAAGAAGACGCGACCTTGCCTCGTCGTGTCGCCGGACGAGATCAACCATAACATCCGCACGGTGATCGTCGCGCCGATGTCGACCAAGGGACAGTCCTACCCGACCCGCGTGCCCTGCCGGTTCAAGGGCAAGAACGGACAGGTGGTGCTCGATCAGATTCGGACCGTGGATCGGTCGCGGCTGATCAAAAAACTGGGGAGAGTCGACGACAACGCGGCTGCGGCTGTGCTCGCGGTGCTGCAAGAGATGTTCGCGCCGTGAGAGAGGTTGCCCGAACCAGAGGCGGCAGAGCTATTGACGGCGAAGATAATAGGGAAACAAACGAGGTTGGCGCTCGAAGAGGTTAGGGCGTTGTTTAGGCGAGGGAAGTCGAAGAATCCCGAGTTCGCCCTTGAGAAAGGATTGATCCAAAAGATCTGCGAGGCCGAGATCGAGCCGGGAGCCCCTATTCACTCGATAGTCGCTGGTGCGTAATGGCAGGCGCGCTAATACCGGTGGGCAGCGGATAGTGCCGAATCGCCGCCGCTAATGCCCAGCGTTTGCCAGACAAGAGAGGAAGCGTCTTGAGTCGAAAGATGTGCGCTTATTGCGGAATGCGCGTCGCCACCGACAGGGAGCATGTTTTTCCCAGTAACCTGTATCCAGAATCGAAGGCGACCTCGCGAGTACAACGCCTGACCATCCCATCTTGTAATGTGTGCAATAACGGGTGGTCGGACGACGAAGCTCATTTCCGAAATGTCTTAGCATTGGCGGGAGATCCGAATGACAGTCGCCGCGAACTTTGGGAGACCACGATTCAACGCAGCTTCCGGGAAGTTGACGGGCCCCGTCGCGTCCAGGATATAGTCAACACTTGGCGACCAGTCGAGGTTGCTGGGCACCCCAGACACATGATCTATCCCAGGGAAGATACGAGAGTGGTTCGAGTCGTCAAAAAAGTCGTTCGGGGGCTGAGTCATCACCACAACATTCTCTCGGGTGTGCCCGAATCCCGCGTATGGGTGGATGTCATGAAGTATCGGATGCCCGACGAGTTTCTAGTGCAGATGGAGTACGCCCATCGTGAACGAGACATTGCGGAGTATCGCTACTCAATTATTGAAGAGGTGGGAATACAGTCGGCGTGGCTCATGACTTTTTTCGAGAGGGTTACTTTTATCGGAATAGTGTCGTCTGCGGAGGGCGGTGTATTCGAAGAAGCGGGCTAACACGGTACTACCGACCGAAGGGCGGCGTGCATGGTGTGCGGCTCTTCTCAAGGCGGCCCTCGCGCCGCTCCCGGCTGAGCGCCAGTTTCGTTGGACCTCGCCGTAGAGAGGACACATCATCGTCAAGGAGTCTCAATCCAACAGTAAGGGGGTTGAAAAATGGCAATGAAGAAGAAGCAACGGGTGCCAGTCGGGGCCAAGCGTGTTGCCGCGAAAGCGACCAAACCGCTAAAAGCCGCGTCGAAGTCGCAGCCACGCAAATCCGCAAAGCCGAAGCTCCTCACAGGCGGCAACCCTCAGATCCCCAAGGCCGACGGAGATGCGCCCGTGCAGGCTTACATCGCGGCCATGCCGGGTTGGAAACGCGAGGTCGGGCGGCGACTTGACGCACTCATCGTGCGGACCGTTCCCAACGTTCGCAAGGCCGTGAGATGGAACTCGCCCTTCTATGGCACCGAGGCTCAAGGCTGGTTCCTTGGCGTCCATTGCTTGACGAAATACATCAAGGTGGCTTTTTTCAACGGC
This sequence comes from Planctomycetota bacterium, assembly GCA_038043045.1. Classification (GTDB taxonomy): domain Bacteria; phylum Planctomycetota; class Phycisphaerae; order UBA1845; family UBA1845; genus JBBTCX01. The sequence continues at coordinate 47,850 of JBBTCX010000158.1, read as the reverse complement.
ACGTCGTTGCGTCCTCTTCTCCCCGTCGATTCCAAGAACAAAGGCACGCGTAACCTCCACATCCACGAGGACGACCAGTTCGATGAGGAGCTCGTTGCAAGTTGGATCAGGCAGGCATCGGAGCTGCCCGGCTGGGCCGGCTTCAGTTGGTGAGCTGCACTGCCCGGCTGGGCCGGGTGGGCTATGTCGATTTGAGATTGGGGAGCGATGATCAGGCGATGTGGCCCGCGGGGGACGGGGTTGCGAGTGGTTGATTTCGGAAAGCCGTTCGAGCTTTTTGTGAGGAGTGCTGGGGCTGGGTTTTCGCTTGGGAAAAAAGTTCGGCAATTGTCAATTTAGAAAGAATGATACGCGCACTATGGGTTATTTTATCGAGTGAGTCCTGTAGTAATGGGTATCCTGGGAATGAAAAACATGTGTCGGGGCCCAACGGTTGATGGTGGATGAGCGTTCCGTCGACGGCTTCCAAGATATCAAGCATGGTGATCTTGTCCGGTGGACGGGCCAGCCGAAAACCCCCCGAGGCACCCCGGCCGCTGAGAAGAATTCCCGCTCGAGCGATACGTTGAAGGATTTTTAGTAAATGCCCTTTTGGCATGAAGCAAGCTTCAGCGATATCTCGGCCATGAATGGGGCGATCGCCCTTCTGCATGGCGATGTGAGAAATGGCTTTGATGGCGTAGAGTGAGGTTTTGGTCAGTCGCAAGGCAATTCCACCCTGTATTCATTTCCTTTTTGAGCTTTCCGCCAAGGGTGCGCCCAAAAACTTCGCGTTGCCGGGACGCACCTCTACCATCCGACGGAGGTGGCCCATTGGGCAAGTCAAAATGGGGGTTGGAGTAAGGAGTGACAAACAGGCGTCACCCTGAATTGAATGCGAAGTTTTAAACGATCAGTGTGAGTGATCAGATGCCGGGCCGGCTATTGCGAAAACCCTTCCAGCATGAGATCGGCTGGGTCGTCGATTCGGAAGTAGAAATCGTTAATTTTTTGTCGATGGAACTTTCGGTAGCCGCGAGAAGTTAGATAGGGTTCGACGGCGGCGCCGGCAGGCCGATCGTTTTCGATGAGGAGAATTCCGGGCCTATAGCGTTCAAGGTTGAACCCGTCGAGAACATCAAGTTCGCCGCCCTCGACATCGATGGAAACAAGATCAATTTGCCAGCCGACGTTTGGCACCCAAGGACCCGTTCCCGGTGGGGCGGCGTATCGTTCGTGTAGGAGAATATCATCGACCGTAAGGAGTGGAACATCGACTTCGACGAGGGTGGCGCCTTCCTTCAGACACCGATCCACGTGGTCTTGGTCGGTATTCAAGTAAGACAAAACGGGGACGTTCTGGGTGATGGTGAACTTGGCGGTTCCATGGCTTCCTTTGCGACTGATGGCGGCTTGAATCACGCGACTGCGGGGTCGCGAAGCGGCAGCGCGGAGGCAGAGATCTTCAATCGGCTCGACCAAGACGCCATGCCAACCCATTTGTTCGAGGAAGTAGGTGTTGCTCAGATTGACGCCGTCGTAGGCGCCGATTTCCATAAAGTACCCGGAACGGCGTTGGCGAAAAACCTGCCAAAGAATTCGATCTTCGCCGAATTGGGCGCGGAATAAGTGGTCGATGTTTACTTGGATGTTCTGATCAATCGTTGTCGACACAGGCGTCACCGACGACTCCCTATCCCCTCGTTGAGTTTGCCTAGGCGTCCCTGCTTTGAGCGATCGGACACCCTGACATGCTGGCGCCGACTCTGCATCACGTTTTTGCCGTGCAAGCCCTGGCCGATTTCTTGTCTAAATGACTCAACAACTCATCGAACGATTTCACAAAAGCGTTGACACCCTCGATTTCGAGTTGTTTGGTCACCGCGTCCATGTCTATTCCCAGCCGGGCCAACGCAGCGAACAACTTCTCGGCCTCGCTCAGTCCGTCATGAATGGTCGTGGCTACGGTACCATGATCCAGGACGGCGAGGATGGTCTCCGGCGGCATCGTATTCACCGTGTGAGGTCCGATGAGTTGATCGACGTAAACGGTGTCGGGGAATGAGGGGTTTTTCGTGCTTGTGCTGGCCCAAAGGGGTCGTTGAACGCGCGCTCCGAAGCGGGCGAGTTCCCCGAATTCGCCGCGGGAGTGAAAAACTTCTTCAAACCGCCGATAGGCGAGCTTGGCGTTGGCGATGGCGGCTTTTCCAATCAGGTTTTTCGTTTCACCGAGGTGGCCGTGTTGGGAAAGAAGTTTGTCGACCAGGGAGTCAACTCGGCTAACGAAAAACGAAGCCACGGATGCCACCTTTGTAAGGTCACCGCCGTTTGCATAAAGGCGTTTCAAGCCCGATAGGTAGGCGCGCATAACTTGATCGTAAGCGGTCAGCGAAAAGATGAGGGTGACGTTGATGTTGATTCCTTCGCCAATCAACGTTTCGATGGCTGGGATTCCTTCAGGCGTGGCTGGAACTTTGATGAATACATTGGGGCGATCGAGGTGCTTGAACAATCTGCGGGCTTCTGCGACGGTTGCCCGCGTGTCACGCGCTAACCGTGGGTCGACTTCGAGACTTACCAATCCGTCCAATCTGTTGGTTTCGTCGTACACAGGCCTAAGCAGATCTGCCGCGTCCGCGATATCCGGCACCACCAATCCTTCGTACAGCGACATTCCTTCAAGACCTTGAGCGGTTCTCTCATCGAATCGGGCGTCGTATTCCACGCCCGTGGTGATGGCCTTCATGAAAATCGTCGGGTTTGAAGTCACGCCGACGATCCCGGCGGCCATCATCGAACGAAGACCGGACGTCGCCGGCGCGCGTTGCGTGGAATCGATCATGCTGCGGCTTAGATTGTCGCACCACGCCGATTGGCCTAGTTCGTTTAGTCTCTGAATCGTATTCTTCACGTATCCACTCCTTCACACCGTTCTTATTATGTTCCAATGGCAGTCAATCGCCAAGCCCAAGAAACCCAACGAGATACGGCACGATTGGACGATCTTTCGTTTCATCGAGAATCCACCCTTGGCGCCACTTGCGGGATTCGTTCTTTCGGCGCATCGTCGCGCGGATCCGCGAGAGAAGCCATCAACGCGTTGGCCCAAGCGAGCGGATCGACAATTCTCTCTTGGGGCTGTGACAGCATGGAAGCCCGCGCACGCTCGATGAGGTGCGAGGCGAATTGCAGGCCGTCGTGGGCCCATAGTCCAAGTCGGCAACCAACCATCGCGTACAGGACATCAGTGATGCTTGGAGTCCGCGTTGGAAGAAAGATTTGTGCGATCTCGATCGTTGCTGAAATCACCGCGCCAAGTATGCAGACGGCGACCGCAGATGGCCGAAAGGGTCGTGAACCGTTTCGGGAATAGAGATGGGCCAACAGCCCTGCGAATAGCGCGTAAGAAAGTAGTTTTCCCATCATGTCATCCACGGTTGAGTCGAGCTTTGCTTGGAAGGATGAAAAAAAGGGGATGAGCGCTTCGGCCCGAATGATTCCATTGACCGAGCCGTCTCGATGCAAAGAAAATGGAATTAATCCCATCCAGAGGATGTAAGCTGAGGTGGCGAAGAGCCCGGTGGTTGCGAGTCTTTTGGGAGGCCAGTTAGGTTTGACGGACAAAGCGGGATGCGGCATTTTTTGCGTGGTCAGGGCCGAGAAGCAAAGGATGGGAACGGCGAAGGCGATTCGGACAATGAGCTCGGTTGCGTCGATGGTTCGTGTAATCAGGGGGACTTGCAAGAGGAACAGACCGACGGCCATGGCGAAAATAATCCAACATCCAAGGACCAGGGTCCCCAAGATCTTCAGGCGAAAGCGTTCACGAATGGCGGGAGGAATCAAACCCGCCAGCAGCGCAAACGACATGGCTTCAGCCGCCCAGTGGGACCAACGGCGCAGTCGATCGGAATGCGCTTGGGGGCTTTCAAGTGAGGAATCTTTATCTGAGTTCGCATCGGGTGCGCCGCTCTTCATTTCTACAAAGGGTATCCAATGACCGGTGCGCATTTTCTTTGAGAGGCGTCCGGGATCCAAAGAAAATAGAAACGGAATCGTCGCAATAACAAGGAGTGCAACACAATACGTCTTGAGCAGTGTCTCCGACGGTTGCCGACAGGCTTCGCTGAGGGCCTCCGCGCCAACGCGCGGCACAAGGGTTGATGCCACGCCGGAAAGTGTTATCCCTGCGATTAGGCCCATGACGTTGGCGACCCCATCAACCAATGAAGAAATCCTCGGCACGATGAAGGCCTGGGCCACCTCGATGGCAAGGCTAAGAATGACGCCGATCAGACATGTTCCGATCGCCGGCAGAAAGGCGTGCTTGAGCCGCGACTTGAACCAAAGGTGGAGCAAGAGTCCGAACGGCGCATAGAGAAACACGTTGGCGGAGAAATCCCAATCGGTTGTCGGTGAAGTGCGGAGGCTGAGGAACGGGCGAGGACCGAGATTGGGATCTGCGGCGGTCGGATCAAAGGGGACAAGTCCAGTGAAGACGATGAAGAGACCGGCAATGAGCGTAAGGCCGGAGAGGATTTTATGTTTGTTTATGAGATGCGGCGTTTGAAGGCTCAGAGGGTCGAATCTCGACACTCTAGCACGACGGAGCGACGGCTCGATCGTTGCAACGCTCACGATTACGGTCCCGGCGGCGATTGGCGAGGCGGCCATTCCACCGGTCGGGTCGGAAGAACCGGCGTCCAATTACTCTTGTCTTCCAATTCAGGAGGCTCGTCTTGAAGAATAAGTTCACGCAGGCAGGTGTGTAGTTGTTTTTCAAGTCTGGCCCGGACCAAGGCGCGAGAATCGACGATCCAGAGGTCGGCCTTTCGATCTTTGCTGGCGGCTTCACGGGGAACGAGTGACGTTTCTTCAGCATGCAGGCATGCCAGTGGCCGGTCTCCATGAAGATCATAGAGAACGGCGATCATCTCCGTCTGGGCCTCGTTGGCTTCGTTGACCGCGTAGATGAGACCCAGTCGCGCATGCAGCGCCCGAAACGCGGCGAGAATCTGTTCCGGTTCCGCCTGACCGCCGCCAAGGGTGCGATTGGCGATGGGAAAGACCTCACTGACGGCCATCAAGTTATCAAACGAAGAGTTCCACCGAAGGAATTCGTTCCGCGGATCGGTCACCAGCATCGGTTGTCGTGGATTCGGTTCGGTCGGCTTTTCTTGCACGGATACGCGAGAAACAGCCAAACTGGCGGGGAAAAGACCCTTCGTGGGTAGGGACACCAAAAGCCTGTATTCGTTTTGAACGGGGGGTAAGTCCACGGATGCAATATCCGACCATTCTACGCGCGGTTTCGGAGACCACGGTTCGTATTTCGATCGCGCCACGCAACCGGTGAAGACAATGGGTGCGATCAAACCGATGCATGTTTTGAACGTACAAAATCTCATGGAAGTCAAGTTACCGCAGACGATCAATCCATTTGGTTTTCAGAAAGTCTCTCGTCTGGATATCGGATGTTGATCGAAGAAACTAATCCAAAATTCGGGCCCTGTTTTTCTCGATGAGTCGTGACCGGGTTGGTTATCGGCCGTCAATGCAAAATGGATTGGTTCAGCCGATAACTCATATCTCTGTGAGCGAAGGCCGATGCGTTCCAATGGTTACTGGCACCAGAAGATTCTCCTCCCAGGTGGGAGATTCTACGGCGTCAGCTTTGCCCTCTGAGAACACCGACAGGTCTTGCGAGGAGGTTTCTTTGGCGCCGAGTGCGGATATGGCTACATCCTCCGTGAATGCCCTGGATGCCCCAACCTGGGTTCATGTTCCAAGGGAAAAGTCAGGGCACTTGACCGGCAGATTGTCGCCGCTCTGGCGACGATCGGGACAGTCCTTGGTCGCCCTTCCGCCGGCCACGTGGATGCTTTTGGATATCACCCTCGTGTGTTCAGGCGCACTCGTCGCCTATGGGGTTCTCACGCCGCCGGACCTTGTAGAAACCCCGCATGTTGCCCTCTGGCAAGCGATGGCTGTCTTTGCGTTTTCGGTCACCGTGGCAAGCTTGATTTTCGGTCTTTACGAACGAGACACGAATCGAAGCCGGTCTCGGATTCTTACGCGCATGCTGCTCACGGTAGCCACAGCCATCGCGATCACCTATGCCATGATCTATGTATTGATGTACTCCACAGTGTCTCGCCGAATCACCGGTTTGTCATTCGGTCTTTTCTTCGTAGTCGGCGGAACAGTACGATGGCTGGCATGTTGGGCGGCGTTTCGAGTTTCCCGTGGACTGCTTGTTGTCGGTTCTCCCTCGCTTTTTCGTTCCTTCGAAGTAGCAAAAGAAAAAGGCTTTCTTCCCGAATACAAACTCATTGGTCGGGTCGGTTCGTCAGAATCCGGTCCCGGTGCAAACGACTCCGAAATCGCCTCTCAATCCTTCATCCAACAACAGATCCCGAGATTGGTGGTTGAAGGAGTCACGGATATTGTCGTGAGCGCGGAACCCGCCACGGAACGGCGCATGATGGACTGGCTGGTTCCCTGTCTACGGCAAGGTTGCCGAGTGACCAACGAAGCCATTTTCTACGAAAAAGCCGCCGGGCAAATCCTAGTCGATCGAATAACACCCACGTGGTTCCTCTTCGCCGATCTTCGGGGGCACTGCGAGGAACATGCCACACCCAAACGGGTCGTCGACTTGATCGTGGCCTCTTGCGGATTGGTTTTTACTGCGCCCGTCTGGTTGGTCCTTGCGCTCCTGATCAAACTCAGTGATGGCCACTCCGTCTTCTACTCTCAGCAGCGTGTCGGTCAACACGAACGACCCTTCACTCTGTACAAGTTCCGTACCATGAAGCCAAACGCGGAAAACGGCCAGAGTATCTGGTCGACCCCCGGCGATCCACGAGTCACTCGCATCGGGCGCTGGTTGCGAAAACTTCGCTTGGACGAACTTCCTCAGCTCTACAACGTTCTTCGAGGCGACATGTCGATCGTGGGGCCGAGACCCGAAAGACCCGACCTGGTGCGCGAATTGTCAATACAAATTCCCTATTATTCGGAGAGGCATCTCGTAAAACCGGGTATTACCGGATGGGCACAAATCAGTTTCCGTTATGGTTCCTCCGTGGAGGACGCTAAGCAAAAGCTGCAATTCGACATGTACTATCTCAAACATATGTCCTTCGAGCTGGACATGATCATTCTGTTTCGCACGGTGGGTACGTTCTTGCGAGGGGGGCTATAAAACTGTCACTCTGTAGTTTTCTGTAAACCATGCACTGTTCACCAACACCAAACGACTGCCAGATATGAAACTCGATAACATTCAGCCGCCTGTACTACATCGCGGAGAGCGCTCTTGGCCGTCAAGTAAACAAGAAGTCCTATTGCCCTCCAGCCCTGACCAAGCTGCAAGCGATTTTCATGATAGCAAACGATCCGACGTGGCAAGAATCCCAACCCGTCGGGGGACTTGGATTACGCTGCTACTTATTACTGTACTGGCCGCCGCCCTTCGGTTCAATCAAATCCAAAGCGCAGGCGTTTCCTTTGAAGACGAAAGTTGGTACGCGGGCGATGCCAGGCTGTGGCACCGTTGTATGAAAACCTTGACGGACCCTCAAGCCCTCTCGGCCGTGTGGTCCGGCGACAAGCGCGCTTTTCAAGCCCGACTGGAGGCCAACGGCGTACACTTTGAGGATCGGTACATCAAACCGAGTCAAGGATTCACCGTTCTCGGTTCGATCATGATGTTCGTCGTAGGCGACAATCCAGCGGCCCTTTTCGTAACGAATTCCGTCTGTGGAGTGCTGTCGATCATGGCGCTGTATGGATTGGGCGTGATGCTCTACGATTGCAAAACGGCACTGGCGGCGGCGTTTCTGTTGGCCGTTTCGCCCTACCATATTGTTTATTGCCGCAGCGCGTTGGCCGAGCCGTCGGCGACCTTATTTGTGTTATGCGGTACTTTGTTCTGGGTCGCTGGGTGTCAGCGGCGGATCTCCTGGGGGAAAGCGTACTTTCTCGCGGGACTTTGCTTTGGATATGCCATAATTTGTCACTACAGAAGCGCTTACATTCCGGTGTTGCTTTTCCTTTTTGACTGGACTCTCGGGAGGCAGACATCCGTGACCAACGACTCCACTGTTTCCAAACCTGATTTTATTCGGCGAGCGGCCTTGTTCGGTGGTGGAGTAATGTCGCCGATTCTTGCCGCGGAAGGCGTCTTTCGGTTGGCCCAATTCGCCGCAATTATCACGAATAGTTACCTTCCCATTCATGGTTTTCTGCATTACGTGAGCCACTATGTAATTTTACTACAAGAACGCGTAGGCGTGGAGGATGGCGGGTGGAACCCAGAAGTCTTGCTTCGATACGGCGAATACTTTCGACACTGGCATGGGACACCCGAGATGATCCTGGCCATGATCGGCGTTGCCTGGGTTGTATTAAACAAAGGCGCTAAAAGATGGCCTGCGCTTCTAATCGTAGGCACTTTAGGAATCCTTGCGCTGCAAAGATATTCGGTTGCTCGCGCCCTTGCAGTGCTAATCCCGTTTCTTTGCCTTTGCTCGGCGTCATTGTTGGTTCGCACGATCGCCTGTTGTCGGCTGTCGCCCCATCCTGCGAGATTTCTCCTGGGGATAGCAGCGGTGCTGATCGCCTCGCCGGGGTTGGATCAAGCATGGTCCCTTATGGTGCAGCCAAGCGGCACTCCCGAGGCGTGTGCGTGGCTAAATAAACAGAAGGGAACCGCAGTCTTGCCTTCTGACACTCGCAAATACACACTGTACGTCGATACCTCGGCCATCTCTGTCAGAACATTGAATTCAACCTGTGAGGGCGCGCCGGCGCGGATCGCCTTACAGCAACTGCGAGAAGAGGGAGTGCGATGGATTGTGACCGATGCCCAGCACTGGCACCTTTGCGATCCTGGACAGCAGTGGCATGCAACGTTCGAGTGGTGGGAAGAGATGAGAAGCGAATTGGACCGATCGGCCGTTTTGGTCGCTGAGTTTTCACACGTAGAGCACCACGAATGGGAGTTTTTGGCAGAGGGCTGGGGGCCGCAGTGCCTCCCGGAAATGTTGGCAACCGGGGGAGGTCGCTTGCGAATCTATGATGTACAGGGCAGTCGTACGTACAACCGAACCGCTGAGGTTCCGATTACAACATCGGAGTAAGCCCGCCCATGCCGCGAATCTTACTATTGGTCCTTTTGCTTGGCCTCGCCGCGTATCGATTGACGCTGGTGGATCGCGGGCATTTCTTTTGGCGGGACGAGTACCGATATCTTTCTGCGGGAGCGATGCTTGATCATTTCGAGGCCGGACGGTATCAAGAGGCATTTTCCCAGCCGTTCCAATGCCTAGGTCGTCCGGCGTTTGTACTGTTTAGTGTCTTGCCGACACTTTTGCAGCGACAACTCGCGTCAATTGCGGGAATCGATCCCAACGGCTTGAAGGCATACGGTATCTCATGCGGTTTTCAGATTCTCGTGTCGCTTGGAGTGACGATCTGCGTCTACCTTCTTGCAAGAACTTGGACCGATAACAGTTGGCATGGGTTTCTGGCTGCATTTATTTTTTCCTTACTTTGTTTTTCAAATCTGTGGATTCGACATCTAATGCCGTATTACACATCCCTGGTGTTTTTTCTTTCGGGGTTGGTAGTCATCTGTCGCCAAGTTGACAATTCCCGTTTTCCGCGAGGCTATGCGTGGCTGGCTGGAATGTTGACCCTCCTCGGATTTGCTGTATATCCCGCATATTATTTGTTCGTCGCGTTGAATGGCATTGTCTTGGCGACCGTCGCTCGCGACAAATTGCGCTGTGTCGCAGAGTACATAGTCGGCGCATGCTGTGTAGTGGGAGCGCTTGAGGCAATCGCACGCCTGGGAAATGTCAGTTATCTCAGCGAGATAGCAGCAACTCTTTTTGAGCATGCGGACCAAAAAGACCAAGGATACGGGCCGGAGGGATATGTCTTCGCTTGGAGATACCTCTACGACGTAGAGGGACCGGCCGGCATGATCGTCCTAGGTCTGTTTGTCATCGGCGCGGCGTTGGCTTTGCTTCGACTTTCCGTCGAGTGGCCACGAAGTCTGAAAGCAACAATGGCCGCGACAATGGGTTGTTATCTCCTTCATGCCAGCGCCAGCGTCCTATTAAACAAAACCATTTTTTTTGGACGTTTTTTCGGCATGTACCTTCCCATCATGGTCTGCGTAGCCGTGTTTGTTGTGAAGCGACTAAACACAGGGTTGTGGCAGAGATTGACCACGGGTACGCTCGTTGCGGCTTCGCTTTGCTCGTTCGCCATGTTCGCAATACCCTACAGTCAACTTACATATCCTGCGGAGTTCTTGGCACAGACCGTGAACGACGAAAACTCTCTTGGTGGTTTCACTCCCAACGTCATTTGGGCTGGTTCGAGTGCATGGGTAAGAGAAGAAAAGGATTTCACCCAAACGTTTTGCCTTGTGCTCGATACTCATCCCGAAGGAGCGGAGTCGCCGACCATTCCTGTCGCCAGTCACCAGGCCGCATACGAATCCGACTGTCCGTGGATTGGCGTGAACCTTTCATGGGTATTCCGATACCGCGATCGATGGTGTCGCTTTGCGGCACCGCCGAAATACGAACTCGTTGCCGAGGCTGCTCACCCGACATCCTTCCCCGCCATAACCTATGAGGCCTACAAGCCCTGGGAGAGGCGTCGCCTTGGGGAACAGGTGGAAATCATGCGAATTTACAGACGCAGACCCGACGCTGAGTACAAGCCGGTCTTGGCGCACGATTGCGAAACAGTTCGGAACCTACCTTGAACCCCCTGTGGCGGATCTAACTCACTTTCGAGCGAATTGGGTCCGATAGCATAGTAGTTTTGTGATTGGAGCCCTTCGAATTTTACTCCGACTCCATTCATAATCGTGACGACGGTTAACAGGACTCATGGCGAACAACCCACGCCACCGGGAAATTCATGGTACGAATTGGTGAGATTGAACAAGGAGAGAGAATCAGCGATCACGCGGAAGCCATTTGGAATTGGGCCTCTCCGGCGGGAAAACAGCGCGCCATTCGCCGTGCCGAGATGATCGCCAGCGCGGCACGGATTCAGCGAGGGAATCGCATTCTCGAACTCGGGTGCGGAACGGGTCTGTTCACGGAGCATTTTGCCGCTCGGGGCTGCGAGATCGTGGCCATCGATGTGTCGTTGCATTTGCTCCGGCGCGCGAAGGATCGCGGGTTGCAGGAGGGCCGCGTTCATTTCGAAGTCGCAGACGCCGAAGCCCTTCCGTTTGGAGACGGGGCCTTCGATGCCGTGGTCGGTTCCAGCATTCTCCACCATCTCGACATCAAACGAGCCCTCGCCGAAGTGTATCGGGTGCTCGCCCCCCAAGGAAGAATGGCTTTCGCGGAACCGAACATGATCAACCCGCAAATCGCGCTGCAGCGCAAGGTGCCCATGATTCGGCGCTGGGCCGGCGAGACACCCGAAGAAACCGCGTTCGTTCGCTGGCGGTTCGCAAGGGACCTCGCATTGGCCGGTCTTGTCGATGTACATATCCGACCCTTTGATTTTCTTCATCCAGCCGTCCCGGAATCTTTGGTTTCGATGGTGTCACGGGTTGGCAGAACGCTTGAAGCCATTCCAGTCGTGCGCGAGTTTTCCGGCTCCCTGTTGATCAGTGCTCGCCGCGGAGACCGCAAGAATCCGCCCACGAATTTGCCTGAAATTCCCCAAGAAATCGCGAAGGGGTCCACCCGATGACAACAACGGGTGATTGGTTGTTGCTGGATCCACCCAGCACGAGCGGCTACGCCCGCCGAGCGTCAACCCGAGGAAAAGACAACGCGCCCCCCGCCCCGTTTCCGAGCATCGATCTCATCCTTCTATCAGGCGCCATTCGACAGAGCGGATTTGCGCCGCGATTCCTCGATGCCCAAATCCGCAGTTGGAATTGGTCGAAACTGATTTCCGAAAGCCGCGCACTCAACGTGAATGGCGTGATTTCCCTGGTATCCGCTACATCGACGCGCGATGAACTTTGGTGGCTGGGAATCCTCAAGCATGCCTTGGGCGAAGTTCCCATGTATGCGGTGGCGCCGCTGCAATTGGCCTTGGACCATGCCACGACGCGTCTGCTGATGGACGAACACCCTTGGTTGAATGGTTTCATAATGAACACCGCCGAAAACAATGTATCCGAGTTGTTAACCCAACCGGATGCGGTTCCGCTCAACGTCGCCGTGCGCCGGGGCGATTCCGTGGTGATCCCGCCGACCAAGGTGAGCTATCGAGAGGACCTTCGAATCCCCACACCTGTTCACGATATTTTTCGAGATCCGCGTTACTTTTTTCCGCAAAGCAAACGGACTCCGGTCACCTGCGTGCAAATGAGCTTCGGCTGCCCCTTCACCTGCGAGTTTTGCCTGGACAATGCCCTCTATCGCAAAGCGTGCTATCGCCCCGCCGACGATCTCATCGCCGAGCTCGTTGAAATCGATCGGCTCGGGTTCAAGGAAGCCTATTTCAAGGACCTCACCTTCGGACTCAACAAACGCATCACGACCGAGTTCCTGGAAAAACTCGCTTCGCGCGCTCTCGAATTACGCTGGCTTTGCACCACGCGAATCGACGTAGCCGCGGAACGCTTATTGGGCGCGATGAAATCCGCCGGTTGCTACGGAATCGAATTCGGGGTCGAAAGCGGCCTGCGACATCGCCGACTCGCCAATGGAAAACCGATCGAAGATGATGAAATTCGCAATGTGTTTCGACGATGCAAAACCCTCGGACTTGAAACGACCGCGTTTGTCATGTTGGGCTTCGAGGATGAAACGGAAATGGAGATCGAGACCACGACGCGGTTCATCGAATCGCTGGGTGCCGATTACGTTTCCTACAACGTCGTGAACATTCTGCCGCACACGCCGCTTGCGGAGCGTGCCGCGCGCGAGGGTTTTCTCTCCGCGGACACCTCCGACCACCGTTTCCAAAGGAGCAACTTGCGATTAAGGTATCTATCACCGCAACGCCTTCAAACCCTACGACAAAACGCGATGCGATCGTTTTATACCAAACCCATTCGAGCGATTCGTCGTTTGACCAAGACGCGGAGTCTCTTCGAGCTGCGAAAGCTCGTACATCTCGGCCGCGCCCTGCTGTAAAGACGTTTCGATATTATGAGACGCCAGGAAACTGCCGTAATCCTCGGGGGAAATGACCCGTGAGAATTCTTCCAATCGCAATTCCCAGACACCAAATCGAAACGAGATTTCTCGACCATCACCGAATCTGGACCGCGCTCCTGCACCCCGCGAAGCACGACGCCCTCGTCCGGCGGTTCGAGGAAGAATTCCAAAAATTCGTCGGTTGCCGACATGCCATCGCCGTGTCATCAGGTCGCCTAGGCCTGCACCTCGTGCTCAAACATCTTGACGTTCAACCGAAATCTGAAGCCATTCTCCCGGCCTATAACTATTTCGTCATGGTGGAACAGTTTCGCCTCATGGGTTTTCCGCCGGTCTTTGCGGATATAAAAATCGACGACCTCAATGTGGATCCAAATTCGGTGGCTACTTGCATTTCGCCTCGGTCTCGATTTCTCTTGACCACGCACATGTTTGGTCAGCCCTGCGACATGGATGCCTTGTGCCAACTCGCCAAGAAACACGACCTCATCATGATCGAAGACTGTGCCCACGCGTTCGGATCAAAATACCAAGGGCGGCACGTGGGTACGTTTGGCCGCGCGGGAATCTTCAGCCTCAGCGCCATGAAGTTGATTACGGCCTACGGCGGCGGCGTCATCACCACGAACGATGACCAACTCGCTCAAAGAATTCGAGACGACCTCGCCCGGACAAGCACCGTTGTGCCGTTCGTGAAGAGCATACGACGCTACGTCAAAGGCCTCCTGTTGGACATCGGTACGCGCACGGCTCCCTACACCCTGCTCCTTTGGCCTATGCTTCGTATGATGAAGACGATCTGTCCGAGTGTTGTCCAGCAAATATTCACCGAGAAACCGCGGCGTTCCGGCAAACCTCCACGGATTGAGGAAGGCCGCCTGGCGCCGTTTCAAGCCGCACTGGGTTTGTCGCAGATTCAAGGTGCGCGGACTTGGATTCAGCGAAGGCGATTGATCGTCGAATGGATGGACGCGACCTTGAGGAAACAAAAGAACATTTCCTGCCTGAATCACGAAGACGCCACCACCCACAATGGAATGTACTGTGGCATCCTTGTCGACGACCCCGCAAACCTCGCTCGTTCCTTATTCAAAGCCGGGATCGACTCCGAGTGGGCCGAATACACCAATTGCGCGGATGCGCCGATCTATCAAGAATTTCAAAGCCATTGTCCCGTCGCCAGCGAAGTCCAGAGTCGAATTCTCCGTCTTCCAAGTCATCCGAGTCTCCGTTTCGACGACGTCGAGCGAATCGCCAAGCGGGTTCGCACCTTCGAGAGCCGAATCGAAAAAAGTGGCATCGCATGGCACTCGCCAATGGCAGGTACGACGGTCGGCGGCATTCGTGTGCGAAGCGCCACGCGTCCAGATGTCGCCCGACTCGCCGCCATACATGCAGCCAGCCTTCCCACGGATTTTCTCGTTCGTATCGGAGAGAGCTTCCTACGCCGCGTCTTTTTTCCGGCATTGTTGGACTCGCCGACCACGCGCGTATACGTGGCCGAGTTGGATCAATCCGTCGTGGGATTGTTGGTCACGCGGATTGGAATGGGCGGCGTTCTTGGCGACATGATTCGCTTCGACCCCATTTCATTGCTCGCCGCGCTGACCTGGGGAGTCATTCGTCAACCCAGCCTGCTTCGTGACGGTTGGGGTGTGATCGCCCAACTTCGCGCGAGAAACCAAGAACCCGACGATCCGGAAGTAGGGGAGTTGTTCCTGTTGGCGGTCGACCCTTCGGCTAGACGAATGGGCGTGGCACGATCGCTGATCCATCGAAGCGCGAAGGACTTGCAGGCCTGTGGAATCTGCACATACCGAGTCTTGCTTCATGCCGACAACGAGGCCGCTGACGCAACTTATCGCTCCAATGGATTCATCCAACGGCGGAAATATGACTTCGCGGGATCTTCTTGGCTTGAGCATGAATGCGATCTTTCGATCATTGCTCAGGAGTCGTGCCCCAAGGTCCATCTCATTCACCCCAACGTCGAACACCCGGAACCCGCCACGGACAACCGAACGTCACACGCGGTTTTTTAGGATTTCGTCATTCACCCGACCCGGTAGAATGCCCGCATGGAACGAACCTTTTACGTGGCCGACGCCTTTACCAGCGAACCATTCGCGGGGAATCCCGCCGCCGTGCTGATCGACGCTGCCGGCTTGGACGAATCCCGAATGCAAGCCATTGCCGCCGAATTCAATCATAGCGAAACGACTTTCGTGTTTCCGATGGAAGACCAAAAAGGCAACGGCTCAAATGGCGCGCACGCCGCGAGCTTTCGGTTTCGCTGGTTCACCCCTTCCGTCGAAGCCACCATGTGTGGACACGCGACCTTGGCCGGTGTGCATGCACTGATCGAAGCCGGGCGTATTCCTTGGGACGAAACCCACGACGCCGTGCGTGTTGGTTTGGAGACGTTGTCGGGTACGCTTACGGCCTTCGTCGAACGGCTTCCCGGAACTTCGTCGGGGCGCATGATTTGGCTGGAACTTCGGCCACCTAAGTTGGAACGTGCCGATTTCAACCTTTCGGAGATTGTGGCCGCATTGCGACTCACGGAAGACGCCATGGACCCCGCGCTTCCACCGGCAAGAACCCAAGACGCCGATTTGTTGTTCTTTGTTCGGGATGTCAAGTGCTTGCACCAAGCTCGACCGGACAATC
The DNA here is from genome assembly GCA_038043045.1 of Planctomycetota bacterium. GTDB lineage: Bacteria > Planctomycetota > Phycisphaerae > UBA1845 > UBA1845 > JBBTCX01. The sequence continues at coordinate 32,038 of JBBTCX010000158.1, read as the reverse complement.
ATCGTCTGGGAGAGATTCTGGTTCGTCAGGGTTTGCGCGGAATGAGTCTCGCGACCATTAGAACTTTGACGCCTTCCATTCACGTACAGTCGCGATTTTTCGCCACTCCCGTGGGTATTGACGAAGACCCGGTGACCGGGAGCGTTCACGGACCCTTGGCTGCCTACCTTGTTCGCGAGAAAGTTGTCAAACCTCATGACGGAGTCGCGGCATTGATGTGCATCCAAGGAAAATCGGGTGGACGAGCCGGGCTTGTGTACGCGCTCGTGGAGCCCAAACCAGAAGGCGAATTCAACGTGCGAATCGGTGGTCAGGTCGTCACCACCATGCGCGGGGTTTTGCATCCGGGATGAGATGTACAAAGACCTGTTCCATTTGAACCCAATTCTGGTGTGACCATGCGTCGTCGATTTCTCGCAATTGTGAACCCCGTTTCCGGCCCGCGCGACATGATTCCCCTCGTGCGCAGAATCGAATCCGCGCTTGCCAAACAGGGTGCAAGTTTGGAGACGATGGTCACCGAGCGCAAAGGCGACGCGAAGGAGATGGCTCGGTCGGCCTCGCGACAGGCGGACGCAGTCTTGGTCGTCGGGGGAGACGGAACGGTCTGCGAAGTGGTCAATGGCCTGATGGGTCAGGGCGTGCCCTTCTTGATTCTTGGCACGGGTACGGAAAATCTTCTGGCCCGCGAGTTTGCCATGCCCACGAATCCGGAATCCGTCGCGGATCGGTTGTTGGAAGGCCGGCCTGTTCCCTGTGATGTCGGGGAGGTGAATGGCAAACGATTTCTTGCAATGGTCGGCGTCGGTTTTGATGCCGAATGCCTGGCACGAATGTCCCGCGTGCGCCGTGGTCACATCAATCATTTGGACTATTTCTGGCCGATCTGGCGAACCTTCTGGTCACATCGATTCCCTCGGTTGAGAGTTCGGGTCGATGGCGCTGATGTATTTCAGGGTCGAGGAATGGTGTTTATTGGCGGGATTTCGAAGTATGCGGCTGGACTTCGTATCCTCGCACGAGCCCAAATGGATGACGGTCTTTTGGATGTCTGCGTACTGCCTTGCGAGGACAAGGTGAGGTTTCTACACCGAGCCATGCAATTGTTCATGCACCGACATCTTGCGGAAAAACAGACGGTGTATGTGCAAGGCCGCGCCGTCCAGGTTGAATCGTGCGATCCTGACGTTGAGGTACCGTTCCAGGCCGATGGTGATTGGGGAGGAAAACTGCCCATCCACTGCAAAATATTTCCAGCCGCGGTCATGGCCCTGCGATAAGGTCCGCCGGCTTGAGCAGCAGTAGGGTCTCGTGTAGCTTGTGCCAGAGAGTGATGAATGGGCCGGAAGTGAACGAGAGGGTTTCATGTCGAATGATGTAGAGAAACGGATTCAGCAGTTTCGGAATATGGCATTGTCGGATCCGCATAATGAGCTTGGGCATTTTAGTTTGGGGAAGGCGTTGGTCGAGGCGGAGCGGTTTGGGGAGGCGATTGAGTCGCTGTCTCGGGCGATTGAATTGAACCCGAGTCTTTCCAAGGCCTATCAGTTTTTGGGAGAGGCGGCTTCGAAGGCTGGGGATCGCACGAAGGCGGTGGAGGTGTTGGAGCGCGGCGTTCAGGTCGCGGATGAACAGGGTGATCGGATGCCACGGGATGCCATGATTCAACTGTTGAAGGAGATGGGGGCGACTGTGCCGAGTGTTGGCGGAGCAAAAGCCAAGGAAACCCAGGTGAAGGCGGGTGGAGAGTCGAGCACGGGATTTCGGTGTGCGCGGTGCAGTGGGCCTTCCGGGCAGTTGGAAAAGCCACCGTTTAAGGGGGTGCTGGGGGCGAAGATCGGGGCGAATATTTGCAAGGCTTGTTGGCGGGAATGGATTGGGATGGGGACGAAGGTGATCAATGAGTTAGGATTGCAATTGAATACGCCGGACGCCCAAGCCACGTATGATCAGTACATGATCGAGTTTTTGCAGCTTGAGGATCGTTAATACGACCCAAGTGTGGCGACGCACGCGAGTTTTCGGGTTGAAAAGGACCATTCTCTCACGGTCGCGGCTCAGAAATGTGTGCTCCCCCATGCATTTGCGGGGCTGTGCGGGCTCCCGGCAAGCCGGGGCGAAATCTGCCCGCAGTTCGCTGGGGTTTCAGGATGCACTCTAATCACGGAATCGTCCTTGGTCGACAAGGTGATGGACCCTGGGGCCGATAAAAGTTTTACTGGAATCGGGTTGGTTAGCGGGCTATACTCAGCGGAAAGAGCGCTGGAGGCAGACAGGCGGCTCTGATCATCGGAACACATGAAAGAAAGCGAAGCCATCAAACGGAATGGAAGGAAGCGGGAGTCCGATGTGACAACCGAACCTATCAATCCGGATATTCCCGAGGTCACTCAATCCGCTCCGCAAGTTCGACTTGTGGTTCAAAAAGGGGCGAAGGGTGAACAGGTTATTGAATGCCGCCGGATTGTGACACTTCTGGGTTCGCGATCGGGTTGCAAACTGGTCTTGCCGAATCGGCGCGTGGAGCCGGTTCATCTGGCCATCCTTCAGACGGGTACCAAAGTTATTGGGATTGATCTCGCGACTCAGAAGGGCACGCTTCTTAATGATTTGAAGCTGTTGTATGAGCCGCTGTCGAACGGAGATCGGCTGGGCGTTGGGCCTTGGGAGTTTCGGGTCGGGATTGATCGCGGCGATGAGGCATCCGACGACGTCAATCCGTTTGGCCTTGAACCGACTCCGCAGGTCATCGCGTTAGAACATGTTCCGTCGGGCAGGATTTTGCAGCCGACGCGGGAAGCGTGTTTGATCGGGCGAAGGCGGCCTTGTGATGTGACGGTGGAGGATTTGAATGCGTCGCGGGTGCACGCGATATTGTTTACGTATCATGGTTATCCGGCCATTGTGGACCTCATCAGTCGCAACCACACCTATGTAAATAACGAACCGGTGTGTTTTTCCATGTTGCATAATGAAGATACGCTGGCGATCGGGGAATCGCGGTTTATTGTGCGCGTGTTGTCGGCGGGCGTGGGTCGAGTGACACAGAACGCGACCAGTCCGCGCAATCATATTGAACCGGTATCGGCGGACACTTCGGATGATTTGGTCGATATTGCGACGACGGATTTGTCGCAGCGCTGGTCGGTCGTGGATCAATTGCAAAAGGCCGAAAAAAGGCGATAGCGTAATCCCTTTCATCGCCGGCCCCAAATCAATTTCCGTCATTTCACCGTGATAATTCGTGGAATGGCTCGGGCGATTGCCGGGTAACCCGTGTGGTTTATAATTCCGAATGCGATCGAGATAGAGTCTTGACCGCCGCGCTGGGATTGCGAATTGCGATGGCCGAGCGGTGGTGTGAATCAGAATGATCGGAAACGAATGATGGCCGTAACATTTCCTTCGCGAGAAGAAACCAAGTCGAGTGTGGCACGGACGATTCGTGCGCCGCGGGGTCTTTCGCTTTCGTGCAAAGGATGGCAGCAGGAAGCGGCGTTGCGGATGTTGATGAACAACCTAGATCCCGACGTGGCCGAAAATCCGGCGGAACTCATTGTTTACGGCGGAAGCGGGAAGGCTGCACGGAGTTGGAAGGATTACGATCGCATCGTCGCGGCCCTGAAAGATCTCGGTAATGATGAGACGTTGCTGGTGCAATCGGGTCGGGCGGTCGGAGTGTTGCGAACGCATCCGGATGCGCCGAGGGTGTTGATTTCGAACTCGATGTTGGTGCCGCATTGGGCGACGTGGGATGAGTTTCGGCGGTTGGAGGCGATGGGGCTGACCATGTTTGGTCAGATGACGGCCGGGAGTTGGATTTACATCGGCACGCAGGGGATTCTGCAAGGGACGTATGAAACGTTCGCGGCGTGCGCGAAGAAGCATTTTGGCGGGACGCTTTGCGGGCGACTGTTGGTGACCGGCGGATTGGGCGGAATGGGCGGGGCCCAGCCGTTGGCGACGACGATGAATGACGGCGTGTGTCTCTGCGTGGAAGTCGATCGGCGAAGGATCGAACGGCGCATTCGGACGCGATACCTCGACAAATTTACGGGGAGCCTGGATGAGGCGTTGCGATGGGCCGAGGATGCCCGGAAGAGTCGACAGCCGCTTTCTATCGGGTTGCTGGGCAATTGTGCGGACGTTTTGCCGGAACTTGTCCGCCGGAATGTAGTGCCAGAGATTGTCACCGATCAAACCTCCGCCCATGATGCCTTGCAGGGTTATGTGCCGAATGGGATTTCTTTTGACGAGGCCGTGACGCTTCGCCAAACCGATCCGGACCGGTATATCACCGAATCGATGCGAGCGATGGGTGAGCATGTTTCGGCCATGTTAGAATTGCAGCGTCGCGGGTCGATCGTGTTTGATTACGGGAATAACATTCGCGGCCAAGCCAAACTGGTGGGAGTGGAAAACGCGTTCGATATCGAAGGGTTTGTTCCTTTGTACATTCGCCCGCTTTTTTGCGAGGGACAGGGACCGTTTCGATGGGCGGCGCTGTCGGGAGATCCAAAAGATATCGCGCGTACAGACCGAGCCGTGTTGGAGACGTTCCCCAAGAATGAGCACCTCGGTCGGTGGATCAAGTTGGCCGGTGAGCGAATTGCGTTTCAAGGGCTTCCCGCGCGCATTTGTTGGTTGGGGTATGGTGAGCGGGCGAAGATGGGTTTGGTGTTCAACGATCTGGTGGCCAAGGGAGAGATTTCCGCGCCGATCGTCATTGGGCGCGATCATTTGGATTGTGGCAGCGTGGCTTCGCCGAATCGGGAAACCGAGGGGATGAAGGACGGATCGGACGCGATTGCGGATTGGCCCATCTTGAATGCGCTGGCTAACACGGCCTGCGGAGCGACGTGGGTTTCCGTTCATCATGGCGGCGGGGTCGGGATCGGATACGCGATTCACGCGGGCCAAGTGATCGTCGCGGATGGAACGAAAGAAGCGGCCCTACGATTGGAGCGGGTGCTTACCGCCGATCCGGCCATGGGGGTTTTTCGTCACGTCGATGCGGGATATGACGAAGCGATTCAAACGGCAAGAGAACGAAACGTTCGGGCGTTCGGACTCACTCCTTGAATAAGCTCTGAGAATTCCTGAGCCAACTTGGGTTACCCCTCGTTTGTATTGACGTCGAGACATGGACTCAACGGCACGTGGGATGAGGAATCGATTTCGATTCTCAACTTGCAATCTCAATTTGTAAGGCGGGTTCCGCCCGTCATTTTTTTTGCGGCTCCGCTAATCTTGACAGCGATTCGTTCTCGGGTTACAGTTCCCTTTAACCTTGTTCAAATTCGGCGTTCTTTGGCTGTCCTGGTCGGAAGGCTATTGAGGCCGGTTTGGCGTTCTGCGATTCAAAGCACGAAAACGCCCAAGGGTCAATTGGATCGTTTGAAAAGTCGACAAGGGAGTTCGCTTTAATTCAACGGAAAAGGGCCGCCGGCGATGTGAACCAATATGCGTTGGTTCGGTCGGCGGAGAGTCAAGGTAGGGCCGTTGGATCGCATTTCAACGGTCAAAGGGAGAGTGGGATCATGCAAATGAAGAGGCGATTTGGTGGGTTGTTTCGTTTGGGGTGTGGGCTTTGCCCGGGACTTTTGTTGTGGATGGCGTCGGGGTTGATGGCTGCCCCAGAGGAACCGTGCACGGATTGCAATCTGAACGATGTTTCCGACTGTTGTGAAATGCCCTACACTCTTGGGTGCAATTACCCCAGTTGTTTTCCGGATTGCGATCCGGTTGGGTGTAACGCCAGTGTGTGTTTCGCCATCATGATCGGCTATTCCGGCGAGCTTTCGCCTTTGGAAAGCGGTCAGAGTCCCAACGTTACATTTTATCACGTGCCTCCGGCCGTCAGTGATGTGACGCTCACGTTTGAAGCCAAAGGAGCTTTGAGCAACCCCAAGGCTGTTGTCGCCGTGCTCATGAACGGCAACTCTGTTGGGAGTGTGTTTGAAAGCGCCCCCGCGTGTGTCGACACGGGCGACACTCTGGTTTTATCCGAGGCGGAATTCAATGGGCTCTTGGATGCACAATGGGACGTCCAGATTTATATGCTTCCGAACAGTTTGGTGGGTGCATGCAGTGGGTCGTACATCGCGGTGACGATGGAATACGAAACCGCCCATGACTGCGACAATGATTATCAAATTGATGAGTGCGAATCGGATACGGACGGGGACGGCGTGATTGATGATTGCGACAATTGTCCGCTGATGTTCAACCCCGGCCAGGAGGACATCGATCAAGACGGCCAAGGCAATGCGTGCGACTGTGGAGATGGATTTGTCGCTCCGGGCGAGCAGTGCGACGGCAGCGTTTGCTGCACACCAAGTTGCACTTATTCGGCGCCGGGTACCGTCTGCCGAGCGGCAGCCGGTGTTTGCGACTTGGCCGAAACTTGTACCGGTAGTGGTGCGTTTTGCCCGAAGAACGTGTTTAGACCGGCGACGCACACCTGTCGCGCGCCGGCGCCGGGGGGATGCGATCTGCCCGAGTTTTGCACGGGGAGCACTGCGGCGTGCCCGGCTGACGCGTTCAGATTGCCGACGTATGTTTGTCGCGTAGCGGCTCCCGGTGGTTGCGACGTCGCTGAGTATTGCCCGGGGGGAAGTGCAGTCTGCCCAGTCAACGGATACGCACCATCCACAACGGTCTGCCGTGCGTCCGCCGGTGTTTGCGACTTTGCCGAGAACTGCACGGGAAGTAGCGCAGCATGTCCGGCTGACGTGCTCAACACGTCCTCTATCTGCCGAGTGGCGGTCGGGGTTTGCGACGTGAACGAATATTGCGACGGATCCGGGCCGAATTGTCCTCCAGACGCGTTCGAACAAACCCCCTGGGTTTGCCGTTCCTCGACCGGTCCATGCGACGATCCCGAATACTGCACGGGTTCGAGCGCGACCTGTCCAGCAGATGTGCCGTTCCCGACGTCTCCGGTGGTTGCCGAGGGGTCGCGGTATTTGAAAGTTTCACCGTGTGCGGGTCCCAACGGGGCGGACACAACGCTGGTGAAGATTTTTGTATCGGCGTGCGGTGGAATTCAGGGTTGGCTGGCCGCACCGACCGGACCGTATGGAATCTCCTATGTTGTGGATACGGTGGGAGAAGGGGCGCTCCTTTCGCCCGAAGATTGGGGAACGGTCCATGTGACGGGGGCGAAGGTTGTGCCGTTGCGAACGTACACGTTTTATACGGGTGAAAATTTCGATTTGCTTGGGGCGGGGCAAACGTGGAAGTGGTGTGATGTAGACGGCGACGGTTTTATGAATGTGAGTGACATGCTCTATGTGAATTCTTGCTTTGCCGGAAACTTCGTAAATGCAACGCGTTATGGATGCGATGTCTTGGGCTGCACGGCGAACGGCACGATCAATCTTGACGATATCCTGGCCGTGAAGAATGCCTTTGGCGGTCAGCAGTTTTCCTTCTACTGCTCGCCGTTCACCTGCCCTTGATCCACGGCAGTGTGGGTGGTTTGGATGAATAGCGGTTCAAACATGCACCCGGCTACGACGATGGTTTTGTGGGGCATCGCGTAAGTACAGGGCGCGCGTAAGAAGGACCCAAAGCGGGCGGAGCGGCATTGCGCCGGTTCCGCCCGTTCTTTTGTGGGTCTGCTAATCTTGACAGCAGTTGCCGCTCAGGTTAGGGTCCCCATCAATCTTGTTCAAACGCGGCCTTTCATAGCCTTCTTGGTCGGCACGCTATTGAGGCCGGTTTGACGATTCTCGATTCGAAGCACGAATACGCTCAAGGGTCAATTGTTCGTGGGAAAAGTTGAAAAGTGAATTCTTTTGATGTCCGCGAAGAAAACCGTCGGGGATTCGGGCGAACGAGTGTTTGACCGGTCGGCGGAGAACAAAGCGAGTGGCCGTTGGAGCTAACTCTGCGGCCGAAAGGAGAGTGGGATCATGCAATTCAAGAGGCGATCTTGTGGGTTGTTTGGTTTGGCGAGTGGGCTTTGCCCGGTATTCTTGTTCGTGCTGTCGTCGGGGTTGATGGCTGACTCATCCAAGGTGGGCACCCCTGAACAAGTGGCTGCCCCAGCACAGGCAGCCGCCCCTGCACAAGTGGCTGCGCCTAAAGAGCCGTGCACGGATTGCAATTTGAACGATGTCGGGGACTGTTGCGAAATTGTGGGGGTGATTAACAATTGCAATTATCCCAGTTGTTTTCCGGATTGCCTTTCGGCTGGGCTCTGTGACGCCAACGTTTGCGGAGCGTTGATGACCGGGTATTCCGGTGTGCTTTCGCCGTTGCAGTCCGGTTCAACTCCTAATGTTACTTTTTATCACGTGCCACCGGCGGTCGGCGATGTGACGCTGACCTTTGAGGCCAAAGGTAGTTTGAACAACCTCAAATCGCACGTCTCCGTGCTCATGAACGGTACGGGCGTGGGAAACGCCTATGAGACCGTGAACGTTGCTTGTGGGGTAATAGGTTACGACACGATTCTCGTGCCTAAAGATGTGTTTAATGGGTTGTTGGACGTGAATCGGGATGTTCAGATTTACATGCTTCCGAACAGCTTGGTCGTGCCGTGCACCGGGTCGTACATCGAAGTGACGATGGAATACTCAACGGCCTATGATTGCAACAATAATGATCAAATTGATGCGTGCGACCCGGATACAGACGGGGACGGCGACATAAATGGTTGCGACAATTGCGTAAACGTTCCCAATCCGGGCCAAGAAGACACCAACAATAACGGCATCGGTAATGCGTGCGACTGTGGGGATGGGCTCGTCGTTTCGGGTGAACAGTGCGATCAGGGCGCTGCCAACGGGACGACGGGTTCGTGTTGCACGGCAACATGCACCTTCAAGCCGTTAAACACATCCTGTCGGGCGATAGCCGGTGGTTGCGACTTGGCGGAAGTGTGTACGGGCAGTAGTGGAGTCTGCCCGACTGACCTGTTCAGAAACGCGGCCTACGTATGCCGGACGGGCGGAGTTTGTGACATACCCGAGTATTGCACGGGAAGCGGGCCGAATTGTTCGGCAGACGTGTTCCAACCGTCGACCGTTACTTGTCGAGCCTCGGCCGGTGGATGCGATGTGGCCGAGAACTGCACCGGGACCAGCGCCACGTGTCCGGCGAACTTGTATGTGCCATCGACAACGGTCTGCCGTGCGTCCGCCGGGGTTTGCGACTTTGCCGAGAACTGCACGGGAAGTAGTGCAGCTTGTCCTGCTGACGTGCTTAACACGACTTCTCTTTGCCGAGTGGCGGTCGGGGTTTGCGATGTCAACGAGTATTGCAACGGATCTGGACCGAATTGTCCTCCCGACATGGCGGAACCGACCCAATGGGTTTGCCGTTCATCGAGCGGGCATCCTTGCGATGATCCCGAATATTGCACGGGTACGAGCACGACCTGTCCAGCAGATATACCTTACCCAACGGTTCCGGTGGTTGGCGAGGGATCGCGGTACTTGAACGTTTCACCGTGCGCGGGTCCCAACGGGGCGAGCACAACGCCCGTGAAGATTTTCGTAACGGCCTGTGGAGGAATTCAGGGTTGGCTGGCCGCGCCGGTCGCCCCGTATGGAATCTCTTTCGTGGTAAATACGGTGGCTCAGGGAGGGCTGCTTTCGGCGGATAGTTGGGGCACAGTCCATGTGACGGGTGAGAAGGTTGTGCCGTCGCGAACATACACGTTCTATACGGCCAACAGCTCGGGTGGAAATCTCCAGTTGCTTGGGTCGGGGACGACTTGGAAGTGGGGAGATGTAAACAACGATGGGTTTGCCAACACGAACGATGTTAATCTTGTTGTTCTGGCGTTCCAAGGGAACTTCACTCAGGCGACCCGTTATGGCACGGACCTTAAGAGCACGTCAACGTGCACGCCAGAGGGAATCATCAACGCGATTGATATTTCCGTGTGCTCGAGTGCGGCTCAAGGATTGCCCTATCCGTGTCCCAACCCCTCATGCGGAGGAGGCGGAGGTGGAGGAGAAGACCAGTAGAAAAAAAACCGGTACCATTCCATTGGGAATGGGTTCAGACATCGACGTGATCTGCGATGCCTTGAATTAGCCGGAATGAGATTGAACGGGCGGCGTGGGTTGAAAAGTCCACTCCGCCCGTTTTTTGGGTTCTTTTTCAGCGCCTTGAGTCTGCCGTCGGCAATTCCTATACTCGGCTTCGTAGTTTGAGATTTAAGGATTTCACAAGATAGGAGAGTTGTTGTGACCAAGATTAAGGCCACGAATATCACTTGGCATGAGGGACATGTGGGCCGTCCGGAGCGGGAGAAGGTGTTGAACCAGAAGGGTGCATTGATCTGGTTCACGGGGTTGAGCGGGTCGGGAAAGAGCACGATTGCTTATACCTTGGAGCACGCCTTGGTTCAGCGTGGGCATATGTGCTACGTGCTCGACGGCGACAATATTCGGCATGGGTTGAACAAGAACCTAGGGTTCAGCGCTGAGGATCGAACAGAGAACATCCGTCGCATCGGCGAGGTCGGGAAGCTCTTCGTGGATGCCGGGGTGATTACCCTAACGGCTTTCATAAGTCCGTATCGTGCCGATCGAGACGTGGCCCGAAAGACAATCGGCGACGGCGACTTCTTCGAGGTCCATTGCAATACACCGATCGAGGTTTGCGAAACGCGCGATCCCAAGGGCTTGTACAAAAAAGCTCGTGCGGGTGAGATTAAGGGATTCACCGGTATCGACGACCCTTATGAAGCACCGTTAAAACCGGAACTCATGATCGACGCGACCAACGTATCGCCCCAAGAGGCGGCGGTGAAGCTGTGCGAGTTCTTGGAGGCCAAGGGGAAGATACCAACTTTGCAAGAGTAGAATCCAATCTACTCGAATGGGTTGGAGTTGTTTGCTTGGCTATTGACCCAATGGGCCAGTGATGGAGGGTGGTAGTATAGAATAATCGAGTAAATCCAAACGGTTGTCGGAGTGGAGGTCGAAGGCGTCGCAGCCGGGGGAGCAGGTGTCACTGTCTGACCCTTCGAAGCAGTTTTGGAAGGCGGCGAGGTCGAGCAAGTCCACGTCGCCGTCGGAATCGGAATCGCCGGTACTGTCGATGCAACGAAGTTTGGTCAGCCCTAGGAACGTGTCGAATCCAATCGATCGTTGATCGACTCCGCAGGTCATGTCGGTGTCGAAGGTGGTCTCGAATACAAAGGCCGTCGAATAATAAACTTCACCCGCATCAGAGAGGGTCATGGTCAAGCTCGTTCCTTGATTATCCTGGGTTCCCTTAACCCATTTCGGTTTGCCTTTGGGATCGAGGCAAAAGAGAAAGTGGCACGACCCTCGACCCTCACACGGAATTGTCATGGTTTCCTTCGAGGGATCAAAATCTGGATCTTCTCCTGGGTACGTGCTCCCCAGGGCAAGAACATCGCCACCCGACGTAACAGCTATTGCATGAAACCCGCCAAAGTTGAACCCTGCGGAGTAAGTCCTACCATACGAACCGTCGCTGTTCAGTTTGGTGACGAAAATCGCCGGGCCTTCGCGGAGGTCCACTCCGGCAGTTGGATCCAAATCAGTCGATTGTCCAATACCACCTGCCAGAAAAATGGAGCCATCGGATTGGAGGGCGAGAGACTTGGAAGATGCCGGTCCCGCAGGATACGTATGAGTCCATACGTACGTACCATCGGATTGGTATTTGGTCACAAAGAGGTCAATGGGAACCGGTTGGCTCATGGCCGTACGACGGTCCAAGCCCGGTCCAGGATCGAAGTCGACCGTACCTCGAAACTGGCCAAAGACAATGATGTCGTCATTCGCGTCGACGGCTACTTCGTAGGCCGTTACCCAAGCGCCGCCGGCAATGGTGCGATTCCACAGGTAATCGCCGTCATTGGTCAGCTTTACAATCACGGCCGTAGCGGAACCCCCGACAACAACCACATTGTCATGCCGATCGACGGCAACACCGCGTGCGGAAACAAAATCGTAGCCCTCGAACGCGCGGGTCCTCAAGTATGAACCATCATGTCGGAGTTTCGTGAGAAAGGCGTTGTAAAAGAATACCGACGTATGTTGATCGACGCCTGGGCCGGGGTCAAAATCGACGGTATCCTGAAAACCCCCAGCGATAAAAACGTTGCCATGGTCGTCGGTTGCAATGCCAAAAACTTCTTCGTTCTTGGCTCCACCTACGGAAAAGGTCCATACATAGGTACCGTCGTACTGCAATTTACTAATGAAAAGATCGGCAAACTCAGGCGTTGCCGGGGAACGAACATCCAAACTAACTGTCGGGTCGAAGTCGTGCGGTTCGTAAAAAGCACCGGCCACGTACCAGTTTCCTATGTCGTCGGCGAACGCCGTCCGGGCGAAGACATCTTCCAATGTCCAATCGTATCGGATTGCGGCGCAGTTCTGTGCTGCGAAGCCATCCGTACGCAGGATTAATGTAGCAAACGTCAGAGCGACAAATATTTGATTTCCCATTTGCTTTCGACTTTACAAGCAGTCTGCCGAGCGCGGACCAATCTTTTAGGCCAACGTCAATGCCTCATTCACTCCATTATATAACACCGCTCGAAGGATTTCGGCGGGTGGAAAAATGAAAAATAATTTTTTATTTTTTTTGAGAGAATTTGCTTGACAGCGCCCCCCCCCCCATAAAATACGATCTCTGTCGGTTTTCTGTCATCACTGGGTTCGCATTTGGAGGAATGTTCATGAAGCGGTCTAACCTTTTTGGCGTCGGTGTGAGATGTATTGGTATTGTAGCGGCACTCGGTTCGATGCATGTCGAAGCCGCGACCACTAGAAGAGTCAATCCTGCCGGAACGGGGACGCCGGTTGACGGGTCCACGTGGGATCGAGGGTATCGAAACTTGCAAGACGCACTCAGTGCGGCGCTCCCCAGCGACGATATCTGGGTCAAGGCGGGGACGTACAAACCGGTTAACTGTACGACCTGCACGGAGGCCGACCGCGAGATCAGTTTTCGCTTGCCTTACAAGGTCACGATCTGGGGTGGGTTTGCTGGATTCGAGACTTCCGTTGTTCAGCGCAATGTTGCGACCAACCTCACCAACCTCAGCGGCGATCTGCTCGGAAACGACCTGCCGAATTTTGTGAATCGCGGAGATAACAGCCATCACGTGGTGAATGTTCAGGGGTTCGAAGAGGATTTTTTCGAGTTTGTCGGGATCTTGGATGGATTCACCATACGAGGCGGAAACGCGGGGGGCTTTTTTCTGTACGGGGATGAACCGGGCGGAGGGGGGATTCGCCTGAGCGGGTTTCCGCAATGCCCGCCATGGGACCCGGAGTGCACGCCGCCCTTGGGTTTTCTTGAGATCCGAAATTGCACGATCACGGACAACCGGGCGGACCACGCCGGAGCGGGAATTTACAATCTTTCCGGTTATCTCATTCGAATCATCAATTCGGAGATCAGCAACAACACCGCGTACCATCCTTCCCAATCCGGCCATGGAGGAGGAATCGGCAACAAAGGGACGGCGAACCTGGAGATCATCAATTGTCGCATCGTGAACAACACAGCCAGGGTCACTGGCGGCGGCGTGTATCTTGAGGCGTCGAACGACCCACAATCGCCCCAGACCCAGAAGATCATCAACTCCTTGATTGCAAACAATGTTTGCCTTGGAAACAGCGTATTGGGGACTCTGTCCTTAGGGGCGGGGATTCGCGCCCGAGGCAATGGAACCAACCTGGAAATGCGCAATTGCACGGTGACGGGAAACTTCGCCAACCGTCCAAGTGGTTTGGGGGGCGCCGGCGGAGGGGGTTTGGCGGTTACTTTTGATGCAACGGTTCGCGTGTACAACAGTATTATCTGGGGCAACGACGCCGTCGACTTCGGTAAACAGATATCGAACTTTGAGGCCGCAGCGAATCTACAAGTGTTTCATAGCAATACACAAAACCGCCCGACTTTTAGCGACATTTCGGGCCCCATCCAGGTACCCGATCCCAACACCAACATTGGAACCGTAGATATAACCGACAACCCGCGATTTTATGACCCGGCTGGAACTGTGGATAATGATCCTGTAAACGACTTCAAACTCACACACCCTGCCAATGAAGCAAACCGATGCATCGACTCCGGGGACAACGCGCAGATGGCGATTGCCGGGCAACTGACCCCGCAATATGCGGACTTGGCATCGGGGCCTCGGCTGATCGATGATACATCGACGGATGATGGCGCAGGCGCGCCGCAAACGCCGATGCAGTGTGCCTATGTCGACATGGGATCGTATGAGTTTCAGCCGAATCCGAGCGAAGATTGTGATGGGAATTTCATTGAAGACTTTTGTGATTTGCAGCAGCCGGAATCAGACTGCAACGCGAACATGATCCCGGACGTTTGCGAGGGAGGACCGATGCTCTACGCCAAGATCATGTCGGATCCTCCGGATTCCAATTGCCTTTGGAGAAGCGCAAACAACTTTTTCCGGATGACGTTTGCGTGTGACATTACTGCGCCGCCTCCGGGCAAGGTTGTCATTAGCGAGATGCTGAATAGTGGTCAATTCGGGCCGGATCTTTCCGCCAGTTTTACCTTCACAGTGGAGAACGACGGGCAAGGGAATCCGCGCGTTCTCAAGATACAAGAGAACGGGACCGTGTTGACTCATGGAAAATGGTACGATATCCACAACTTGGCTTGGCCGGGGATTGAGCCATTCTGCGTGCAGTATCCGGTTCTCGTTGGCGACGCGGACAATGATTGTTCCGTGGTAAATGCAGACCTGTCGGTTATCAATTCCGGAAACCCTTGCGCGTCGAATTGTGACCCACGCAAAGACATCAACGGCGATGGGTTAATCAATGGATCAGACGTTAAGGCGGCAAACGCGCACGTACCTACTTTCGGTCCTCCGGCGCGTCCGAGCGGGCACTTGAGCTGCATCGCCTATTGAGGATCGGGTTGAAAGAATCCATTCGGACGAAGGATGTAGCTCTCGGTCGGTGAATCGAAGCAAAAAAAAGAGGGACCCGAGCTCGCCGAAACCCGGATCCCCACATTAGGCTGTCCACCCCGAGGGGCGGAGACCCACAGCCTTATCAGCCTATCGTCGGCGGCTAACGCTTGCTTGAGCATCGATGCTCTCTACGTGCGCGATGTTTTTCCGCGTAACCAAATACGGATATTCGCGGACCCATGAATTCGTTCTGAGTCATTTCGATACGACGTTCCATACAGGCGGTTCAACATTGGCCGTGTTCCCGCTATATTCCCTTGTTTGATGGGCCGTTGCCCGACGTTTGATTGAGTTGTGCATCTTAAGGGAGCCTGGAATGCCCTTTGAAAAAGTAGATACGTCCGTGGATTTCCCCGCGATGGAGCGACAGACGCTGGCATTTTGGGACCAAGCACAGATATTCGAAAAGCTGCGTGAGATCAATCGCGGAAAACCGAAGTGGTCGTTTCTCGACGGACCCATCACGGCCAATAATCCAATGGGCGTGCATCACGCTTGGGGGCGGACCTATAAGGATGTTTTTCAAAGATATTACGCGGCGAATCGGAGGGAGCTGCGTTATCAAAACGGCTTCGATTGCCAAGGGTTATGGGTCGAAGTCGAGGTTGAAAAGGAGCTTGGACTTTCCACCAAGCGGGACATCGAAAATTACGGGTTGGAAAAATTCACCGACGCCTGCAAGGCCCGAGTTCGGAAGTACGCGTCCATCCAAGCGGAACAATCCAAAAGGCTTGGTTACTGGATGGATTGGGACAATTCGTACTTCACCATGTCGGATGAGAATAACTACACCATCTGGTCGTTCCTGAAAAAGTGCCACAAGCTCGGATTTCTCTACAAGGGTACGGATGTCATGCCTTGGTCGGGTCGAGCGGGGTCGGCCTACTCGCACATGGAAATCGCCGAGGGTCGCCGACTGGTCACGCATACGTCGGTGTTCGTGCGGTTTCCCATTCGAGGGCGGTCCAATGAATTTCTTTTGATCTGGACGACGACGCCGTGGACGTTGACCTCGAACACCGGAGCGGCGGTCAATTCCGAACTCAACTACGTCAAGCTTCGGGCCAAGAAAGACGGGGCGCTCTATTACCTGGCCGAGGCGAATTTGAATTTCCAAAGATTGGCCAAGGAATACAAGGAAGGGTTTGGGAATTCACCTTGGCCTAAGGACGTGCCGAAACTGCGCACGCTTCATCAAATCTTCCAGGAACAAGGTGGATACACCTCCGAAGGAACAATCCCCGGCAAGCAGTTGGTCGGGTGGACTTACGACGGTCCTTTCGACGAACTTCCCGCCCAGCAACGACGAGGCGGATATGCCCAACCTCTGGACCTCATACCGCAAGATGAGCGAGATTGGCCCAGCGGAAAGGAAGGCCACCGTGTTTTCGACCCCGGAAGAGATGGTAAAGGTATTACCTACGTCGTGGCCGGCGAAGGTACGGGGATCGTGCATTCGGCCCCGGGAAGCGGCGACGTGGACCATCTTTGGGGGCGGCAACAGAAACTTGTGGCGATCGCTCCTCTCGATGAAACCGGTTGTTTCATTGAAGGGTTCGGCAAATTCACCGGAAAACGGGCCATCGACAAAGAAACGGTGGAGATGTTGTTGGCGGATCTGCGGGAGAAAAAGCTCCTCCTAGCCGCCGAGCAATATCCGCACATTTACCCGCACTGTTGGCGAACGGGTGATGAATTGGTGTTCCGACTCGTGGATGAGTGGTTCATCTCGATGGCGTGGCGAGAAGACATCAAAACCATGGCGAGGCGAGTGGAGTGGCTGCCGCCGGCGATGCGAGGGTTGGAGCGCGAGCTCGATTGGCTCACCACCATGAAAGACTGGATGATCTCGAAGAAGCGCTACTGGGGATTGGCGTTACCCATTTGGGAATGCAGACGTTGCGGGCACTTCGAGGTGATGGGCGGTTATGAGGAGCTGAAGTCGAAGACGGTGTCCGGTTGGGAGGAATTCGAGGGTCACACCCCCCACCGCCCGCATATCGATGCGATCAAAATTCGTTGCGAAAAATGCGGCAACTCCGAAGTTTCGCGTGTTCCCGACGTGGGAAATCCTTGGCTTGACGCCGGGATCGTGGCCTACTCAACGACGCACTACAACACCAACCGCGATTACTGGGAGCAGTGGATTCCGGCGGATTTGATCACGGAGAATTTCCAAGGCCAATTCCGCAATTGGTTTTATTCCATCCTGGCGATGAGCACGATGATGGAGCTGGGTTCGCCGAATCCGCGTCCGCCGTTCAAGAATTTGCTGGGGCATGCTTTGGTGCTCGATGAAAACCGCCGGGCGATGCACAAATCCGATGGGACCGCGATATGGTTCGAGGAGGCTGCCGAACAAATCGGCGTAGACACGATGCGCTGGATGTATTGTGCCCAATCGCCGACGGTCGACCTGCCGTTTGGTCTTCGCCACCCCGAAGACGAAATCACCATCGACGGCGCTGACGGGCTCAAGATGACCCAAAACGTGGATGGGCAACCTCTGTGTCGAGTGAGCTCGACACCGGCGGATGAAACTCGTCGAAAGGTCCTCTTGCCCCTTTGGAACACCTATGCGTTCTTTTGTAATTACGCGCGATTGGACGGATTTGATCCGAACGTGGTGGCGTTGCCGCTTGAACAACGACAGGTCATCGACCGTTGGATCCTCTCCGATCTACAATTGGTCATCCTCGCGGCCAAGGAACATTTTGAAAAGCATGAACTCGCTCCGATTTGTCACCGAATTGGGCGGTTCATCGATGATCTAAGCCAATGGTACGTTCGGCGCAATCGACGACGCTTCTGGCGCGGCGTCTCCGAGGGAGACACAGATAAACAAGCCGCTTATCAAACGCTTTATGAAGTGCTCACTACTCTCACCGAGGTCATGGCCCCGATCGTTCCCTTTGTTTCGGAGGCGATGTATCAGAATCTGGTGGCGAAACAGCGAAACGGCGTTGCGGAAAGCGTGCATTTGTGCGAATTCCCGCAGGCGGACGAGCGCAAAATCGATCACGAACTCTCCGAGAAAATGCAATTGCTCCTTCGCGTCGTCTCGATGGCCCGTTCGATTCGTACCACCACGAAGTTGAAAATACGCCAACCATTGGCGGCGATGATTGTAGCCTCTGGTAACGAACTTGCCCGAAAGGCCGTCGAGGAAATGCAGGCCCACGTCCTTGAGGAACTCAATGTCAAGCGGATCGACATTCGTACCTCCGTCGCCGACATGTGCACGGTTACGCTGAAAGGGAACATGGCATTGTTGGGTCCAAAGTACGGCGGGAAAGCAGGTGCCGTTTCCAAAGTGCTTGCGGCGGGCGATGGGCCCGCGGTTTCAGCCGCGGTGGCGGGCGGTCGTCAAGTGGAAATCGATTTTGAGGGACAGCGGCTGTCACTGGAACCGGCGGAGATCGTGGTGACCAAAAGCTACAGTGAAGGCTGGGCGGCGATGGAAGAAGGAGATACCGTCGTTCTATTGGACACGCGCATGACGCCCGATCTGAAAAGCGAAGGTCTTGCACGAGACATCATTCGAAATGTGCAGAATCTTCGCAAGGACGCGAACCTAGAGATGGAGGACCGAATCCACCTTAGTTTGGTGACAAGCTCGACGCCGCTAAGCCTCGCCGCGGAGCAATTCGCGGAGTACATCCAACGCGAAACCTTGGCCACCCGAATCACCAAGGAGAAAAGCGGCAGCGCGCACGCTACCGCTTCCGTTCGGATCGAGGGAGAAACTTTGGACATCGCCCTTTCGAAAGCGTGATAAGAGCGATTGCTTCTTAGGAATAAGCGAGAGGCCGTTTCCGTCCTCCGACGCCAACGCTTACGTCGTGCTGAGGGAATCGGACGCCGTTCCCGTGTCGTCTTCCAGGCTGATGAAGAACGCGGAGATGAGAGCGCCGGAAAGACTGGACGTCGTTTCTTCCAACCCGGTAAGCAAAGCGCCACGTACCGCAGGATCGCACCCGCTCAACTGAAACATGGACCCCCCAACGGCCAATGCCGCCGCAACTCGCAGACAACGCGCTCGATTTTTTTTTGCCTTCATCGCTTTACTCCTTCGCTCCTTCGGCGAACTTTCGCGTACCTACACCCCGTCTTCTTCGAAGAACCGGAAGCATGCCTGCCCAGGCCCTTGAATGGTAGCATTTCTTCCCCGCCGATCAACGTTATCGGGCAGGAAACGCACCGAGTCTTATCGGCTTCTTGTACCCATCGGACCGCTTTGGGCCGCAGTTGAGAACATCCGATATCCTGTCTCGTTTACGCTCACTTTACAACGCCATCGTAGTGAAAGCGGCCACTGCGAATCTTTATCGGAAGTCTCCCGCAAGCGCGGGGCTGCGAATCGCGTCTCGAAGATGCTGAAGGGGGAAATTCCGACCTGGACACTGGGTTTTGTGCGTTACCCCCGCATGGGTGGTGACCCGTTCAGCGGGAATTCCGCACGATTGACAAAGAAATCGCGTGAGTCGGGCCAAGGATGCGAGCTGCTTCTTCGTTGGGCGAGTCGAGGTAAAGTCCCCGACCAAGCAAATACCGATTCCGTGCTCGTTGTAATAGTTCCCCGGTGTCTTGCAATGCGCGCCGTGCTTTTGTTTATGCCATCGTGGTCCCACTTCGACAAATCCGTCCGGGGTTTGAGACCCGTTGCCTATCACGAAGTGGTATCCCAGCTCATCCCAACCGTTGGAACGGTGATGTCGATCAAACGCTCGTGCCCCGCCCGCCGGTGTGGCACTGTGATGAATCACGACGTAGTTCCATCGCGGACTGATCGGTCTGCCGGCAGGAAGCCAGGGTCCGGGACGAATCACCGACGGACCGGCGATGCGAGGAGCGGCGGGAGCTTGCGACGGGCCCGCCCAAACCGGCGGCGGATGAGTCGGCCGACAACGATAATCGCGCAACGGCGGCTGGGATTCAACCGAGGCCACTTGTTTGGACCGGTTCGACTTACAACCCGACTGTGCAAGGATCAAACAACATGCTACCGCCAACTGAACCCACGACTTGTTGATCACGACGTTTGCCCTACCGATTACCAATCTTGCAATCCTACATGTTATCGGTCACTTCAACCCGGCCCGTCAAGAGGAAACGCAGGAACGCTTGCAAAGAATCTCCCCCATCGCCCTTAAAGGTTGACTGCGCGAACCAAGCTATCGGAACTTGCTTAACCGGTTCACGGGAATGATCGATATTTCCAAGGTTTTCAAGAAGCGGGTAAATCACGGGCCTGAACGGATGAAGGCTCTTTGGCTTCTTACGTAGATCACGGAGAGATCAATCCATGTGCTCAGGAAGACTGAAGGCCAGATTGCGACACGCGGGACTTTCCAAAAAGGAACTCCAAAACTGGGTGGATCAACTCGTCCAAGTCCCCCCCGTAAGGTTGGAAAAAGTTCGTTTAGTTCGGCAGGCGCTACAAGTCGGCGGTTACGAACTGCGGAGCAAAATCGACCCTGCCTTGGACGGCATGCAAAACGAACTCTCAACCTGAGCGGGCCGATTAGAGTCAGTGGTCATTTCTGACCAGCTCACGACCCGGTGCGCAGGGTCGCTTGGGATTCCAAGTAGAGAATCCGGCCACAAACATGGCAAATTTGCAAGTCTTCGCGCGTTCGAAGGCTATTTACAACTTCCAGTGTCAATTTAATATTGCAACCCGAACATGAAAACTCCTCCCGTTTCGGGTAGACCTTAATAACCGGGGCTAGTGCTTCCCCATCGTGCCGTTCGGCGACGCGATTGAAAACCGACAAGGCCCCCGCCACAATTCCAGAAGCACATTGATCCCGTTGGGTCGTGAGTTGAGTGAGTTCGGCTTCGCACTGTTTTTCAAAAGCCGCGACCGTAGCTTCCACCGCAGCAACTTCGGACTGCCACTTTTTCTGATCCTCTTCAATCTCCGATTCCGTTTTCTTAAGCACCTGCAAGTTGTCCATGAGGCAGAGCAATTCCGACTCCTCTTTGGAATTGTCCGCCTTTTCGGTGTTCATGGCCGTCAAAATGGCGGCGTATTCTTTGTTGGTTTTTGCTTTGTTGAGTGCTTCACGATGCTTGGCGATGGAATCTTCTCGGGATTCCACTTCCAAGGAAAGCCCGTCAATCTTGATTTGCAGCTCACGAACGGCTTTGTGATGTTCCTTCAGTCGTTCTTCGGCCTTGAGGACATTCTTTCGTTTGAGGTCGACTTGACGCGCTTTGGTATCGATCGCTCGTCGGATCACGGCGAGCTTGGTTTCCACGGTTTGAAGGCGTCGCAACCGATCGAGCGTTTCCCCCATTCCAGCCTCCAAAAGGGACATATGAAAAAGATCTATCCTCGATACACGTTCGAGGGATCACGAGGATTATGACCAATCGTTGACCGTTACGCAAGAAGGGCGTCAAAAACTTGTATCCAGATTTCAGGTCTTGACACAAGGCAAGGTTCCAGTAAATCAATGAATAGGTTCTTGAGTAGAATGCTCGCGTACCTTTTCGAAGTCCTTTTCTTGGAGAAACTCACATGAAAACTCTGTTTTTGTCTTTGGTCTTGTTATCACAAGTTCAGACCGGACCCGTTTGGACGGGAACGAGTGAGCCGCAGCGGAACCTTTATGGCCCGGTCGACATGGATGATGGGGGGCAGGGAACGCCAGACCCTTATTGGCGCTTGATGACGCTTGCGGATTTTCTGGATACGGCGGAGGAAGAGTTGACCGCGACTGGAGTTGGCGAACCAGTCGGGGTGAGTATGCGACTTTCGGAGCCGACCTTTCAGTCGAGCCTGCCTATTTCGTCGGCGTTCGCGTTTGTGACGCTTTCCGTTCCCGGTGCTGACATCGGTTCGGGAGAGCTTTCCATCGTGGCCAATGCGGATACGGGGAACGTGAATTTCAGAATGGAAATCGTCGAGTTCGACGCGGTTCGGACGTTGGACCTTGATCTGTCGCTTTCTGGTGGGGTGCTCACGGAATTGGGTTCGCTGAGCGTGGATACGGGTGCGACAACGACGACGTACTCCGGCGGGTGGGTGTATACGCACGCGGATGGATTGTTGGTTCATCCGGATTCGGATGAGGGGTTTCATGATGAGGCGGCGGTGATGTTTCACGTGATTCTGCCGGACCCGGAGCGAAAAGGGAGGAGTTTGAGAGCGCCCGCGTGGATGAGCGTCGTGTTCTCACAGCTTGGGAATCCTCCAGAACCAGACCCTAAGGACTTTCCAGATAAGCAGTAACGATCGGCGTAGCAAGGGGTTGTATCACGGATTCCCGACTGGTTCCGGACTGACTTTGGGCTGTTTCTGGACTCGATTTGACGCAAAAGTGACGCAAAAAAATTGGGTCAGAAATACACCGTGGCGAGATCCATCGGTCTGTGACGCCGATTGATAGTCCAACTGCCGCCGTGCGAACGAAGTGAGCGCGACGTGGTGCGCGCGGGACTCGGTTCAACCGCGACAAGTCATCCAGTCCTGTCGCTCGTCCAAAATGGCTAAACAGCTTCTTTTTACTGCATCCAATCCCGAGTTAGCCGATCAGGCCCAGGGCCGCGAGTAATCTGACCTGCGACTGGTTGTAGCGGACAACGGCCTCGGCGAAGCGAAGGCGCGCCTGCGTCGCGGTGTCTTGGGCCTGCAGCACATCAAGGGTTGTCATCGTGCCGGTCTGGAGATTGGCTTGGCTCAGCCGAAGAGCCTCCTCCGCCGAAGCTACTTGCTGTCGGGCGAATTCGATCAACTGATTGTAGGTGCGGGCGGCTTGAGTCGCGGTTACCGCTTCGGCACGAACTTCGTCCAAGATGCGCTCGTATCGAACCAGTGCCTCTTGCTCGCGGGCCTTGGCCGTCTTCAAATCGCCGAGTGTGGACAAGCTCAGCCGCCAACCTGCGGCAGCGGTTGCGCGTTGCTGGTCGCTAAAGCTGTACGTCTGATCCTCACGGCCATCCAGCCGCTTCGACCCGCGAAGGATCCCTTCCTTGATCAGTCCGTTGGCAAACGGGTTGCTGCTGAACGAGCCATTCGCGGATGCGGGATTCACGATTAGATTGCCGGGAATCCTTTCCGCCGGAACGACGTTGTTCGCGTGCCCGTTGATCCCCCCGTACTGATAGCCCAGCGATACCGTCGGTCCGAATCCGGTCCACCAAGTTTTCTTTCCCTCCGCGATGGCTGCATCGATCAGATTCCGAAACCCTTCCAGTTCCGGGCGGAAGGTCACCGCAATCCCCAACGTCTCTTCTATACTCAGGTCTTCACGAACCAGTTGTGTCCTCTCCAGTGTCGTCAGGGAAGGCACCAGCGTCACGGATGAATCAAGGTGTAAGGTCACAGCCAGCGCTACGGACGCGTCGTAGAATTCCTTTAGCGCCGTTACCAGATCCTGCTGACGCTCGGCGAAACGGGCCTCGGCTCGGAGAACATCCGCTTGCACCCCCGTCCCGGTCTTGAGCTTCAGGCGGTTCACCCGAAGCAATTCCGTGGCCTCTTCGACACCGCGGTGCGCGGCTGAAATCCGCGTTTGACCGAACGCAAGCGCATAGAACTGGACCGAAGCATCACGGATCGTCGCGAGCGTCACGGATTGTTCAAAGTGCTCTGCCGCCGAAAGTCGTTTCTTCGCCGCCACGATGTCGTAGATGACTCGCCCGGGATTGACCAACCATTGAATCGCCACCGCAGGCTGAAACGTATTGAAATTCACGCCGCTAACGATATTGCCTTCCGTGGCACGCACGCTCCCCTCGACGTGCTCGAAGAGCGCTGTAGGAACAATGGCCGGAAAGGCTGCGCCCACGGCGCTTTCGTAGCCGCCTTCGACTGCGGTGACATTCAACCGCGCCTGCTTGATGTCGGCGTTCTGGGCAACGGCGACTCGGACGACCGTGGGCAGATCGATTGGGAGAAGCTCCGTGAACATCGGCTTGATCTGCGATGCGTCAAGCGGGATCGTCGCACTCGATGCACGAGCACCCTTCGGTGAGACATCGGGCCGCACGGCTGCCGGTCTCGACTTCTCCGGCGTCGCGCAACCCGCGAGCAATAGTCCGAACGACAATCCAACTCGCCACACCACGCAGCCGCCTTCGCTTGGAATCCGATTCATGTTCATGTGCCGGTATCCATACGAACGGGTCGCACCAGCGAACCATCCGAGATGAGGCCCTTGCCGGTTACGACGACCAGCGATTCGTTCGTCAGGCCCTCGGTGATTTGAACGCGAACTCCGTCATCGAGCCCGATCCGAACAGGAGTACGCACCGCGCGATCGTCCACCACTGTATAAACAAACGCCACCTTGCCTTCGGTCAAGAGCGACGAAGCGGGAACGGTCAAAGCACCAACACGTTCGTCGAGTTCAATCACGACTTGGGCGTACATCCCGTGCATGAGCCGCCCGTCACTATTGTCGAGGTCGATTTCGGTCCGCATCGTGCGGGTGTCCAACTTGAGCGATAAAGCGGCCCGGGCAATTGTTCCGACTAGCTCGACACCCTCATTGCCATAGGGCTTCACCTTGGCCGACGATCCGGTTCTAACGAAAGCGATATCAGTTTCCGGAATCTCCACGAGAATGCGAAGCTTGTCGATGCGCTGCATCGTGAAAAGCGGCATGGTGCGGCTAGCCGCTGCGGACTGAACAAACGCTCCGCGATCCACCGATCGGCGGGTCACGACGCCGTCAAACGGCGCAACGACACGCGCGTATTGCATGAGCGTTTCCGTCTTCTCGATGCGCGCCTGTGCAACCGCGACATTGGCCACGGCCGCAGTGCGGAAAGCCTCCGCGCTCGCAATGTCCGCCTCCGCGGCGGCAATCTTGGCCTCCGCGATGCCCACGTCCGCCTGAGCAATGTCGTGCTGGTTCTGGGCTTCGTCGAGTTGTTCCTGGGTAATGGCCGTTCCGCCGAACAGTTCTTTCCGCCGCTGCAGAGTCGTCTTCTTGAGAGTGTATTCGGCCTGAGTACGCACGAGCATGCTCCTGGCCACGTCGTGCATCTTTTTCGCCTGGACGATCTTGGACTCTGTCGTTTGGACGCCGGCGACGGCCGCGGCGTGAAGCGCCTCAGCTTCCGCCAACTCCTTGAGCATTTCCGGCACGTCGATCACAGCTAGAACGTCCCCGGTTTTGACACGGTCGCCGATATCGATGCGCACTTCGGTGATGAACCCGGACGCCTTCGCATAAAGGTCGGCCTGTTCGTACGCCTCCATCGTCGCGGGTACGTCCAGGCGCCGCGACATGTTCTCTCGCTTCGGTGCGGTCACCTCGACGCTACGCGGCTTTCCCGATTCGACCGATCCGGCAGTTGGTGGAGACTTCGGGGTCTCCGATGCGCTCGCGGTCCCTTGGCGCTTGCTCATCCACACGCCGCCGAGTGCGACGAGCAGCGCGCCGAGAATCCCAAACCAACGTGCGTGTTTATGCATTTGCTTCCTCCTAGCCAACCGTCGCCACGGCGACACGGGCCGGTCTCTTTAAAAACGTGTACAAAACCGGAACGAACACCAGGACCAGCACTGTCGAAACCGTGAGCCCGCCAACCACGGCGCGGGCCAGGGGGACGTTCGCCTCGGTGCCGCGCCCCATGCCAATGGCCATAGGCATGAGCCCAAGAATGGCCGCAAGGGCGGTCATGAGAATGGGTCGCAATCGAATCTTGGCCGCCTCCAGCGCGGCATCGAAAGGGGAGAGCCCCTTTTCCTCGCACAGGCGATTGGCGAACTCAACCAGCAGCACGCTGTTCGACACGGCAATGCCCACCATGAAGATTACGCCCATGAACGACTGGATGTTGATGGTCGTGTTGGTGAGGTAGAGCGTAGCCAGCACGCCCATCAAGCCCAGCGGCACCGCAAACATGACGATGAATGGATCCACGAACGAGCGGAACTGTGCCACCATGACGAGGTAGACCAGCACGCTCGCCAACGCCAACCCAAATCCAAGACTGGCGAACGATTCCTTCATGCTGGCCACCTCGCCGCGCATGTAGATGCGATATCCTTCCCACGGTTTGGACTTCTCCGCTGCCGCCGCGGCGGCGTCCTCCGCTTTCATCTCCGCCCGAAGGGCATCGATTCCTTCCTCGATCTCCGCCGCGATGGAACCAACGTCGCGCCCGTGGACGTTCACAAAAATGTCGGTGACGCGGTTGATGTTCAAGTGATTGATCTCAGCGGGCGCCGTCGTGCGGCGGAACTTGGCGATGTTCTTGAGCAGCACCGACGATTCCTGGTTCTTGCCGGTGATGGGAATGTGCTCCAGCGTGTTCATCGAAACGATGTCGCTTTCCGGATACTGGGCCCCGATGAAGTAGTGATTTCCGTTCTTGTGATCGATCCAAAATGAGGGGTTGAAATTGATCGAGCTATTGAACGCCGTCACCACGTTTTTGACTACCTCGACCTGATCAAGCCCGACGTAGGCGGCGCGAGTCCGATCCACGTCCACAGCGATTTGCGGATAGTCTAGTTTCTGCTGGATGCGAACATCTGCCGTTCCAGGTACCCCTTCGCAAATGTGCATCACCCGCTGGGCGATTCTCGCAGCCACGTCGAGCTTGTTGCCTTCGACTTGGATGTTGATCGGCGATGGTAGCCCGAAGTTCAGCGCCGCGGTCATCATCCCGCCGGTCTCGAACGCGAACTCGATCCCCGGGTAGTCCCGATTCAGCGTTTCCCGCAGCGCGACGACATATTCCTGAATGCTCGTCGAGCGCTCCGGAGTCAACTGAACGAGCACGAACGAATCCATCGGCCCCGAATTTGGCGTGTATGCGGCGGGCCAGTCCAGAAGCACGCCGATGTTCGATATGAGCATCGAAAGATCGTCTTTGGGAATGGTCTCCTGAATGGACTTCTCCACCCGCGCAACGAGTTTCTCGCTTTCTTCGATTCGGGTACCGGAAGGAGCACGCACGCGAACGGTGAACTGGCCCACGTCGACGCTCGGGAACAGTTCACGGCCGATCTGCGGATACAGGAGCAGCGACGCAGCGAAAGCCGCCACGGTCGCGCCGGTCACCAGCAGCCGTCGCCTGAGCGCCCATTCGACAACGGTGCCACACAGTGTCGTCAGGCGATCGGTCATTCGGTCCACCAGCGTCTTCGGTGGACCTTCGGCATGCGTCACGCTCGGAAGGTGGGCGCGAAAAAACTTCGCACAGCAGATCGGCACCAGCGTCATGGCCACGAAGTACGACGCAGCGATGGCAAACGTCACCGAAAGCGCCAAGGGAGTGAAGAGGAATCGTCCCAGCCCGCTCAAGAACACCACGGGAAAGAACACAACGACCGTCGTGATCGTGGCCACCAGCACCGGCATGGCGACTTCGCCGGCGGCATCCAGCGCCGCGGTTGCCGGCGCCTTGCCCATTTGCAGATGGCGATGCGTGTTCTCCAACACGACAATCGCGTCATCCACCAACCGACCCATGACCAGGGCGAGTCCACCCAACGTCATGACGTTGATGCTGTTCTTGGTGAAATACAATCCGATGAACGCCGCTAGCACCGACAATGGAATGGCCAGCGCGATGATGAGCGTGGAGCGGACGCTTCCCAGGAAAAGCAGGATCATGGCCACGGCCAACCCGGCGCCGATCAAGGCTTCATGTTCCAGGTTCGTGATCGCCTCTTTCACGTATACCGACTGATCGAAGGTGACCGCTAAGTTCACGCCCTTGGGAAGCCGCTCGCGGATGGGGGCGAGCATCTTCTGCAGACCTTCAACGATTTGGATCGTGTTCGCACCCGGTTGACGGTAAATCGGGATGTACACCTGTCGCCGACCATTCACCCGGACGATGTTGGTCTGAATGGCCGAAGTATCTTTGGCTTCGGCCACGTCCTTCACGAAAACGGAGGCCGTGCCGTTGAGCTTTACGGGGATGTCGTTGAGTTCCGCGACTTGCTCCACCATTCCGTTGGCATTGATCTGATAATCGAGGTCACCGAACTTCGCGCTACCCGTCGGGATCATGGTGTTGTACCGCTGGACCGCCTGAACCACGTCCATCGGTGAGAGGTTTCGGGCCTGGAGCTTGTCGCGGTCGACGTACGTCAAGATGCGCCGTAGTTTCCCGCCGTACACGGCGGGAGCGATCACGCCCGTGATTCCTTGGAGTCGGTTGCGCAACTCAAAATACGCGATGTCATACAGCGTCTTTTCGTCGTGCGTCTCGCTGAACACCGTGAGCAGGCAGAGCGGAATGCTCGCCGTAGGATCGAAAGGCATCACCATCGGCGGAATGGTGCCCGGCGGCAGGTAGAACAAGTCGCTCATTGCCAGCGACGTGACTTGCGACATGGCGGTGTTTAGATCGATGTCCTCGCGGAAGAAGTCCTTCACCACGGACACACCGATCATGCTCTTGGCTTCCTGCCGGGCAATGCCGTTCGATTGCCCCGTCCATCGTTCAAGCCGACTGGTGATGTCCTTCTCCATGATCTCCGCGGGCATGCCGGGGTAGAACGTCAGGATTTGCACCGCCGGCGTCTTGAAGAGCGGCAGGATGTCCGTGGGAATGCGTGTGATGGAGGTGACGCCGATGATGAGCACGGCGAGCGCGAGCACGACGACGAGATAGGGATTCTTCAGCGCGCTTCGGACCAGCCACATGCAACGTGCTCCTATCGTTCTGAGTTTGTCATCAGGGCAAGCAAACGATCTTCCGGCAATTTGGAAACCGCCGCATACACCAACGCGCCCCGCTTGCACGCCACCACCGTGTGCCCCTTGCAACGATCGACCCAATGCGCATGTCCTTGGTGTTCGACCCGCTCCATGTTGTCGATGTCGGGATTGGCACCAGGCATGATCACCAGAGACGCCAGCGAACCATGGAGATCGTAGGCCGCCAAGGCCGCGGGTTTGCCGTCAATGGTGCACTTGCGCGCGCCGAGAAGTTTTCCGTGTGTATCAGTCAATGCCGGCAACGTGACCTGAAATGCCGTCTGGTCCGCTACCCAATTCGAGACCTCAATCGGATCAGATGAGGCAATCTGAAGCGGCTGCCCCTTCTCTTGAAAGTGCTCGAAGTCGGCGATCAGCAAATCGACAAATTGATTGGGGCGATGACCGGCCTCGCCTCGCCAAAGCACACCGATGATGACCGCAAACCCGATGACCGCCGCTGCGGAAAGCACCGCCACCCAACGATTCGGGAGCAGTGCTCGTTTCAACTTCGGCTTGTCGTTCGAGGTAATCCTTGCGAGAACTTCGTCCAGTTGGGAATCGGCAGACTGTGTCCCTTCTTCGCTGCACTCGTGGAGCGCCTGCGAAAGTTGCCGACGGATGGCACGTTCGATTTCCGCCTCACGAGCGCATTCGGGACATTGCTCCAAGTGCCGCTGCACCTCGATACTGAGCGCGGCGTCAAGCTCGCTGTCCAGGAAAGCAAAAAGGTACTCACGGAGTTCGCGACAATTCATTGTCGAGCCTCCTTCCGATGCAGGGGGGAGCGAGCAAAATCCGCGAGCCGTTCACGGAGGGCCCCACGTGCGCGAGCCATCCTCGACATCACCGTTCCGACGGGACAATCGAGCACGTCAGCGATTTCTCGATAACTCAGATCGCCGGCCACAGAGAGAATCACTACCTCGCGAAACGGCGCATCCAGCGCATCGAACGCCCGAACGACAGCCCGATCCAAGAACTCCCGAAATTGTTCCTCACTCATGCCGCACAAGGGGGCGAATGGTTCGTCACGGCTGGTCGCTGCGATCTCCGTCAACTCTTCCTGAGCCACCGGAACGAGCAAAACCTGTCGTCCCGTGGATCGATGCCAATCGATGACGATGTTTCGCATGATCGAGAACAGCCATGCCCGTGGATGTGTTGGCCCCTCGACTGGCGAAAACGCCCGCCAGGCGCGTAGAAGCGTTTCCTGCACCAAGTCCGCCGCGTCCTCCCGCCGGGCGCAGTACTTCCGTGCTACCGCTTGGAGTCGTCCCCCAAGTGGCCGGACATGCCGCAGGAATTCACTTGTTAGTTCATCCATCGCATACGCTCGATTCTTCTATCTAACGTAGACGACGTGGCTCAACGAGTTCATCCCGGAATCTAAAATCGGTTTAGATGGGCTCCGTTGTGCCAGGTGGGGTGTGGCCTTTCGCAACCGGCAGGCGCTGTAATGCGTCTCTTTGCGAACGACCCTCGTCACGCAAAGTGAAACTGAATAATTTAGTTTGTGACGTCCGTGGCGATGCCAGAAGGCTAGTGTAGTGTCTCTGAATTGGGCATGGTTATCAAAATCCGAGCCGCGACCGTGAGGGAGCGGTTGCCCGACGACCTGCGGGGCCAAACGGCCAATGCGTGCGGTTCGGATAATATTGCATCAGGTTGATACACTACACTAGCGTTCGGCAAAGGGTTTACATTTCACAGCGGGCGACCGGATTCGAACCGGCGACGTCCAGCTTGGGAAGCTGGCATTCTACCACTGAATTACGCCCGCAAACGCGGTTTTGCACAACTTAAGGCCGCATCCTTGCACAACTTAAGCCCGGCGAATACCCTGCCTAACGGCCAAAGCGTAGGGGCCATTATACGCGGAGCCGGGGCTTAGCAAAGACCTCTCGACAACGGATTCCGAAGCTTCGCTACACCTCGAACCGGGGTATCGGCTGGCACGTCGCCTATCGTGACCGCGTTACCCGGCACTCCAAACGACACCGATTCGGAATTGAGGAGCGAGAACGCGAACCCGACGCCCGCGCACTCTATCACAAATGGCTTGCGGAGTACCTTGGCGGAAAGCCGCCTCTCGCGCCTCCAACAAGCGCACCCGCGGCGAGGACGCGGTCCGAAGACGAAAATGCTCTCAGGCAGCATCCTTGACATCGCCAGCGGCCTTATCGAAGCGGAGCGGGCCAGGACGCGAACTGCGAACGAGCCGCGCCGACGCGGCACCATCGCAGGACCCTTTTTCCGCGACCTCAAGAAGCAGATCCGCGACTTTCTCGAATTCCTTAACGGTCGCCACGGAATCGGAACGGTCGCACGGATGCGAATCGTGGACCTCTCGATGGAAGACATCGAGGGCTACAATCGCCACATCGCCGCGAAGGGTTTCTCCGCGTCCCAGGTCGCAAAGCGAATCCAACTCGTCAAAGCCATCATCGACCGAGCGGGCAGGCCCGAGCACAGGTGCCAAGTTCTCGCTTGGAATTGGGATTCGCGCGACGTGGCCCACGGGGCTCCGCCTCGCGAGCGGCTTCTTCCCACCGTCAAGCAACTCAAGAAGCTCCTTCGAGCGGCAGACCTTCGCGGGAAGACCATGATTTGGCTCGGCATCGGTCTTGGCCTTGGTGCGAAAGACCTCGCCGTCATTCGAGTCGGTCAAATCGCCATAGACGCCTACGATCTGCGACGCGCGAAGACCGGCGTTGAGCGATACGGCGATACTCCGCCTCTCGTTTGGATGTACGTGAATGCGTATCAAATCCGGCAAGGCCGGCCACTGGGGGAGCTTCTCTTCGTTACGCGAAACGGCGTGCCGCTCGTTCAATCATCCTCGAACGCGGTGACGCAATGGTGGGCCAAACTCCGCACGAAAGTCGGAGACACCACAGACACGCTGTCTGGCTTTTACACGCTCAGGCACCTTGGCGCAACGGAATTTGGTTCTCGACCGGGCACGTCGATCAGCAATGTGAAACGCTGGCTCGGTCACACGGCAAGCTCCGATATGGCTGATCTCTACATGCGACCGGTTCGACCGGAGTATCGGAATCTTGTTCACTGGGTGCGGCGGCGCCTGTTCCGTCCCAACCAATCGGCACCGAAGAAGTAGTTTCACTCGCAGACGCCTCCTTCAATTTCGCCTCCATGAATGCGAGAAGATGAAGGCGAAGCCCGGTGCTCTTTCGATTTCCGTCCGCGTAAAACCGCTGTAGGCGAGGCTCGCTCGCGAAAAATCGCGTACAAAGAACATCGAAATCGGAAGCGGACATGCCGTCCAGTTCTTGTTCCAACCGTTCTCGAACGATCTCAGATGCGATGAGTCTCGGGATATAACCCAAAGTTGTGGATGGCGGTTTGAGAAAGGCGGCGTACCCTCGGT
>JBBTCX010000157.1:0-4863 GCA_038043045.1 Planctomycetota bacterium | reverse complement strand
GACTAACACGAATCGCCGAAAAAAGCGCGCCAATAAGTCCGACAGCCTGCTAACCGTAGGGATTTTCAGCCTGAGCGGAGAGCTATCACGACAAACGTCCTTCGGCCAAAAGCCATACTCACATCGTCGACCATCATTTCGCCGCCTCTAAACTGATCGGCGAGGGCAAGATCGGTGGACGGTCCTGGCCTTTTTCTTTTTTCTCGACTTCCACTTGCTCCACAAGAATGCTGGGAGAAATGGCGGACACGGGGACCATGCCCGACTCGGCCCCGCAGATGCCATTAAAAATGTCCGGATCGTCGCCCGTCGCGAGAATTTGAGAGAAGCAAGTCAGCGGCGTTCCGACGATATCCACCCCGCGCACCAGCTCATCGGGTCGATCCTCCACGTACACTTTGTAGACCATGATCGGCAACACCTTGAAGGCCTGCGGCTCGTATCGTTGGGTCATGGTGTATCCACCGGAAATATCTGCGAAGAAAAGTCCGAATGGTTTGTTTTGTTTACGGGCCTCTTCGATGAGCATTTCTCGAAGGCGGGAGAAGGAGACTTGGTTCTTGGAATCCAACATCAAGTTGCCCTGCCGAGCCACCACATGGGAGCCGGGTTGGCGCCGTCCGTGACCATTGGAAAAGTTGATTCCACGAGTCGGGGATCGAGACATCAAGAAAGTCTTCAGGATTCCGTCTTCAACCAACCGTGCGGGTTGACTCGGTACGCATTCATCGTCAAACGGGTAAAAGCCATTCAGGTCCGTACCCTTGAACTGACGAAGCGATGGATCATCCACCACGGTTAGGAAGGTCGGCAGCACCGGCTGCCCCAGTTTCTTCGCAAAAGTCTGCCCTTCTTCGACATCTTTCTGCCGGTGTCCTTCAATTCGATGACCAAAGATTTCGTGAAAGAACACGCCGCTCGCACGGTTCAGGAGAATCGCCGGTCCGGTGTACGGTTCGACGATGGGAGCGTCTCGCAAAGCCAACAAGTCGGCGATCACCCGATCCACGGCCTTGGCGATCGTATTGTCATCCGGAAGACCGTCGGGAGTGTGAGCATCGAGGGAGTTGTATTGCCAAAGTTCCATCCCATCGTCCGCGATGGTCGAAGCATGGATGCCGATCCGCCACCAGCCTTGGCCGAATTGAAGTCGGCTCCCCTCTGAATTCAAAACCAACCGGTTCGTGGAACTCCCGGAGAGGGCGACGGAAGAGGAGAATATTTTGGGTTGGCTGCGAAATCGCTTGGCGTGGTTTCGAATTCGATCCGCCCACGCGGCGCGATCCAGAGGTTGCGTAAGCCAAGGTTGGATTTGCACACTGGGCTTCTCCTTGGAGAAGTCATCCGACGGGTCCTCTTCTTCCACTTTTACCTTGAGATTGGTCTTCACTTGGGCTAGACGTTTGACGGCCGCCTTAAATGCGCGGTCCGTTCGCAACCAAACCGCTTGCCTTGTGGTCAATGGGTCGCCATTCAATGGGAGATTTTCCGTGCCCCAGACGGTCGCTTCCGAAAGATAGGCGCCTGGATCGCGGATTTGCCGTGTATTGTCGAGTTTGTAATCGCCGACTCGAAGATCAACATCCAGCAATCGACTGGTTTGTTCGTCGTCTCTGGTCAATCCACCCAACGTCGCAGAAATCCCAACTTCCACTTCATCGGTCACGACGTATTGCAGAAAATACGGTTTTGATCCATCCGGTGCGACGAGTTTTTCCATGGAAATGGTCAATTCGTCTTGAAGGACCGCCAACAAGGGGTGCTCTTCGGCGGCGAAACCCGCGCCCGAGAAAACCCAAGCCCCGAGAAGAACTCGAAGCACCAAGCCGCTATATCTTGTACAAATCATGGTCATGTCCCGGTCGGTTGTTCTGATCCCTTGCTAGGGTCGTTGGACAATTGGAGCGTATGCCCGCGGGGCCGGTCCAACGTAACGGCTAAGGGGTCGGTAAATGCGATTGTTCTGAACTTGCTCGATATAGTGTGCACACCAACCACTAGTTCGGCTGCACACAAAGAGCGGCGTATACAAATCCAAAGGAAGCCCGAGCAAGTAATAGGTCAAGCCACACGGAAAATCGACGTTGGGGAAAATGGGCTTCGCTTTGGTCACGATCGGAGTTTTGATGGCGTCGTAAATCGCCACCAAATCTTGCCGGCCTTTTTGGTCCGCAAGTTTTCGCATTTCGGCTTCGAGGATGAAGGCCCGGTGGTCGCCGTGCTTATAGACCCGGTGGCCGAACCCCATCACTTTTTCTTTGCGAGACAAAGCGCCCTGAACCCAAGTGGATGCCTCTCGCGCGTTTTTGAATCGAAGGAGGAGTTGCATCGATTGTTCATTGGCTCCGCCGTGGAGCGGTCCCTTCAAAGCCCCGATTGCGCCAACCTCGGCGGAAACCATGTCCGATACCGTGGAAGCGATCACTCGATTGGTGAACGTGCTGGCGTTGAATTCATGCTCGGCGTAAAGGATCAGGGTGAGGTCCAGCAACCGAGTGGAAGTTGGATCGGGGTCTAGGCCATGACAGAGGTAGAGAATTTGTGCGGCATGAGATAAGCCCGGTTTCGCGGGCAGTGGCTCCTTCCCCTGGTGAAGTCGAAAGCGCGTCGCGACGACATTGGCTACGACGGCCAACAACCACATGGCCCGCTTGCGAAGGGATTCCGTTTCACTTCCGCGGATAGGATCGAAATGACCGGCCATCGAAACGGCGGTTCGGAGAACGTCCATCATGGGGGCGCTTTTCGGAATGGCGCGAATAACGTCGGTCACTTCGACGGGTAGTCCGTGGAAGGATTGCAAAGTCGTTTGGAAAGCGGTCAATTCCGATCGATAGGGTAGTTCGCCGTAGAGAAGGAGATAGGCGACTTCCTCGAAACAGCTTTGCGGGGCGAGGTCGTCGATGGAATATCCCCGGTAGAGGAGTTCGCCTTGTTCAACGCAACATAAGGCGGTATCGCCGACCACCACGCCTTCCAAACCCGGTTTTACGACATCCGCATCCATCTATCTTTCTCCGACCGACTCCGGGGGATCATCTCGCTCATCGCCTTGGCGCATCGCGACGCACGCAACGCGTTGGTGTCGGGTCGATGACCCGACCTAAAAAACTCTCGAACCACTGCTCAAGAACAGTGGCACCCGGCCCTATGAGGGTGGCTTCATGTCATATTCCACCAGATCGTAAAGCTCTTTCCTCGTTTGCATTCGATCCAGCAGGGATCGTTGGGTCCTTTCCGATTTCAAGACTCGCAACGATTCTTCCACAGCCTTCATCGCAATCCGCTGTAAAGTTACCGGAAAGATCACGATTCGGTAACCCATGGCCGCGAACTCATCCGCGGCGAGGTAGGGAGTTTGGCCGAATTCGGTCATGTTGGCTAGGAGGATCGTCGGCACGTCCTTGGCGAATCGCTCAAATTCCGCTCGATCGTGCAGAGCTTCGGGGAAAATGGCGTCAGCGCCGGCTTGTATGTACGCGTGGGCCCGTTCCACGGCATCGTCGTAACCGGACACGCCGCGTGCATCCGTGCGAGCGATGAGTAAGAAATCGGGGCTGCTTTTGGCCTTGGCGGCGGCGGATATCTTTTCCCACATTTCATCGATAGAAACAAGTTTCTTTCCGGAAAGATGTCCGCACCTTTTGGGAAACTCTTGATCCTCGAGGTGAATCCCGCTGACACCGACCGCTTCCAACTCTCGCACGGTTCTCGCGGCGTTTTCCGGTCCGCCGAAACCGGTGTCCGCGTCGGCGATGATCGGGATCGTTGTGACGGCGGCAATATGCGCTGCGTGCTCTTGAGCCTCTGAGAGCGTCATCAAGCCAATGTCGGGAACGCCGCCGACGGAATTGGCCAGAACTGCGCCGGAAAGATACATCGCATCAAAGCCTTCGCGCTCAATCAATCTGGCCGACAGGGCATTGAAAGCCCCGGGGAGCACGACGGTTTGGTTGCCCAAAAGTTGTCGGAATTGAGCGGATCGTGAGGCGGATGTGGGAGGCATGGACAGTCCTCTTGGAGCGATTTCCGTTCGTAGAGTGCATCCTATTGGACCCATTCTGGGCCGCAGGCTTCAGCCTGCGCGACCCCGCGAATCGCGGCGAATGACAATCCCGGCTTGCCGGGAGCCCGCGCGGACTCTCGGAATTCCGGTTTTAAGACGCACGCTAAGGAACCCTCGTGACATCTTCGGAGAAACGAGGAACGCTCGCAAGACAGCCGGGTTATTTCGCGGTTTCCTCGTCCTGGTACTCGTAGAAAGTGCGAAGTTGCTCGCGGAAGTATCCGCCACGCGCTGCTTGGGCGGCGTTGAGAACCACCCCAAAAAGATGGGCTCCAACATCATGCAAAAGTTGGCTCGCCCGCCGGGAAACTCCACGCGTACTCTGCTTGGCTCGCACCACCATCACCACGCCATCCACCGCCGTGGCCAGCACCACCGCGTCGGACGCAACCAAGACCGGAGCGGAGTCAATGATCACTTGGTCGTACTGGCTCGCCGCGGCCGCCAAGAATGCCCTACAAGGTTCGGATCCCAATAGCTCAGCCGGATTCGGTGGAACCGGACCCGCCGGCAGAATATCCAAACCCGCGACGTTCGTCCGAACCACGCACGATTCCAACGAACCCTGGGCGACGAGAAGATGACTGAGCCCCTGTGCACGCTCGACCTTGAAGATGCGGTGAACGGCGGCTTTGCGGAAGTTGGCATCCACCAGCAATACGCGCCGGCCCGCCAAGGCCGCTGCCAACGCAAGGTTGCACGCCACCGTGGTTTTACCATCCTCGGGTTGGGCGCTGGTCACCAAGATGGTTCGTTGTCGTGCGGCCGGTGCGCTGAACTGCATCGCTGTGCGAATG
>JBBTCX010000156.1:5900-18325 GCA_038043045.1 Planctomycetota bacterium | reverse complement strand
CGAAGACGGATCAGCCCGTCGAAGACGCGGACCTCAAGTCCGACAGCCTGCTAGACTCGGCTTGGCGCGGCCAGGCAGTCCAAGGCAAGGGCGCCAATGGCGCAAGGGGAAGGACACGAATGTACCCGGCAAGGCCCGGTCGGGCCGGGCGAGGCGCGGCACGTGCTTGGCAAGGGCGCCAATGGCGCATGGATGTTTCGGGGTTTAACCAAGGAAGGAATTGCTGAATGGAACCCAGACGTTATCAGGTGACACTCACCGGCATCAGCCCGCTGCTGATGCACGCCGACGAGGTGCAGTGGTCCGATCAGATGTCGGCGGAGCGTTCCGCCATTAAGCAAAAAGACAAGACCGCGTTTTCCGCGGGAGATGACCGATGTCCGCCCCACACCTGGAAGGGGTATCTCTACCAGTGCGGCGGCTTCGTCTCCGTGCCCACCGACAATCTGCGAAAGGCTCTCACCCGCGCTGGCGCGCGGATAGAGCTCAAGGGCAAGCAGACCTTCAAAAGCATGGCCGCAGCCGGAATCATCTTCGAGGATTTCGGCTGGCCGATGGATGCGGCCATCGATATGGCGGCGATTGAAAAAATCTCCGGTAAGTTCTCCAACCAAGCCGAAGCCGCGAAAAAACTGGGAATCGATTTGTTCGTCAAACGGGCTGCCATCGGCCAATCCAAGCACGTGCGCGTTCGCCCGCGTTTCAACATGTGGAGCGCCCAGGGTTCGGTGCTGGTGGTCGAGGAGTGCCTGACCGAGGACATCCTCAATCGCATGTGGCAAATCGCCGGAACGCTCATCGGCATCGGCGATTGGCGTCCCGACTGCGGTGCTCCGGGCGCCTACGGACGATTCGCGGTGAAACTGGAGCGGATGAACCCATGAGATTTTATGGCCGTGCACGGCAAGGCCAGACTAGGCAGGACGAGGCTGGGCTTGGCAAGGCAAGAGCTTGGCAAGGCAAGGGCGCCAATGGCGCATGGATTGAACATAGGGTTTAACAAGGAGGTGACGTAACATGGCACTACAATCGGTTATCAACGGTCGAGATCAAAAGAGGCAAAGAACGGCCCTCGTCGACGCGTTCTCGAAGCTCAAGGAGGGCCAGAGCATCACCCGCGAAGAACTGACTTCGATCATCGGGGAACCGGCCAAAAGCGGACGGTACTACAGCATTCTCTACGCCGCCCGCAAAGAGTTTTTCGAATCCACGGGCGTAACCCTGGAAACCGTCCAGGGCGCGGGAGTGCGGTACCCCACGGGCGAGGAGCAAATGGCCTTGGGTCGAAACGGCTGTCGCCGCGCCGGTCGCTTGCTCTATCGTTCGACAAAAACCATCGCTCGCATCAGCGACGATCGCCTGAGCGATCCGCATCTGCGTACCGAGCGTGACCATCGCGTGCAGGCCTTTGAGTATCTGCACCAACGCATGGCGTTGGAGACCAAACCCTCGATCGCTCAAAAGGCCCTGCCGGAGAAATGATCCGCGGCGAGGCCGGGCGTGGCGTGCGAGGCGCGGAGGGCCGGGCAAGGCAAGGGGGCCAATGGCGCAGAAACAAAACCCGGCGTTGCCGGGTCTGAACCGCGCGTGATAACAAGCGGTCAACAATAGGAGAATCGTATGTCAGATATGCCACTAGATGACCCTCAGGCAGGCGGCGAGGTTGCGGAACCCATTCCGCCGGACCAAACCGGCTTGCCGGACCAAACCGGCTTGCCGCCCGACCCCGAAGCCTACGCCGATCCTGAGGTGTTCAAGGATCGCGTATTGGCCGTGGTTCCCGAAGCCCAAAACGTAACCTGGACCGACGAAGGCGGTCAGACAAAAACCATGCACGTGACCTGGAACCACGCCGACGGCTCTCAATCCATGGTCCGGGTCAAGATGCGCCGGGTCTACGACGCAGAAAACGTCGTGCACTGGAAACCGTATTCCTTCCGCGCCGACGGCTTCGAAAAAGTTTCCGCCGTGCTGGCCGCGTTGGAAAAGCCATGAAATTCCTGGTCCTAGACATCCAAGTCCAGCGAGACGGCGACCACATCACCGGCGAGGTGCGTTTTCCGTACACCGTCGGCGGCAACCTCGACGAATACCTCCGCGCCTACCGCGAGGGCAAACGCTGTACCGGCCGCGACTCCTGCCCCATCGACTACCACGCCGCTTCCGATCAGAACCGCGACGGCCACAGGCCGACTGGTCGGGATGGAGCGGTCAATTCTTCGTGTGCTCTTTCTCCCCGCGCCCAAGTCCGCCTCTCTCTCGTCACTCGGTGCCACCAGTTGACCCTCGAAAACCCCAAACTTTGTCAGGGCACCATTTTGCAGCGGGCCATCGACGAGCTACCCGGCGACGAAAAAAAGCCCGCCGTCCGCTCCCTCCAAAACTGGTTGAGCAGATATCGATCGGGCGGGGCCGCCGCCCTCGAAGACAACTACTCCGACCACGGGGCCGTGCGAAACGCGACGGACGAAGTGCGAAAACACGCTTTATGTTTGTGCGCCTGGTGGTCGTTTCGCATCGGTAATTGCGACGTGATCAACGCCGAGATGATGACCGCCGCTTGCAACATCCTCCAAACAGGCCACACCATCGGCAATCTGACCTCGATCGTGGACTGCTACTATTCCTACCAAACCGACCGTTCCAGGTACCCATTCAAACCATTTTCGAAGTGGCTTCGATACGATTTCGAAACCTGGCTGTTTCGAGCCGCCGACGAGTCCGACTATCGCCATGCCATCGAGGAGGGCCGCACCGAGCAGACCGAGTTGCAGACCCTCGTTCGCAAGGCTCTCGGCCCGTTCGTGCACAATTCCAAACAGCGCCGCCGGTTCGCCAACGACCGCCGCCTCCGCCAAGACATCGCGTCCCTCGCCGCTCCGTGCGCCACCGCTTCCAAGCCGTGTCTCCCGTCTCAAGTTTCTCTCGCCGACTCGCTCCAGTCGATGGACCCCCGCTTCCGTTCCATGTTGCTCGATGCCTCCAAGCGCCACGGTCGCGCGTGCGCGGACGCCCAGCACCGGGCCGCAGCGACCTTGCCCATGTGGTGGGATTCGATTCCCCCTTCCATTCGCGGCAACATCGATTTCCAGGTCGAACAGTGGAAAAAAACGCACAACATCTTCGATGACAAAGAGTGTCACCTTCGGCGCGTTCTCATGCTCGGCAAGTCCGTTCGATGCAAGGACGCCGGGTTCCAACAGATGCAGATTGCGAGAGCTTTGGCATGAAAGACCCGTGTACGATGAAAGCTCTCTCGCTCCACCAGCCGTGGGCCTCGCTGATCGCCACCGGAAAAAAGACCATCGAGACCCGCCGATACCAGACCAAGTATCGCGGCCCGGTCCTGATCTGTTCGACCAAGGCCCCGAAATTCGCTGCCCATCTTTGCGGTTACGCTCTGGCCGTCGCCGAGATTGTTGAGTGTCGCCCCATGACTTTCGCCGACCAAGAAGCGTCGTGCTGCAAAGTCTATCCATGGGCGTGGGCGTGGATTCTGAAATGCGTCCAGCCAATCAAGCCGTTTCAGATTCTTGGTCGTCGCCGTCTGTTCGACCTGTATTTGCCCGAAGGCTACACGGAGATCACCCTATGACCGACATCAATTTTAAAACCATCACCCGACGCATGTTCGTCGACCGCTGTTCCGCCAAGCTGCTCCTGCCGGCCTCGACCATCGATCGTTATCTCCGGCATTTTTTTGCAACCGTCAGCGATCATCTGGCCGATGGCCATCGGGTGGAGCTCCGCGACTTCGGGATCTTCGAGTCCAGGGTTCGCCCGGCCCGTCGCATATTAAACCCCATCACCGGTCAAAGATTGAACACCCCCGATCGCCGCTTCGTCCGCTTCAAGCCCGGGCGATTGCTCAAGTCAGCTTTGGCGGATATCTCCATACCTAACAACTCACAGAATTCCGATTCTGGCAAATTCAACAATTCACAGGTTTAGCGGTATGCGTTCACACTGCAAAAACTTCACTTCGATGGGTCGTCGCGAGTGCGCCAACCAGTGCGCACGGCGCATGCGCACTGGTTTTGCCGCAAATCTAACAGTTGATGGTATAACGACTTACGTTGATTTGTCCGCTTTTGCGGCGCACC
Organism: Planctomycetota bacterium; assembly: GCA_038043045.1. Lineage (GTDB taxonomy): Bacteria > Planctomycetota > Phycisphaerae > UBA1845 > UBA1845 > JBBTCX01. The sequence goes on along the minus strand of JBBTCX010000156.1, from coordinate 14,222 downwards.
GAAATGTTTGTCCAACGGCCAAAGTCAAAAATCAACGAAACCGCACTTAACTACTTTCCAGCAAACGACTTATATCGATTTTCCAATTTGTCCAAACTCCCTTTTCTTTCATACCAAGCGCGAAATCAGAGAGTGCCAAGTAGTGACACTACGCAAAACAAAAAAATAACCAAACGAACCAATCTTTCAGTGTCACTGGAAAATTCCGCTCCCGCCGGAAAAGATCAAGCAAAACTGTTCGGTGCGCGGGCGCGGCTCGGATTGGGGCTCGCACGGGCTGAAGCCACGCGGCTCGCCCACTCTTAATTTCCGGAGGCGCGGGGCGAAGGCGTTACACAGCAGATCCCGGGTCGAGGACTTCGGGGTTATTGCTGGGCGAGGCGGTTGAGAAAGCGGTGGGCCCGCCGGCCGAGTGACTTGCCCATGGATTCCGCAGTCGCCGTGAATCGAACGACTCCCGTCATTCCCTGTCGTAGTTCGTACTTCCCTGTTGTGTCGTGGAGTGCGATTCGCACCTCAAACAGCGGTTCGATCGTGTTTCCGGTGGCTGGGTCAATGACAATATCTCCACCGGCGAGCTGAGTCAGTTCCGGGATCGGGGTGTGGGTTGTTCCGGCGGTCGAGATGGTCAAGACATCGCCGTGAAAGACATTTCCAGGGTCGCCCAAGGGACGAAAAGCCACCGGGTCGCCGGTTCGGACGGTTGTTCGGGTCATTTCTTCGGAGGTTAACAAGGTCTTGAGGTGCCATTCGCCTGACACCAGAGTGGCCAGCGGGTATCCTTCGGGAAGATAGGAGCCGATCATGTTGGCAGCGGCGCATCGGATGACTCTGCCCGAAGCGGGGGCACGCACCGTTAGATTCCTCACGTTCTCCTCAACTTTTTGAACCTGACGCTGATGGAGAGCGACGACCGTGTTTTCTTGAAGGGCGCGAGCGGGATCGTGAAGTTGAGCGGCGTCAAAACGAATCCGGGCAGCGGTCAACTTGGATGTTGCTTCCGCGAGTTCTTCGCGCAACGAATCGTTCTGCAGTTCGGCGATCTCGAAATGCGGGAAGATTTCCTGCCCTTCTTCCACGGTCGACGCCACGAGGTATCCGGGTTGCTTGACGCGAAGGATGGTCTCCTTTTCGGTGGACACGATGGCGGATACGTGGATGTGCGAGGGAATGGGAATCAAGGCGGCGGCGGCGGGGAAAACGACGAGGAGCAGGACGGCGAGGGCAACGAAGCGGCGACGGAAGTGCGCGGTTTCTCGACCTTCGCAGAGGTATCGGGTCAACTTGTAGATTGGACGAATGCAAGCGGATCCTCCAAAGTAGAGGGCAAGAGTCAGTCCGAGTATAAACACTTTATTGGCCAGAACAACGGCGATTCCCAGTACAACCCCCACACGATACAATGTGGACCAGAGACCATAAGTCAACAGAATGGCCCGAGCTCGGCGATCGGGGAGTAGGTCGTGCGATGGAACCCGTAGAACTTGGCGTTTACACAGTTGGGTAAGGTAGCGAGTAGCGCGCTCCCTGAGATTAGGAATCTCGACGAGGTCGCTCAGTATGTAATATCCGTCATATCGGACCAAAGGGTTTATGTTGAACAAGATGGTCACGGCTCCCGCAAGGAAAATTACGTTGTACGCGAGGGAGTGGATTAGGGACGGCTCGGTCATTGCCCAGACAAGAAGGGCCACCGACGCGAACATGCTCTCAATGTACATGCCGGCCAGACACACGATGATTCGGTCGCGCCGCCTGGTGAATCCCCATGAGGCGGTCGCATCCACGTAGGCGCACGGTGTAAACAGTATCAAATAAAGTCCCATTTCCGGGACGTGGCCGCCGAAGTGTTTGCAAGCGTAGGCGTGGCCGAACTCGTGGAAGGACTTGAGCACCACCAGGGTGATCCATAAAAGAGGAAGATTCTGCGCTGTCAACAGTCCTTGAAGCGGTTGCCATAGTTGATCGGCCTGTCGCCAAGCGACATATCCGGCGAACCCGATCATGAGGATCCAAGCGAAAAAGACGGGTCGGGTGAAGAGCATGCGTCCCCAATGAAGAGTGCGGTCGAGAAAGGCATCGGGATTCCAACAGGGGATTCGATAAAAGAGGAACGCGGCAAACTTTTCCTTTCGACGGGCCTGTTGTTTTTGTTGAAAGCGTTGGTAAAGCTGGGTTGAGTCGGAAATCGGCAGGGACAGAAAACCGAGTCCATGGAGCGCCAATACAAACTGATAGAATTTCTCTTCCTCTTGTTCACTCAACAGTTGACGCCCAACCAACTCTCGAAAGACTGTGGATAACGATCGATCTGGCCGAAGGGAGACGAGCACTTCGTAATTCTGTATGGACAGGCGTTGGCTTTGGAAGGTGATGGGGTCCCTGACGACATAAGCAGGGGTACCCCGAAACACGTGGCGCGTCACGTCGAGATCATCGCGCATTCCGACTCGCGCTTCGCCAAGGCGCGAAACCAATGAGTTCGGCATTGCAGCGATGCTTTCCGTCGTCACAGCCACAGGTTAAGCCTTACATAATCGAGCAGTCGATGGGAGAGCACCCACCAAATAGGACGACGACCCACGTCCACCGCCGCCACCCCTTGAATACCCGGTCGCAAAATGGGAGACGACCGCGATGCTCCCCTCGACGCTTGTGCAGAGGGTGGTGCGGCCGATTGGAGGACCGCTTCAGCAACAAAAATGTTTCTTCCGTTGCGAATACCGGACGACCCGCGAATTCGCCGGACAGAAATGGGGTACACCAGGTCGGGTTGTGAGTAGGTGGAGAAAGCTCCGTGCATTCCCTTCTCCAATTGTGCCACATGGATTTCAGGAACTTCCAGCTCAATACTCCAGTGATCGTTCGGAGCGATTCGGTACAACGGTTCCCCACGGGGCAACACCGTACCGATGCGCTGTCGAAGGTCGCCGGCGACCACAATGCCGTGGAATGGCGCACGAATAACGGCTTGCTCTAATCGCCGATTGACGATCGCCAGACGTTCCTTGGTTAACACTTGATTGGCCATCGACAATTGTGCTTCATGCGGCGTGCCGTTCGCCAGCGCCCGATCCTGCTCCCGCTCTTGCACGGCCAGTTGGGCCTGAAGTTCGGCTTGTTGGTGAAGGAGGTCCTGACGATCGAACTCGCAGAGAACTTCTCCTTTTTGAACGACATCGCCTTCCACGATTGTCCCGGAGAGTAGCGGAGCCTCGAATGGAGCGGAAAGCTGGCGAACCTCTGCCGGTGCGGTGGTACAAGGAACGGTAACGCGATAAGGCAGTGTTCCAAAGGTTAGGTAGGAGAGTGCCGCCAATACGCCGGTCACGACAGTCTTTGGACCAACCCACTTCGAACTGGTGACGACTCGTCCTGAATTCCTCAACGATGCCAAAAAATGTTTCCAGAGGCTTCTTCCGGCAACGCCGGCGAAAACCATCGCTCCGACAATCGATGATTCAAGAACTCCGCGTATTCGTTCCAACTCGTCGCGCGAAAAGGGACGATCCGATCCGCGCCGGACGCTGAGGACGGCAACCGTTCTTTCACAATGTCGAAGGGGTAAGGAAGCCACAGCATCGCCTTTCGTGTCGCGATGCCACTGCAAATGCAATCGGTGACGACTCACATCGTCCTTCGCCCAAGGGTCATCTCGCTGGCATACAAGCAGCCCGCCGTTATCCAGACACTCTTCCATGGCTCCTCGGAGAGAAGTAATCCCCGGACTGTTGCGTCGAACCTCATCGAGACCGGAGATACTGAGGATATCCACGTGACTGCCCCGCACCCAACCAAGTGCGATTTGTCCGCAACCGGTCTTGTTGCGCAGATCATTGGTGATCGCAAAAGCGAGTTCATTCAAAGTCGTGGCCGAGTGGCGGATCATCGGGGCCGACGATGAACCGGGCATACTAGGTTGAGGTGCGCTTTGCCGGATTGTAAGTTCGGCGGCCAAGGATGCGTAACGGCACACCGACTCCAACAGGCCAAGCCGATTCGTCGCTTCGATTTGATCCTTGACCCTGGCGATGAGGGCTATGGCCCCATTGGTGCCGCCCGATCCGTCAAACAGCGGTGCACTCAGGTATGCCAATCGATCTGTTCCACTCTTGGCACGGAGAATTCGAGCTCTCGATTCCTTCGAAGCGAGTGATTCCGTCAAAAATCGTTGAACGCTGGGCTTCCAAAAGTTAGGATCAGATCGTCCCGTGTGGCAATCATCTTGTAAAACTTCCGAGCGGTTTTGAACGTGGATGGCCGCATACGGACTCTGAAACCGCTCGGCAAGCAACCGCAGCGTCTTCGACATCAATCGAAACTTGGAACCGGAACTACGTGAAAGCTCAAGGATTTCTGAATAGAGACTCGACCCCGCCGGTGAAGAATCGGCGCTTTGCTGCGATGCGGACGACCGTGTTTGCTCTACGCTCTTTCGCATGGATTTCAGAACCAGACCAACTCATCAACCAGAACTCGCACTCAGCGTTTGTCCCTGTTGCCATGCTCCTGGACAAATGCGTCGGATGAGACGGCGAGGTTGTCAGGCAGAGTAATGGGTGAGAAAAACGTAAACCCGGCTTCAAATGCATCCTCCCGCACCAGGCGACAGCGGACGCACCGCGCGAAAATCAAAGGCAGATCAAGAACCTCTCGATCAATCTGCAACCGATGAATATCGCCGACCCGCACCGGAAGCGGAAACAAGCCGCAACATCCACCTTCCGAAATGTCCCCGGTCATTCCCTTGATCTTGTACGATAGGAGTTCGCTGGAGTTACCGGATTGAAGAGTAACACCCGCACGAACGGCCAACCGAAAATGGGCTCGCTGTCGACGCACTTCGTCGCTCGTGCTTTTTTCAACCTCTTGAAGCAATTGAAATGCCAGGTCCTCATTCAGCGGCGTATCTGGGCTATCAAAATTGTCGAACATCACTCCCTCGCCACAAAAACTTCAACCGCCCCGCCGTACGTTTCCTTGCAATTCGCTGACCTGGCCGAGCGGATGGGTCAATTCCGCCGCCGATGACGACTTCACCTGCTTTTCACTCCGCGTCTGAAATACAAGATTGACCTTCAGCCCCGCGATCCAAGGATTGAGGTCATTTGGCACTTCAACTTTGACCCTCAACGTCTGACTTGCCGCATCCGCCGCGCGTGAAAGGAAAGTGACCTTCCCCACGCGAGCAGCCCAATGGCCATCAACGGGCTGAACGTTCACTTCGTCCCCAATGTGCACGCTGGACCCAAGCGAAAGCGGACCGTCCACAACCACTTCCAACGGATCCAGGCGAAGGAGTCGCAGCACCGGCTCCGGCGGTTCCACGGTCTCGCCCACCTCCTTGAAATGCTCGGAGACATAACCCGGGAAAGGAGCCACAATCGTATATTGCGCCAACGTCGCTCGCTCCCGTTCATAAGCGCGCTGGGCCTGTTGAGACACAAACTTGGCCATCTGGTATTCGATTTGCGTGATGTCCACTTCGGATTGCGCGTCCGCAAGCTCCTTCGACGAAGCGAAATCATCCCCCTGCAACCCCATCAGCCTTTGCAGATTGCGATTCGCGTGCTCCCATCGTGCCCGCCCCCGCTCCATACCCAGCGACGACTCGGCGTCCCATCGCGCCATTTCCGTCCGAGCGCGCTGAACGCTATCCTCGATGGTAAAAAGTACGTCGCCTTCACGGACGCTGATGCCTTCGATGACCGCCATGTTGGCGATGCGCCCCTGCTGAACAGCCGTAAGCGTTGCGATTTGACTAGGAATGGCAAGCCCGGAAACACGAAGGCAAGTATCCGTCGATTGGATGGGATCAGCGGCGATCACCCCACATGGAACACCCCACGACAGCAACGCCACCAGGAAGACCCGTCGATAACTCCTTCGACTGGCCTCGATACATCGGTACGGATTGCCCGTACCGATCGATGGATGAATCGACTGGTTCCAAATCATGCGGTCCCCCAAAGCCGGCGTGAATCCCCTATCCTCCTTTCGGTCAGTGCGTGATAGGTGATTAGGCGGATCCGGGGGTGTAAATAACCCGCACTACAGTTCGTGCTTTTTAGGACCGACCGGAGCCACGTCCCTTTTCGTAATCGGACGATGGGTTCGATTTCATCCCGGCCCAGCTACGTACAGCGCTCCAGACTCCCGCGAAGAAGCCGCCAGCAACCGGCATCGAGAGACCCGCCATATGCGAATCCGCTTCAACATCACTGTGCCCGGTCACGTCTTCCTCGGAACTGGAATCCCCCGATTCATTCTTGGATTCCGAAGTCGTCGGCAGAGCCTCGTTTGTACCCGCAGGATGAGAATCGCTTCTGTCGCCGTTGGAACCTTGAGCGGAGAGATCACCGCTAGCGACCGTGGTCGACTGCACCCCAGAAACTGCGGGAAAGGACTCTGAACCGGACGAACTAAAGGAACCACCCGCGGTCGTCAGGGTCACGTCGTCAAAGTCCTGCAAATCCGACTCGTGCAAGCTGGCAAACTCCCCAAAAGACGAGTCGTGCGCGCCGATGGGTTCCATTTTTTCTGAAGATTCAATCTCGCCGGAGACCTCAAACCGGTGGGATACCGTGTCATCCGATCCGCTCCCACCTGCATCGGCCAGGTGAGACTCGACCGGCACGTGCGCATCGTCTTGGGGAACTACGCCTTGCATCCCCTCCATCGGATTCATCACATGCATGTCCGTCACGTTTTCCCACATCGTGCTGGCCCCGTCATCTCCGCCCTGACTATTAGGTGCCACAGCGGTGTCACCTTGCGTGACGCTCCCGAGTACTACGCCTTGCGGCGGCTGCGTTTGAGTCAGAGATTCCGAGATGGGTGAACCGTCCGCAACCGATCCCTGATCAGACACGTCCGCTACGGGCGCAGTAACCGAGAATTGTGGAGTATGAACATCGTGAGATGGCTGTGGAACGGACGGCGCCACCGAAGGATTTCCCGAAGTATTGGCGAAGGCCTTGGTTGGACTTACCCCGCCCTCCACCGACTTCGACTGAACCTGACTCGAAGAGGAGGAACCGCTTCCGCCGGACGCTCCAGCGCCGCCGCTCGATCCGCCTCCCGGTCCGTTACTACCACCACCGGAGGAAACCGATGAACCACCACCCACGTCGGAAGTGACAGGATTCACCTTAATGGTGACCGTCTCTGTCACCGTAGTTCCTCCCTCCGTGGAAGTGACTTCGAATGTCAGTTCCGTTGGCGAGCTTACATCCGGTGCGATAAACGACGGCGTGGATTCATCGATATTGCTGAGCGCCACTTCCGGACCACCTACTTGTGCCCATTGATACGTGGCGTCCGAACCTCCTCCGGCGCTACTCGTCGTCAACTCCACCGTGTCCCCGCTCAAAGCCGGAGCGAGGGTAACTGGTTCCACGGTGGTCGCCGCCGCTTCCAAAGCCGATGCGTCGAAATCAGTGGAGCCAGCGACTCCGGACGTGCCGCCGGAATATTGAATTTGTTCAATTCCAGTATGGTTGATCGTGAATGACCCGCCGTCGCCCATGGTCACGTCGATCCGCCCCACTGACTGCAAAACTTGGTGAGGTTGGTACGTGGATAGGTCGATCGAGTCCGCGCCTTTGCCGCCATGAACCGTATAAACGCTTCCACTGGTAGCGTTAGCAAAGTTGAACGTATCGTCGCCTTTGCCGCCGAACATCAAATCGTTGCCGTCGCTGGCGTTAAAGGTATCGTCGCCCGCTCCGCCCTTGAGCACGTCATTTCCGAACCCGCCGTCGAGCGTGTCGTTTCCCGCCCCGCCGACAAGCGTGTCATTTCCAGCTCCGCCGTTCAGAGTGTCGTTACCGGCACCGCCGTCAAGCTGGTCGTTGCCTTCTCCGCCATTCAGCACGTCGGTTCCAGCGCCACCCTGAAGGACATCATTCCCCACCCCGCCGTCGAGAGCATCATTGCCCGCGCCGCCTTTGAGAGTGTCATTGCCCTCGCCGCCAAGAAGCGTGTCGTCACCCTTCCCGCCGTCGAGCTTGTCGTTGCCTTCGCCACCGTTCAGCGTATCGGTACCTGCACCACCCGTAAGCTTGTCATTTCCGGCGCCGCCCAACAGCGTGTCGTCGTTTGCTCCTCCATCCAATGTGTCGTTACCGACCCCGCCGTCGAGGGCGTCATTGCCCGCGCCGCCGGTGAGTTTATCTTTCCCGTCCCCGCCTAGAAGACTGTCGTCCCCCGCGCCGCCGTTCAGGGTGTCATCACCAGTGCCGCCGTCGAGGGCGTCATTGCCCGCGCCGCCGTCGAGCTTGTCGTTGCCTTCGCCACCGTTCAGCGTATCGGTACCTGCAC
>JBBTCX010000156.1:0-5800 GCA_038043045.1 Planctomycetota bacterium | reverse complement strand
TTCCCGTCCCCGCCTAGAAGACTGTCGTCCCCCGCGCCGCCGTTCAGGGTGTCATTGCCCTCGCCGCCAAGAAGCGTGTCGTTTCCTGATCCGCCTTTTAAAACGTCATTCCCGTCACCGCCGTCGAGCGCGTCATTCCCAACGCCACCCACAAGCACGTCGTTGCCGCCGAGACCGCTGAGGAAGTCGTTGCCATCCAGACCATAGGCAACGTCGGCAGTCTCTCCACCAGTGAAGACGTCATTTCCACTACTCCCGTCGGTCAAAGACGATCCAGTGTCTGCATCCACCCAGGTCGCAGAAAGAAGGATTCGTGGCTCCAACGCTTCGATTGTTAAGGTTGCCCCCTGGACAGGTTGGTTGATCTTGGGCTTGTCCTTCGTTTGTGGATTCGCTGGTTTGCTCTTGCGATTCGACGGTTTGGATGACTTCTTCACTATTTCCCTCCTCATTTGCAGCGTGCCGAAGCCCATACCGTTATGGGACGACCGCACCTCTGCGCCTCTCAGAAGGAACGTACGAAACATCCAGCTTGAATACAAAAAAGATACTACGCCAACTTGCAAAAAACGCCTACAAAACGGCCAATAACAACGGGGGAATCGTCTTGCGGCTATGTTCGCGCACTTTTATCGCTGCCATATCTTGATTGCTCACAGCCTCTTATTCAGTTGCCCATAACTACGTCCTCGGATTCACGGGGTCTGGCCGATTCTAATGGTACGGGAGAATGATTCGCGCCACACGTAACGGGTGTGGGGAAGCCGGGGTTGGCAGAATCCTAATCAAGCAATCGGGGGCACCCTCGTGCTTCAAAGATGAACCCAAAAAGGGAAAAAACATTGCTGGGGGGAATGTCGAATTATCCCTTGATGATCCAGCGGACCATTTCGCCGACCTTGGCGCCGCGGCCTTGCATGAGAATGCCAACGCGGAAGATGCGCCCGGCGGCGTAGACGCAGAAAGTCGTTGCGAGGAGGACGAGAACAATGGCGACTGCCGGCTGCCACAGGGGGACACCTGGCGGAATCGTCTGGCGCATGGGCATGATCATCGGCGTGAACGGTGGGATAAAAGACAAAGTGGTCGAAAGGGTGGACGACGGTTCCTGGATGATTTGCGCCATGACCATCATGGGGATGACCATGATGAGCATGAGCGGCGTGAGCATGGATTGAGCTTCTTTGAGATCGCTCACGCCCGCGCCGACGGCGATAAACATGGAACCGTACAGGAAGACGGCCAAGGCTTGATAAGCGACGAACCACCACATGGTATCGATGGGGAACACTTGTGCTTGCCCAGCCCATGTCAGCGCGGCGAAACTTCCGCCGAGGTATATGGTCAGGAGGGTCAAGGAGACCCCAACACTTCCGAGGAGCTTGCCCAGCATGAGTTCGAAGGGTGAGACCGAACCCAATAGGACTTCAGCGATGCGTTGCATTTTTTCTTCGATGACACTGTTGGTCAGCGGGGAGGCTCCGACCATAACAATCATGAACATCAACACGCACATCATGAAGGGCACGAGGAAATTGGCCAAGCGATTGGTGCGCTCGGCGGGGACGATCTTGCCGCTTTCATCGCGGGATAATAGTCCGAGGAAGGAATAATCGCCGGGGCGCGAGGCCTCTTTCACGACGGTTTCGTTCAAGCCCGCGCGTTGGAAGCGAAGCTGACGGATGCGGTCGTTGAGGACGGAGCGAAGCCAATCGTAGAGGTCGTCATAGGTGGGATTGTTGGAGTGGTATTGGATCAAGGCTTGCGGGTCTTCTTTGTCGACCGGAGTCATGGCGTTTTGACCGATCACCAAGAAAGCCAAAATTTCTTTTTTTCGCGCTTGTTCGGAAAGAGCCAAAGCCGCTTCCGTGGGGTCGTCGGGCAGACCTTCGGCTTGGGTCAACACAAACTTCGGTTTCACCTGTCGTCGATCTGCGCCCTCTCCTTTATAAATCTCCTCTTCGTTTCGTTTGTTTGCTTCGGCGGCGACGGCTTGAAAGAGGGTGCCGGATTTGCCATCGACGTTGGTGCGATCGATGACCACGAGTCGCTTGTCGGAGATGTCGATTTTGTCTTTGAGGAGCCATTGCATGGTGATTCCGCCACCCATCATGATGGGCATGAGGATGACGGAAAGGAGAAACGCCTTTGTCTTTACGGCGGCTTGATATTCTCGAACGGCGATGACAACCGTCTTACGCATGATTATGCTCCTGAGCGGCGGGTCCGGCGATTCGGACGAAGATTTCGTGCAATGAGGGGCTGGCCAATTCGAAATGAGTGACGCGGCCCAACTTGATTAGGTTGGCGAGGACGTCTTGAGAATCGGTGCCCTCGTGTAACCGAAGTTCCTTGAAGCGGCCAAAATCAGAAACCTTGGCGACGCCGGGCATGCGATCGAAATCGACGTGGTTGCCGTCCATTCGCACGCGGACGGAATCTTGTCCATAGTTCGCACGGATGGATTCCAAGGTGCCGTCTAAGACTTTCTTGCCTTTGTGGATCATCAGTAAAATATCGCACATCCGCTCGGCCATGTTCATGTCGTGAGTAGAGAAGATAATCGTGGCTCCGTTGCGGCGAAGTTCCAGCACGGTGTTTCGAAGCAAATCCGCGTTGACCGGGTCAAGACCGCTGAATGGTTCGTCGAGAATGATGAGTTCCGGTTGAGCGATGACGGCGGCGATGAACTGCACCCGTTGGGACATTCCTTTGGAAAGAACTTCTACTTTCTTTTCCGCCCAAGCTTCGAGGTCCATTCGGGCGAGCCACTGTTGCACCGCTTGTTTATAATCTCGGAGACCTTTCAACTCCGCGCAGAAGCGAATAACCTCGCGCACTTTCATTTTCTTGTATAGGCCGCGCTCTTCCGGAAGGTACCCGATGCGATCATTGGCAGCTTGATAAGTTTCTTGTCCGAGAACGCGGACGTGTCCCGTGCCGAGGTCGGGATGGTAGATGTGCATGATCATACGGATGGTGGTGGTTTTACCGGAGCCGTTGGGACCTATGAACCCGTGGATGCAACCTTGGGGAACGGTAAACGAAAGGTCGTCCACGGCGCGAAACGTGCCGAAAGTCTTGGTTACTCGTTCTACTTCGATCACATTCATGCGGGACCTCTCCTGTCATGGGGCCGCCACTGTTCGTCGTTCGACGCCTGCAAGGAAGTTGGCAACTCATGCCATCGTAACGTCACCCTTCGCTGTGAGCAAAGGGGGAATTGTACGTTATTGTGGGAACGGATCGTTCGAGTGCCATGACTAGGCACGAACCGGAAGCGGGGGTTGTAGGAAGGTGTCGGACCCTTGAAAGAGTGCGAATTCTAGTCGACCAAGTCGCGTCCTTTCTGGGTCAACGCGGCGGCATGCAGCTTTTGATTCCTGGTGTTGGTGAGCGTTCCGGACCAGACCAAACCGTCGACCCTCAGCTCCTCCAGCCATTCGCCGATATGATCCGCGCATTGTTCTTCCGGAAAACCGGAATTCGCCGCCACCTCTCGGATCAGCTCGAATTCCGTGAGCGGTCCGTTGCGAAGGCGACGGAGAATCACCAACTGATGTTGCCTTAAAGACTGGAGGGTCTGATTCACGGCTTCTTTGCTCCACGCATTCATAATGTTTTTCCTCGAAGGACGGGAGTAATCGCTGTACACGACATCACCCGCTCCTCTGCGTATTCTACGTCCAATCAACCGTCTCGTTCAAATTTTCTCCAAGGAAACTTTTGTGTCTCTACTTTTAGGCGTTTCAGGCTTCGTTGGGTGCAAACGCATAGGGACTCGACACTTGGATGCTCGGATACTTCCCTTGGTTTCCCGCAATGTATACGAAGTTGTTCTTACCTTCGTCGGTTGTGGAACTTACGGCAAAGAGCCCCCAGTCCAACTTTCCAGACAGACAGCCGGTACCGAGCCGCTATCTGCTGAAAATGCGATACCCGCCGTGCCGCTGGAGAGGTTGGAATCCGTGGCGATTATGATTTGACTTGAGTTTTTGAACCCTCGAAGGGTGGTTCCCTGAGCTTCGAGGCGAAGCGTGTCTCCTGCGACCAGGGTTTGTCCCGTGGCGGTCCCTAGCAACACGCTCTGTCCGGATGCGGTATAGCGAAGCTCCATCGTACCGCCGCCGAGCCATCGCAAACCATACCGTGCACCGGATGACGTATTCAGACGCACGTTTAACTGTAGGCTGGTTTGAGGATTCCAACCTGATGCGATTTCACCCTCACCGTATTGGTCGGCGGAAAAGCTCGATCCTTGCCACGCGATAATTCCGATCCCCGTGGCCTGTATCCCTAGATCGCTTCCATTGAGGATGGTCAAAGTACCCTGCGTCGAAAGCCAGTTCGAACCAAGACTTTCACGCTCGAAGTCATCAACGGCGGGGTCGAGATCAGGCGGCGGCACAGTCAACCTGGTGGAAAACTCTCGAAAATCAAGCATGTCGACTTGACTATTGACGTCAAAGTCGATGCAAAGACAGGCATCCGTATCATAAGCGATCCCTGGACCGGCCAAGCACGTGGTGAGGTGCGCGTAATCCGTCAGGTCAACATCAAGATCGTCATCGCAGTCGCCGGTGGGAACAAGTACCCCGGATTCCAAAAACCAAGGTATTGCAAACGGCGATGTCAACATGAAGTCCATGAGCAGCGTTCCTACTTTTTGCTGACCCACCATGGCCGGGTGGGTCCCGTCGGGCTGCATATCCAGGCATTCCCACGTGAACCCATCACTTCGTGGATTTAATCCGTCGGCCCAAAGATAGGGACCCCACGCGATCCACGGCGCGACGGTGTTGAAGTCCAGATCGCCGGATATTGCGTCGATCGGTCCGCCGGCCATCTGATTGACCTGGGCTTCGATCGTCCATTTGCTCGCGAACGCCGACTCGTACGCATACGGTTCCGGATTCAGCGTCGACGTGGCGTACCCGGCGTAGATGCGGCTGGAAAGAAAGACGATCTTCAAATTCGGGTATCGAACTTTCATCGCCCGCATGATGTTTCCGGTGTGGGTTTGAAGTTGATACGCATCGGCGTTGACATTGGGCAGCGAAAGCGTCGGTCCCGCGTCAGCCACCTTCACCCACGCAACTTGAACCTGGGCTTCGGTAAAACCTTGCGGGGTGAGTTGATCGGTGACGATCCGGTCATAGTTAGCATCAGATGGATCATCCCAAAGCATAGCGGTTTGACCCCCTTTGGCACCGTTGACAATTTCGAGCGCCGTATGGTTCACGACCGGATGCACGGCGGCTTGGCCCATGAACGACCACGAAGTGCATGGTTCAAACGAGCCTCCAGAACAAAATTCCTGCGTCGTGTTGGACATCCCGATGGAAAGGAGAATATATTTGCCCGTGGGACTTGGATTCCCAAACGTATCCAAGGGTTCAATGAGAAAGGATCGCGCCAATCCTTCGGCTTCGTGAGCGGCGGGCGCGGTGTTTAAACCGCTGGGATACAGCCCGCCTTGGTAAAGGCTCAAATAGAGCCCGGTGCCAAGATCGTTGATCGGCGTAAGTCCGACCGAAGTGCCGGTACAATCTTGACCAAAGATCGGAACGGAAAACACAATAAATCCGATCGCCGCAGCCACAACGCCGCCCACAAATCTTTTGGTAGAATCAAACATGAGTCCCCCAATCCTCGCACAACTCGTTTCCCCCAATTCCCAACCGAGTGCAAATGGAACCTGCATTGTATCCAATCGATTGGGGATCAAGCAATTCCGCGGTTTATGCTAGTGTAGTGTCTCATTCAGATTCAACATTATTCAGTACCTGCCGTGCCCTGC
>JBBTCX010000155.1:0-2509 GCA_038043045.1 Planctomycetota bacterium | reverse complement strand
GGGCCTATTCGAGGGATACGGATATAACGCTACACAATAAAGGGAAATGCTCTAAACTCCTCCATCGCCACAAGGGTTCGTGCGGATGGCACAACGGAAAAAGTCGTGATGCTTCCTGATGGTACAGTTGTACCGCCGTTGAATCACTTTTTGATGGATTCTCCCATTGCGAAGATGCTTCGAGAGTCAATGGCGTCGCACGGATACCCGCACATTCAACTTGAAGAATTCGCATGGCGCGTACACGACGCCATTTGCGAGAATGCGAACTTACTTGCTTTGGTTCATGCAGCAATTCATCGTTGGGCGACATCACCGCGCGGAAAAAACCCTGTATGGCCACTTCCAATGGAAAAGCGGCCACTAAGTTTCGACGAAAAGCGCGTTGCACTTGGGGCGATCCACGACGAACTTTGTGTTGGAACAACCCGCATGAATCCGTGGGGCAACAAGCAGCCAGAGGACTTCATCGGGTCGGATGAATCCACGCACCTAATGTACTTCATAAGACGACAGGTAGAAGTGCGTAAGCACAACCGACCACATTATCTCCCGCCGAGTTGCTTTCCGGCGCTGACAAGAATGTTGGATGAGGTTGCAAAAAGTGCAGCCTTGCCAGTAGGCAAAGGGTCACCCAAAGCGAAGACTAGTGAAAGTCGAGGCCGCAGGTCCGAAATGAGCGGCGAGGCGAAAGCGCTTGCTGTCTTGACAGATCATCCCGATTGGACCGATGAACAAGTTGCCAAAGCGGCTGGGATAAACCGAACAACCCTGTATCGCTACGATCGGTTCAAGAAAGCCCGCAGCTTTCTGGAAGAGGGAAAACCGAAGCCGACAACCAAGCGGAAAGGGCGTGTTTGCAAGGTGTTGCGCGACACTTCTTGCGACACCGAATGCGACACTCCCGACGAAGAAACCCCACAAAAATAGGCATTTTCAGAGAACGAAGGTGCAATTGTGCGCGACACCGATGCGACACCCATCCGATGGGTAGGAGGTGTCGCGTATGCCAAAGAAACAAATCGCCAGTCCGATTCAGGACGCTGTTGTTGCCTTTTGCGGACTTGTTCGAGCGGTCGCGGACAACAATCGGGCATGGCAACAGGAACAGCTCTCGGTTCTACGTCGATGCGGATTCCATGTGAGGGTTCAACGAAAATCGCCGGTCAGGGTATTGGCGGTGAAACGATGAAAGCATCGCTTCGACTTCCCGCCGTGGAACCCAAGGCTGTGCAGCTCAGTCCGGCCAAGTCGGTCGGTTCGGCTGTATCGGTTGGTGATGATTTGCTTTAGGACGCGAGCAAGGTGCGGGAGTCCCTGAGTTGGTCGGAACGGAGTTCGCGGCGCGCTATGAGCTGCGGGCGGTTTTACAAACCGATTCAGACGGGCCAATCGATTCGTTGGCAACATCCTATCGTTGAGATTGGCAGGGTCATGCAGGAGAAAACCGGCTGTTTTGCAACACGAGGGTCTCAAGGGGCCAAGCCTGAAACCAATTCCTATAAGTCGCGCCGGACAGCAGGTGCCTGATGACCGATGACACTATTGAAACCGAGACTGTTGCGGGGTTGGTGATGACCGTGGCTACGGCAGAGCCTTCAGAAGTGGCACAGAAGCAATGGGCGCAGCGCAGTGAGGCGCTCGCCACTTGGCTTTTCGCTGAATGGTATCGCGAGCTCGCCGTCGCATCGAATGGCGCAACCACAGACTACGTGAATGAACGACGTCGGAGTTGACGAATGACAGGCCGTGCAGCTTCGTGGCGATTCGTTTTTAGAGTGGCTGTTGTCCGAGAGTAACAGAGCCAGTCGGGGTGGAGCAGTAGACTGAGAATGGGCTGTGGCCGATTTACCAAACCGACATGCCTGACGGGCGGGCGTCCCGCTGGCGAAAACCCACCATTGAGAATTGGGTCAAGGAACGCGAACGCGAGAGCGGCCATTGAAAAACAAAACCCGCCGTTGGCGCGGCGGGATAGTGCGAACGTACGTTGAGTAAGACACCCAGCGAACGTCAACTGGTCAAGGATTTTCGTTGGCTGGACGAAATCTTGGCGGCACGACTGACCAACGGCGCAAAGGTAGTGGCCGCGTACCTTTGGAATCGGTCCAACTTGGAACGCATCGCATTTCCATCGGTATCGAACATTTCTGACAACTGCATGCTATCGCGTCGAATGGTCCAGCTTGCATTGGGGGCGCTTGAGAATGCCGGATTCCTGGTGCGAAATCATGGAATTGCGAAGCGACAGAGTCACCCTCCCCGTAATCGTTTGGATCGCCTGTCCAACATCTATCAGCTTGTACATCCCGAGGCAGGGCGCAATCCAATGCGCTCCGTACCGACCGACGGGGCGCAACAGGATGCGCGAACGGGGCGCAATCCGTTGCGCACAAACATACCATTCAACACACCATTCAACAGACAAGGCTGATGTTGTTGATGAGCGCGCTGTTAGAGCATTTCCCTTTATTGTGTAGCGTTATATCCGTATTCCTCGAATAGGCCC
>JBBTCX010000154.1:0-6309 GCA_038043045.1 Planctomycetota bacterium | reverse complement strand
GATGAACCGTATCGTCGATGATCGGTCCGTGGAATCTCTGAACGTGCGATTAGACCCTGCATGACTTCTTCCCCCTCTTCCCCCTTTTGTCCGGTAAGAACCTTGTGGGACACTCGATCCCACGCCGCACTTTGATCCGGCGGCGAAAGGGGAGTCGGCTGCAGGGTGCCGATGAATCGGCACATCCACCGCTCGAATTGTTCCCCTCATTGGAAGATTTACAATACGTCCGGGATCGGGACAAATGAGTGGCGCATGTCAGCCCCATGCTCTTCTTATCGGGCGCGACGATTCTTTTAAGAGTGATTACTGGGGCAGGTTGCTGGTGCGATCAGACGCGGATCATTTTTGTCCGGATAAAAGTTCGCCGCGGATTTTCTGCCACTGTTGGTATGCGGGTTTGGGTGACATGTCCTGCCGCAAGAGTCCACCGCCCAGGACCGACTGCCTGGGGTGATCGAAGACATCATGCCAGGATACACTGTCGACAAACGGTTTGCTTAGCGCAATCTGCATGAATTGTCTCAGCCAGTCGGCTTGGACCTGATCGCTCCATTCGCCATGCCAAAAGCCGCCGTCTTGCGGATTTCCCTTCTCCTCACCACCCGGTTGGGAAGGGTCCCCGGGCTCCGAAGGCACCTGGACAGCGGTCACGTGCACCGGTTTCGAGAGTTTGGCGAATTGATCCAAGAGCGATGAAACTTGGAATAGGTCACGAACAAACATACCGTCGACCGCCGGACCGAAAAGCAGCTGGACCCCAAACGCATCAAAGTTCACGCTGCCCTGTGCGGCCATGTCGGCATAGAGCAAGGGAGGAATCGTCCGCTGGTTTCGAGCGTAATATTCTCCCCACGGCGCGACGAGGTCGATGATGGCGGTGCTACGCGGAGAGGCCTGCTTGACCAGCGCCGCGGTCATACGGGTCAGTTCCATCAATTGCTCGAATGTGAAACTCAGACATGTGTTGGCGTGGATCCCACTGATGACGTCCCATGTTTGGATGTGCTGTCCGTACCGATTGACCACGCGACGGGCGTGCTCAAAAGCCAAATCTCGAACGGTGTCGAAGTCGTTTTGCCACGTGTAGAGCCAGCTCGGAACGTTCTTCTCGCTGAAAGATAGCAACGGCGAGCCCTTCATCGGCATGCGGTTCTTCGCCAGGTTTTCGACCAGGGCGTCCAACGGTTTCCAGTTAAACGTTTGCTCGGACGGTTCCACGTCTCGCCAGATCATCGGTACCGTGACGAAGTCAAAGACGCCGGCCAGTCGGCGTTGACAGAGGTCGAGTGGCGTCTCGACCGGAACCGCGCATCCCAACAAGCGACGCGGAAATCCGCCGGATTGTTTTCGTCGGGCGAGGAACATCTCGGCGTGGAATCGCGTAAGGGCTTCGCTGGCGATGACGGCCCGTTTGAGCGCGTCCTCCGCAAGTGTTGCCACTTGAATCGGGTCATCGGCCTGAAGGGCCGAGATGAACGATTCCCGCGCAGCGGAAATCTCCGCAACGATCGATTCGGTCCCGGGATAATTAAGCAATCCCCAGTCTTCCATTTTTTGGCTGATGCGAAGAAGTCTGCCGCGGGCCAGCTCCAATTGCAAGGAGTACGGCTTGGGACGCTCCAGCAAACGAACGGTTTCCAGCAATACCGTCCCGACATCGGCGATCGGCCATAACAAGGCCAAACCCGAAGGTCCCGCTCCGCGCTTTTTGCAGGTGATCACCCCGCTCTTAAAGTTAAGATCGGCGAGAAGGGGTACGTCATCACTTCCCACGACGTACGCACCCGCGAGATTCACTTTTTCGGCCAGGCGGCCATTTGAGTAAACTGAAAAAGATAGCATGAACGCCAATGCAAATTAGGTCATATTCCACTCGGACTCCGCGCCGTGAATTCCGCGAACTCGGCCTAACGCCATGTCACCGTCCTTCACGAGCCGCCTCTAATCGGGGCCATTATTGCGACTGAGTGACCGTACGTCGAGTCCGGCAATCCATCTATCGGCTCCCGTTGAACGGTTTCCATCAGTCACCCCCCTGAATCGGTATCCTGAAGGGTTTGGGTCAGGTATAACGGAGTTCAATTCGGCGGATTGATGTTGGTATCGTTTGCTAGGAAAGCAAACTGCAAGGGCTATTGTTTGGTTTTCGCTGAGGATAGTCTGAATGGGTGATCGAACGGATTCTGTTGTTACCGCGACCAATATTCCCGGCTTTCCCTTTCGCCGCGGAAAAGTACGGGATGTTTACGATCTTGGCGATGAGGTCCTGTTGGTGGCCACGGACCGGTTGAGCGCGTTCGACGTGGTACTTCCGACACCGATTCCGGGCAAAGGGTGCCTGCTGACGGCCATCTCCAAGTTTTGGTTTGAATTCATTGGGAATCGAGTTCCGCATCACCTGATCGAAGTGGTTCACGACCACGCACCGAGTGGGCTCGAACCGCATCTTGCCACGCTTCGTGATCGGACCATGCGTTGTAAGAAGACAAAGGTGGTACCGATTGAATGCGTGGTTCGGGGTTACCTAGCCGGTTCGGGTTGGGCGGAGTATCGGAAATCGGGGATGGTCTGTGGAATCCGCTTGCCCGCGGGACTTTCGCAGTGTTCGCAACTTCCGGAACCGATTTTCACGCCGGCGACCAAAGAGGAAGCCGGTCACGATGAAAATGTATCGTTTGAGCGGGCATGTGACATCGCCGGTCCGGATTGCATGAGTCTCTTGCGCGATCGCAGCATGGAGCTCTATATCCGCGCATCTGAATACGCTCGCACGCGGGGTATTATCATTGCGGACACCAAACTCGAATGGGGGTTTCGAGATGGGGAGTATTTACTGATCGATGAGGTGCTGACGCCGGATTCCTCGCGTTTCTGGCCGGCGGATCAATATGAACCGGGCCGGGATCAAGAGAGCTTCGACAAGCAATTCGTGCGGAATTACTTGAACGAGTTGGTCAGTAGCGGCAAGTGGGACAAAACCCCACCGGGGCCGGAATTGTCCAAAGAAATCGTCGCGGGTACGGCGAGGCGGTATCAAGAAGCCCTCTTGCGATTGGCCGGATGATCGACGCATCGAACGAATTGTCTTTCTTCTCACCAAGAGTAAACTGTTGCGGTTAAAGGAGTTTTTCCGAAGGACACTTTTGTTTGTCCCGGATATGGGAGATTCGACATGAACCGGTTTTTGACCCGCTTTGTTTTGGTAATCGTCATCGCGGCATCCTCTGTGGCTTCGTTTGCACAAGATGTTCCCCATGAAAAATACAAGTTGCCCAACGGCATGACCGTGATCCTTCACGAGGACCACAGCCTTCCGACGGCGGCGATCAATTTGTGGTATCACGTGGGGTCCAAGGATGAACCGGTTCGGCGAAGCGGGTTTGCCCACTTGTTTGAACACCTGATGTTCATGGGCACGGAGCGCGTACCCGGGAATCAGTTCGACGTGCTCATGGAAACCGGCGGCGGATCGAACAACGCCACCACCAGTTCGGATCGTACCAACTATTTCTCATCGGGCCCGGCCCAACTTCTTCCCACGCTGCTGTGGCTTGACGCCGATCGGCTCGAGGACCTTGGGCGGACCATGGATCAAGAGAAGCTCGATAAACAACGCGACGTGGTTCGAAATGAACGCCGCCAGAGTTATGAGAATCGGCCCTACGGAAAATCAGAGTTGGTCATTCAAGAAATGATGTATCCGCCGGGGCATCCGTATCACATTCCGGTCATCGGAACGCATGAAGACTTGGAAGCGGCCAACGTTGCGGACGTAAAGGACTTTTTTGCAACGAATTATGTTCCCAACAACGCGTCGCTTTGTGTCACCGGCGACTTCGACCCGGCCAAAATTAAGCCCCTGATCGCCGGACTTTTTGGAACCATTCCTCCAGGCCATGAACCCCCGCACGCAGCCGCCGCACCGGTCAAGCTCGACCAAGTCAAACGGGCGACGATGCTGGACAAGGTTCAACTGCCCATGGTGGCGATGTGCTTTCACAGCCCCAGTTCCTACCAAGAGGGCGACGCGGAAATGGATCTTGTCGCGGCTGTTCTGACCCAGGGGAAGACGAGCCGGTTGTATAAACGATTGATCTACGATGACAAAATCGCCGTGGATGTTTCCGCATACCAAGATTCCAATCAGCTTGGCTCAATGTTCCGCGTCGATGTGTTGGCCAAACCCGATGCTGATCTCGCACAGATTGAGAAGGCCGTGGACGAGGAAATTGCGAAACTCGTCGAAAAAGGCCCCACTCCGGATGAACTCGAACAGCGCAAGGCCACGATCGAACTTACCATGCTCGAAGGTTTGCAACAGATCGAGGCCAAAGCAGACCAACTCAACGAATACGAGTATTACTGGGGGGAGCCGAATTCCTTCAAGCGAGATTTGGATCGCTATCGCAACGCCACCGTCGAAAAAGTCCAGCGCTGGGCCAAGAACGTCCTCACCCCCAACGCCCGGGTCGTCATGCGTGTGTTGCCCGAAATGCCGGAACGAGAATCTACACCGCGCGACGAAAAACCGAGTTCGCTTGCCGCCGGACCTTTTAAGCTTCCCGCCCCCGAATTGTCGAAACTCGCCAACGGCGTTCCGGTGTTGATCTGGAAGAAAAGCGAATTGCCATTGGTCGAAATTCTCGTCAACTTCCGAACCGGAGGCATCTTGAGCGATAACACGACCGCCGGACTCGTATATCTTACGGCCAGCATGCTCGACGAAGGCGCCGGCGACCTCAACGCCCTCCAGTTCGGCGACAAAATGCAATCTCTCGGCGCGGAGTTCTCCGCTTCCGCGGATCACGATTCGGTCCAGGTGACACTTACAGTGTTGAAGAGGAATTTTGAACCCGCCGCTGGACTCATGGCCGACGCCATTCGCAAACCGCGATTCGACGCGCCGGAATGGGATCGTGTCAAGCGCTTGCACCTCGAAGAACTCAAGGAACAAGACGACCAACCGACAATCGTCGCCTCGCGCGTGGCGACGCGTATGCTCTTCGGCGACGCTCATCCGTATGGCCGACCGGTCGTTGGAATTCCCGAAACTGTGGAGAAGTTCTCACTCGATGACATCAAAACCAAATATAAGGCCCTCGTTCGACCGGAATTGATGTCGGTCTTGATCGCGGGAGATATAACACCGGGTGAAGCGAAATCCGCATTAGAACGCATGTTCGGCGATTGGAAAGCGGGTGAAAAACCAGCTCTACCAACAGCCGAGTTTTCAGTACCCAAACGACAAGAACTTCAAGTTGTTCTGTTCGATCGGCCGGAGTCCGTTCAGACCGTCGTGCAATTCATCATGCCCGGTCCGAAATTCACCGACCCGCAAAGGGTGAAGTATCGATTGCTTAATACAATCCTCGGCGGAAGTTTTACGAGTCGCCTCGTGCAGAATCTGCGTGAAGAGCACGGCTATACCTACGGCGCTCGCTCCGGTTTCAACATGCGACCCACCACGGGCTACATGACGGCTTCCTCCAGTGTTCGCGCCGATGTCACCGGCGAGTCCATCCAAGAATTCTTCAACGAACTTAAGGGGATTCGCGGCGGCGATGTGTCCGACGAGGAAACCGAGAAGGCACGAGAGACCCTTCGCACCGACGTGATCCAATCCTTCGCCGGACTCGGCGGCATTTTGAACGAAGCCGCCACCCGACTCGCCGCCGGGTTGACTTTCGACACACTCAATGACGATCTGAAGGCCATTCAGGCGACGAAGACGACCGACCTCAACCAACTCGCCAAACCCGCCATTCCCCTGGAAAACGGCCTGTTGATTTTGGTGGGCGACAAGAAAACCGTGCTGGAAGAGATCAAAGACCTAGGCCTGCCGAAACCAATCGAAGTCGACGTGCGCGGCAATCGCCTGGGTTCGTAGAGAAAGTAGGTCGGGTCATCTGACCCGACATTCGGTATTCGAGTGCCATCGTGTGTCACTGCTCTTGAGCAGTGCCCCGATGTGCGGGATATTATCAGAGCACTACCTCGCCCCGACCATCGCCACCGGCCTCGACTTCACATTCAACGCCCGACACAAATCCTCAGCACGATCGGTCTTTTCCCAAGTGAATCCATCGCCCTCGCGGCCAAAGTGCCCGTGTCGCGCCGTTTCAAAATACACCGGTCGGCGAAGTTTCAAATAGTCGATGAGTTGGGCCGGTTTCAGTGGAAACACCTCTCGAATCGCTCGCACCAGTTTGTCCGCCGCGACATCGCTCGTCCCAAACGTCTCCACCGCGACGCTCACCGGTTCGGCCACTCCGATCGCATAGGCCAGTTGCACTTCGCACTGCTTCG
>JBBTCX010000153.1:0-2899 GCA_038043045.1 Planctomycetota bacterium | reverse complement strand
CACCGACGTGTTCACCCCCCTCTTCGACGCCATCCGCAAACGTACAAACGCCCCTGAGTATCGCGGCACTCTGCCGGATCAGTCCCGCGACCGTAAGGAAGCGGGAGTTGACCAACTCATGATCGACGTGTCATACCGTGTCATCGCCGACCACCTCCGCTGTCTCACCTTCGCCATCACCGACGGCGCGGTCCCCGATAAGGGGAAACGCGGCTATGTACTCCGAAGCATTCTGCGACGAGCTGTCTTTTTTGGGCGGCAGTACCTGGACATGCATGAGCCGTTTTTGTGCGATCTCGTAGCGCCGCTGGCCCAGCACATGGGCGACGCGTTTCCTGAACTAAGGATTGGAAATGACCCGCGCCACCCTCATGACAATGTCAAGGACGTTGCTGAAATCATCAGAGAAGAAGAGAAACTGTTTCTAAAAACATTGGACGCCGGTATTACTTTGTTCGAAACAGCCCTAGCAATAGAATATGGTTACGCACTGGCAAAGTTTCGAGGTTGGAAGTACGAAACAGCCGGAACGGTTACTTGGGAGAGTGCGAACGACAATCCTACTAGGTGGGGACTTACTTTCCGAACTGCAAATGACAAACCAGAGAAGATTACAATCGATACTTTGAGACCAAGAGACTGGCCTGACATACAGTTTCTTAACGTAACCGTTAGCGGAAAGAATGCATTCACCCTCCATAGTACCCACGGATTTCCAATCGAATTGACAAAAATCATTGCTGAAATGAGAGGCCTCTCCGCTGACATTGTTGAGTATGAGCGATTGATGCGAGAAGCCAGAGAAACGGCAAAGGGAAAACGGCGTGGTTTCGGTCCCGTTGCGACTTTCACATTGCAAACAATGCGGTGGGGAAACGAATTGGTAAAGACAATTTCACCCGAAATCTTGAAGCCCTTCGGAACTACTGACGATTCATGCAAATTCGATTGTGGGGCGATTCGTGCCAAACTTCTCGCGGTGTTGCAGATTTCAGATTCTGGACAACCATTTCTGACCAACGAGATCTCAGGCAATGCAAATGCAATGGTCGCACTACTTGTGTTTGACAAGACCTGCTTTTACGCCGAGCAAGGAGGCCAAATAGGCGATTGGGGCGATATCGTGGGGGGGGGAATTAAGTTTCATTTTACCCAGACCCTCAAGGTTGGAGACACGGTAATTCACGCAGGGACTCTTCCACCAGGTACTCAACTACCAATTGGGCAGGAGCTTGAGTTGCGTGGATTACCGAACCGAAGAATGCAGATAGAGAGTAACCACACTTCAACACACATTCTCAACTGGGCATTAAGAGAAGTGCTTGGGACACGAGTGCAACAGAAAGGGTCATTGGTCGACCCCGAAAAGACCCGCTTCGACTTCTCTCACCCAAAGGCCGTCGGTGACACGGAGTTGGCACAAATCGAAGACCTCTGCAACCAGCAAATCGCGGCCAGGCTGCCCGTGTACGCCGCCAGCCGAGAGGAGGATTTCGTCGATCAAAAAGAAGCTCGAAAGATCAGCACTCTCCGCGCCGTCTTCGGCGAAAAATACCCCGACCGCGTTCGCGTCGTCTCCGTCGGCGTGCCCATCACCGAAGCCGACGCAAAAAAAGCAGGCGAATCCGACTGGTTGCTGAAATCCCCCGACAACCCCAAATGGATGAAATACTCCGTCGAATTCTGCGGCGGCACACACGTAAAGAACACCGGCGACATCGAGAAATTCGTCCTCACCCACGAAGAGGCCGTGGCCAAAGGCATCCGCCGCCTCGTCGGCATCTCCGGCTCCGCCGCCCGCGACGCCCTCACCACCGGCCAAAACCTCCTCGCGGAAGTTGAGTCCCTCGATCCGAGCCGCGACCGTAAGGGAGCGGTTTCCCAAGAACCCGCCGATCGCGACTTGTCCACTCGCCTCTCCGACTTCCAACAGCGCCTTTCCTCCGCAATCATCCCCCTGCGCACCCGCCACCAGATCAACGAAAAACTCGCCGCCCTCCAGAAAATCCTCAAGGAACACGAAAAACACACCACCGCCGCCGCCGGCGACGCCATCCTCGAAAAAGTGAAGGAACTCCTCCCCACGGCCCAAACCATCCACGGAGTGACAGTCCTTGTCACCGAAGTCCCCCCCGCAACCCCCGACGCCCTCCGCACGGCAATCGACTGGGTCCGCAACAAAACCCCCGCATCCGCTGTACTGCTCGCCTCCGTCAGCGAAGGCAAAGTCACCCTATTGGCCGGCATGAGCAAAACCGTCGTCGACAAGGGCCTCCGCGCCGGCGACCTCATCAAGGAAATCAGCCCGCTGGTCGGCGGTAAAGGCGGGGGCCGCCCTGACATGGCCCAAGGCGGTGGAACGGACTGCGTAAGCGTTCCGAACTGCCTCGAATCCGCGACCAAATGGATCACGGAAAGGCTATCTTACTCAAACTGACCGATTTTCGTCATGAGCGCGGATAGGGCAACAAAAAAGGGGTGTTTCCAGCCGATACCGAGGTTGGAAAAAGACACCCGGTCAGGAGGACCACCGCATGGTGACCATCGGCGCGATGCCCCGCGTTTTGTTCGGGTTTTTTCGTCCGCAGCGCCGTTTCTTTTCCAAACCCGCTTGGCCGCACTTTTGGGGATTGGTCACGGCGATGGCCGCAGGAGTCGAGCACACCGTCGGACGGCTCAATGCCCTGCTGCGCGAGCATAACCATCGCACCAACGACGGCGAGTTCCTCTGGCGAAGCCACTGGGACGAGTCCGAAGTCCTGCGGGCCATTGCTCTGCAACAGTTCAGTCGCCTCTATCGCAAAGGAGAAACGATCTATTTCATTCTCGACGACACGCAGACGTTCAAGCGTGCCAAGAAGATGGCAGCGGTCGGCAAGCTCTATCATCACGCCGAGAA
>JBBTCX010000152.1:0-7970 GCA_038043045.1 Planctomycetota bacterium | reverse complement strand
CAAAGTCCGCCGCAAGGCTCCAGAAGTTGTGGGTAAACATAAGGCTTGTAGCCACGGGAAAACAAAACAACTCACAGGATAAAAACCACGCATTATGAAAGCGGGTCCGGTGGTGGACCGGGGGTGGGGGACAGCCTACCCTTGAATCGCACAACCGACCTAGGCGAGCGGGTCTGTCGAGGAGTCGGACCACCGTCACTCGCTCGCCGAAACACGACGACGACCCTCCGGGGCCGTGGCCGACTCCCAGTCCTCATCCTGATGTTCCTCCTTGAGACCTCCGTGTCGCCGATCCCAGACGACGGCGCGGAGGGGAATACAACCCGGACCGCGCGGTTCGGATTTCCATATCCTTCCAAACCCGTACCCTCGCCGACTGGTCGGTCCCGTTCGGTCGGCGAGGCGGAACATCCCCGGTCGGGGAACCCGATCGATCACGATACCCCTTATTGTTTGCGCAAGTTCGGGGGGCCGGCGGGCCGCCGGGCCCCTCGAACGGAAGAACAACTTCCCCGCTGGAAGTGCCACAATGCGGCACTCGCTGGGAATTTCAGATACCCGGCACGCTGGGCGGACCGGTCCGCTTGGCCAGAGGAAAACGTAGAGTGCCTATGTTTGGCACTCGCCGAAAAGGCTGAAAACAAGGGAAAAATGATGATGACATCAAGTGGCACAAAAACCGAAAGCGGAAACGGGACGGTGGCCAAGCCCAACCGGGGCGGGAAGAAAAACAACGGACCGAAGGGCAAACAGAAACCGGCCGGAGGGGGCAGCGGGAAAAAGGAAAAAGGGAAATAGGGACGAAGGGTGCCAATTCGTGGCACCTAAACGAAACACCTTGGGACCCCCGGCGAGCCGCCCGCGAAGCGGGTTTTATGCCAGAGGGTGACACAGAAAGTCGGCTGCGACGAGGTTGGAGACGAAACACCTTGGGACCCCAGGGGGGGCGGGAAGTGACAAAGGATTGGCACCGACCGCCCCACCGTACGCCGGGAGACGCGAGGGATGGGCAAGGCGGCCCAGAGCGACGAGACCATGCGAGGGCGGTTTTGGGCGGCGTGGGACCGGCTGAGGACCGCCGACGCCGACCACCCGGTGGCGGCGATCGAGCTGGCGGAAACGTGCGGAATCGCCGGGAAACACGAGACCAAACGACGCCGGGTCCGAGAAATCATGGTGTTTGCCCGCGAACATCTGGGCATCGCCGTGGAAGCCAACGGCGGAGGGTACTGGGCGAAACCGGCGGAAATCGCGGCGTATTCGGCGACGCGGCGGGGACGAGCCAAGGGCCATTTTGCGGCGGTGAAACGGATGAATCGACGGGTTTGCGAACGAAGAACGGGACAACGGGTGCTGTTTGAATAAGTCGAAAACCATCCCACCCACACGCCGGAGAGGGGGCGAGACAGGCGGCGAACAAGCCCAACAACCCGGCTCGCCGGCGGCGATCGCCACACTGAGGGCGCTGACCGAATGGGTGATGGCTCTGCGGAGTCGCGGAGAAATAGCGGCGAACGGGTTGATGGTGAAACGGTTTCCCACGCAGGCGGACCGCATCGTTAGGCTCCGAGAGATGATCGAAACTCACGACAAAGGCGACCGAGAGGAAGCTCTGAAGTTTCTGGAAAAAGCCTTGCACTTGTGCGGAAACGCATCGGGCGAAGCGGGGCGGGGAAGTTGGTTTGCGACGTGGATTCCCAAGCGGTGGGAACGGATGCTCCAAGCGTTCATCGAAGAATTCAAACGAACTCTGGCCCCGATTCGGATGCGGGTGGATGCCCCGCAGATGGGCGAAAAAACGGACTGCGTGTTTCGGGCGCGGTGGAGGGAAACGGCGTGACCTTGAGCATCGGAGATTACGCGGCGCTGGTCTCGATCCTCGCCGTGGCCCTGACCGGAGCACGGTTTTTGATCCTGCCCATCCAGCAAGGAGTGGCCAAGATCGGGGACGAACAGAGGCGGCAGGACGCTCGGTTGACCAGCCTCGAGAAAGACAAAGTGGATCGAGTGGACTGGGCCCGGGAAGTGCTTCGGAGCTCGGAACGGCTGGATCGGGTGAGCGAGGCGATTGCGAAGATCGACGGAAAACTGGACGCCAACTACGGCATGACCGGAGCGGTCAACCGTCTGGCGGAAGTGATGGCCCGAAAACAGGGAGCCCCAACGTGAACGAAGAGATCGCCAATGCGATGCTGATCAAACGGGCCCGGAAGGAAATCCTGCGGTCTTTGCGATTGTTTTACCCTTCCGATATTAACCTGCGCAGCTTACAAGTGTCAGTCGCTGACATCGAGGAGCATCACCTCAAGGTGGACCTTTCGTACCTCATCGACAAGGGCTACGTGGTGTGGACCAACCGGGAGCCGAACCAAAACTGGAAAGATCGCAACTACCGAATCACCGCGGCGGGCATGGAACGTTTGGACAAGATTGTCGTGGACCCGGCGCTGGAGCCGTAGATGACGATGGACCACGAGCAGGAACAGAGCCGAATTGATTCGGTCCCGCGGTGGGCGAACGGGCTGAGCGACGAACAATGGGTACGGCTCAATGACCTGCTCTACGACGGCTGGGAAGCGCCGGAGATTTTGCGCGAATTGGCCCTGCCGGAGAGCCTGCAGCGCAGCCTGCGCCGGCACGCGAACAAATTCGCTCCGCGACGGCGGCTGATGAAGTTCGCGGCGTTTAAGGACTCGCTGTTGTCGGCGGCGGTTTCGATCGGGCCGGAACTGCAACACGCCCTGAAGCTGGCGGCGGAATACGCGGTGTCGCCGGATGTGCCGCCCGCGACCCAGATGCGGGCCATGCAGATGATGACCGAGTTTGCCAAGACGGTGACCTCGAGCATGCGGGGAGACGAAGAGGCGGAACAGAAACGGGCGGAGGCGGAAGTGGGTCAGGCGACGGGCATCGACCCCAAGGAGGCCCTGGCCCGGATTTTGGATAGCTACGGAATCAAGAGCAAGGTTGAGGGATGATGGCGACGGCGGTGAAAAGCTTAAGGAAGAAATCGACGAACCCGGCTATTGCCCCGGGGGCGATCGATTTTTTCAAGCCGCGCCAAAAGGCGGCGATCAACAAGGAATCTCGTTTCAACCATTTTCGATGGTCTCGACAGACGGGCAAAAGTACCACGGCCGCGTTTCGACGGATCGTGCGGGGCCTGCGTCGAAAGCGTAATCAAATCCTGATGTCGGCTTCGGCGGCGCAAAGCCGCGAACTGATGGGCAAAGTGAAAACGCACCTCAAAGCGATGAATCTGATCTTCGAGGCCACGGAGAGCGACCACCCCAATCCGCTGGATGGAATGACCTACAAGGTGATGGAGATCACCCTGCCGGAATCCTTGGGAGGAATTCGGTTTATCGGGTTGTCGTCCAATCCTGATACGGCGCGGGGATACACCGGCGACGTGACTCTCGATGAGTTTGCGATTCACAAAGACCACCGCGAAATCTGGGCGGCGGTTTTCCCCATCGTCACACGCAACGACGGAGAGTTGGACGTGTGGTCCACTCCGAAGGGAAAGAACAACACTTTCTATACCCTGGAATCGAACAAACTCTTCACCCACGACGTACAGACGATTTATGACGCGATCGCCGACGGCCACGACCTGGACGCCGAGGCTCTTCGCCAGGGCATTGGCGATTCCGATTTGTGGGACCAAGAATACGGCTGTAAGTACATCGATGAGGCGTTTGCCTTCCTGCCGTACGACCTGATACTTCCGTGCGAAGATGAGAAACTTCCCCGCGAACTGGACGTGGAAGCGCTCAGTCGGTGCACAAATTCTTTTTACGTCGGCGTGGACGTGGCCCGAACGAAAAACTTCACGGTCATCTGGGCGTTCGAATCGATCGGCTCGATGCTCATCAGCCGGGGCTTGATCGAACTACAGGGGAAATCGTTTGACGATCAGCGCGCCGTCTTATGGCCGATTTTGTCGATGCGAAACATGCATCGATGCGCGATCGACGCGACCGGACTGGGCATGGACATGGCCGAGGGCGCGGTGAAGAAGTTCGGCGACTGGGCAGTAGAAGCTTGCACTTTCACTCCTAAGTTCAAGGATACGGCGGCGGGGCGAATGCGGGTACGTTTCGACGACAGAATCATTCGCATTCCGCCATGCGAGATCATTCGAAACGATCTGCACAGCGTTCTGAAAACAGTCACCACAGCTGGGAATATTCGCTTGTTCGCGCCGGTGGAGGGCGGAAGCCACGCGGACCGGTTCTGGGCTTGTGCCCTGGCCTGTCACGCGGCGAGCGACCCGCCGCCGAAAATCGAGGGAATCTTCGGCGATCCGCTGGTCAACGACGGATGGGGAGATTTCTAGGCGATGGCGACGAAGGGGCGGAAAAAACGAGCGACGACGCCACGGGGTGACATGAAAGTGGCACTGAAAGAAACCGCTCCGTCCAGGTCGACGACGCAAGCGCCGGAGGGGCAGGTCTTCCAGGCCAGCCGGTGGATGGATACGTCTCGAAGTTACTACACCGAGAAACTAAAGCCCGACACGCTGAAAAATCTCCTGCGCGGAGGCGACAGCGGACAACTGTGCATGGTCCTCGAAGCGTTCGAGGAGATGGAGGAGAAGGACGCGCACCTCCTGTCCGTGGCCTCCACCCGCCGACAGGCGCTCACCGGGCTCGAGTGGCGAATCACCAGCGCGGCAGAAGAACAGGAAGATCACCCCGACAAAATCCTGGCCGATAAAGCGGCGGATTTCGTTCGTGAATCGCTTTCGAACCTGGAGAGTTTCGACGAATCCCTGGAGCACTTAAGCAATGCCATCGGGCCTAATCTGGCGGTCGTGGAACTGGTATGGGAAGAAAATGAACTGAAGCGCATCGTGGCGGTGCCGTCGTGGCGGCTGACCACCGATGGACAAACGACCGACGTGCGGATGATGGTCGACGAGACCCGCACGGGGGTGTTGCTCCCCGCTGGAAAGTTCGTTGTTTATTCACCGCACAACCGCACGGGATTTCCATTCGAAAAGTCGTTGTCTCGGGCCGTTGCCCAACTGCACGTGATCAAGCACTACGCGATCTCGGAGTGGGCGCTCTTCGTGCAACTTTTTGGAATACCGCTGCGGTTCGCGCGGTACCAGCCCAGCGCCAAGGAAGATGAAAAAAAGGAAGCCTTGGCCATGCTGCAGCGGATGGGCAGCGCGGGCTACGCCCTGTTTTCGCAGGCGGTGGAGTTTGAACTCAAAGAGGCCTCGTTTTCGGGGGCCGCCCCGCACCAATCCCTTATTGAATGGTGCGAGAAGAAACAATCGATCGCGTTTCTCGGCGCGCACCTGATGGTCGACACCGCCAACGCCACGGGGACGCACGCCGCCGGGTCTGTGCAGAATGCGGTGCGCGAGGACCTGCTCAAGGACGATATTCGGCGCGAGAGTCGCATGGTGCGGAGACAGATCATCGGGCCCATGTGCCGGTTTTCCTTCGGGCGCGACGACGTGCCGTTGCCGACGTTTGAGCGGCACGTACCCGAAGTGGTGGACCGTGAGGCCCAGGCGCGGCTCATCAACAGCACCGTCCATATCCTTGGACTCGAGGTGGATCGGGACTATGCCTACAACGCCCTGGGCATTCCGCGACCGGCGGACGGGGCGGACGTTTTGCGAAAACGCGGGGGGTTCGAGGATCAAGAGGGCGAACCGCCGCTGGAGGAAGAGGAAGTGCCGAAAGACGACACCAAGGATGACCAAGAGGACGACGAGTAATGGCCTTGGAAACCAACAAGCAGGCGATTGAGGCCCTGGACGAATTCTCGCTGCGGGCGGCGCGAGTGGTTCGGCAGGAATATCGCAAAGGGGTGATGCAACCCGGACATGACGCGGTGAAGAGTGCCACGAACTGGCAGGAGCTTTTTAACGCGGTGGAGGATCGCGGCCTGCCCCGGCGAATGGACGAAACGAAAACGGCGAAGGTGCTCGCGGAAGCGATGGCCCAATCGGCCCTGATCGGCAATACGGCGGCACAACCGGTGAGAAGAAAAAAGGGTTCGTAGCGGGAGAGGCGAATGAATGACGGTCAGCCTGTTAACCCGAGAAGACTTCACCCCGAAGAGCTTCGAGGAAGCGGCGAGGCACTTTGCCCGGAAAACGCCGCTCACCTCGGAAGCCTTCGAACGGCTTTCGAACCTCAATCGAGCGCGGGCCTTTCGCATCGCGGGGGTGGACAAACTGACCCTCGTTCAGCGGGCGCGAAACCTGGTACGCCGGGGCATCCGCGAGGGAACCGACTACGGCAAAGTGCAGCGGCAACTGCTGCTGCTGTTCGACGCCGAAAAACTGGAAGCGCCAGCGCCGCACAGGCTACAGGCCATGTTCCGGCAGAACACCATGACCGCGTATTCTCAAGCTCGAAACGAGGTGCTGCGCGACCCGGAGGTGTTGGAGCAATTTCCGTATTGGAAATACCTGACGGTGGGAAACGGAGTGGCCGGGGTGAACAACGTGCGGGCTACCCACGCGGCATTGCACGGGCTGGTCTTCCGGGCGGACGATCCGTTTTGGAATCAATACGATCCGCCGTGGGAGTACGGATGCCGGTGCACCAAGGTGGCACTGACTCCGGGGCAGGTGCTGGATCGGGGAATCGAGGTCCGCGACCTGAGCTATGTACAGACGCAAGTGACCGTATCGGGGCATGCCGTGCCGGGGATTCAGCCGAACCCCGATTTCGCGTTTCGCCGCGATCCGTTCGACACGAGTTTTTTCGGGCCGTCCCTGGATGCGGATTTGCAACAACTGAAACGGGACTATGAGAGGCAAGCCAATGAACAGTCTTGAACTGGTCACGCTGAAAAGCAGGGACTTGGAATCGTTAAAGGATTCGGCGAATCAACCGCTGCCGGAGATTCGAATTTTCCAGTGGGGCAAGGTGGATGCGGGCCACGCGAGCTATGTGTTCGACGACGAAGCGTCTGAGATGGTCATGAAGAACTTTAGCCTTCGCAAAAGAGCGCTCCATATCGACTACGAACATCAGAGCGTCGACGGACAGAACAATCGGCCTGACGGTCTGGCGCCGGCGGCGGGATGGATTGAGCCGGGAAGCCTTTTCGTCAAACGCAATGACGGTTTGTATGCGAGGGTGAAATGGACCCAACGGGCGAAAGAACTGATTCTCGCGGACGAGTATCGGTATCTTTCCCCGGAATTTTCGGCACGTAAGAAGGACGGAAAGGTCGTCGAGTTAAGAAGTGTTGGCGTTGTCAACCGACCTGCGACCTTTTATGACCCCGATCGCCTCGCGGCGAAGGAGATCAGCAACATGGGTGATTTGATGACCGCGGTACTCAAAGACCCCACACAGAGCGCAAGCATGGAGGAAAAACTCCTTCATCTGGCGGGCAAGTGCGGGGCGGACAAGGGAGCGGACGCGCTCACCATTCTCACGGCGGCGGAGAAACGAATCGAGGCCAATGAGGGCGCTGCGGAGACGCTGAAACTGGTGTGTGCATTTCTTGATCTTCCCACGGATACCACCAACGAAAACACGGTGCGAAGCAAACTCAAAGAGCTTCGCCCCGCGACGGAAGTGGCATCGCTGACGGCAAAAGTGTCCGTGTTAGAACAGCAACACAAGCAAACGAAGTTTGAAACTTTGCTCGCCAAGGCGCGAACCGAGAACAAGATCGGATGCAAGGACGAACGCAAAGAAAAGTACCTCAAGGATTTGGTCTTTGCAGCAAGAGAAGATGCGATCAAGAGCGCGGAGGATTTCATCGACATGCTACCGTCGATGGTCGCTTCCGGGCAGATCACGCCGACGAGCAACGAGAGGCCGAAGAATGATCGGGCGACGGCCATTCTCACTGCAAAGGACGAGTATCGATCGGGCGAGGAGACGCTGGGAACCCTGACCAGCGTGGAGAATTTCGTGAACCTCAGATTAGAGCATTTCCCTTTATTGTGTAGCGTTATATCCGTATTCCTCGAATAGGCC
>JBBTCX010000151.1:0-9021 GCA_038043045.1 Planctomycetota bacterium | reverse complement strand
AGACGCGGCGGACACCTACAACGAATGGTACAAAACCGCCGCTTGGATGCCGTTGGCGAATCCGCCGCGAAACGGCATCTATGGTTTCGGGCGAAACACGCTGACGACCGCCGACGCCAATTACCGGGACAGCGGGGATCTGTTTGACAACGGCACCACACCCGTGGAAACGTTCGACGGCGTCAACGCCAACGCATTTGGGGTGAGCGATCTCTCCGGCAATGTCTATCAGTGGGTTCAAGATCGTTTCAGCAATCATTCCGGCAATCTTGGGTTTCGAACGATTCGCGGAGGCAGTTGGAACGATCCCGTTGTGGCCGTCAGCCTCAAAACGGCGACGCGGAGCTTTACTCGACCCGATCGAACCGATCCACAGATCGGTTTCCGTATCGTTCGAACTCTGCCACCGACC
This sequence comes from Planctomycetota bacterium, assembly GCA_038043045.1. Taxonomy (GTDB): domain Bacteria; phylum Planctomycetota; class Phycisphaerae; order UBA1845; family UBA1845; genus JBBTCX01. The sequence continues at coordinate 8,609 of JBBTCX010000151.1, read as the reverse complement.
AACGGCGATTTCGATCAAGATGGCGATGTCGATCGACTGGACGTGAGCGAGTTGATTCAAGTCCTAAGCGGTCCCGGTAGTCATATTCTGCCGACGTGGATGGTTTTCGATTTTGATCTCGACGGCGACATCGACTTGATGGACGTGGCGAAATTTCAGCGAATCTATACGGGAGTCCTTTGAATTTGCCGCTTTTTTTGATCCTTTACAAGTCATGGCTTCAGGATCGAACGCTTCCGATATTATTGAAAACAGGTTGTTTACGATCGCCAAACGGAGACGTACTATCCGCATCCGATAGCGAGCAGCGGTCTAGGGACACGAGGAAGGCGATCCGTGGAGCAATCAACGGCCACCCAGCGAGTCATGGTGACGGGAGCGACGGGTTTCGTTGGACGCATGGTCGTTCGACAACTCCTGGCCGGGGGATTCACGCCCGTATGTCTGGTACGATCATCCCAGACGCTGTTGAGACAGCAGGCGGATGTTTCTCCGGAACGATTGGTGTCCGTGGTTGGTTCTCTACGAGACGTTGGGGCGGTCAACGAGGCGGTTGAAGGCGCCCACGCGGTGATTCATCTTGTCGGGATCATTCTCCAGCGACGACTCCAAGGCCAAACGTTTCATCGAATTCATGTTGAAGGAACCCGCAAGATCGTCGAGGCTGCTCAGAGGGCGGGCGTCCGAAGGTTTATTTACATGTCGGCACTGGGTACAAGGCCCCATGCCGCGTCGGCCTATCATCGCACCAAATGGATTGCAGAGGAGATTGTACGGTCCAGTGGCTTGGATTGGACGATCTTTCGCCCCAGTTTGATTCATGGGCCCCAGGGCGAGCTCATGCGGCTTTTGAAACGGTTTAGCTGTAACGTCATGCCACCCGTGATTCCCTATTTTGGAAACGGTCAGGCTAGACTACAACCGGTGTTCGTAAAAGACGTGGCGATTTGTGTTGTGGAGTCGCTAAAGAAACCGGAGACCGTGCGGCAAGTGTTTCCCCTTGGCGGACCAAAGGCGTATTCTTGGAAAGAACTCTATAATGCATGCCGGGCGTGGATGCCGGGGGCGAAGCATTGGAAACCGATGGTGTCACAACCTGTCCCGGTTGCCAAGGCAATAGCATGGCTCGGCGGTCCGGTGATGGCTGTTGCCGAGTGGGTCATTCCACCTTTGGGGTTGTTTCGGTTTGACTCCGGTCAGGTGCAGATGTCGCAGGAAGACGCAACCTGCGATCACACGCTTGCGGAGCATGCGTTCGGAATCACCATGCGGAATTTCGAAGAGGAATTAGCGGTTTACGCCAGCCAGATATCGTGACGGCGTTTCATGAACCTCCATGACGTGACGTGGAGTGTGCTATGAAGAGGAAAGAGGAGGCCTTTATGAAGCTCTTAAGTATCGCGGGGGTTTGTCTTTATGTCATGGGTTGTCGGACCATGGCGGGCGAAGAGATCAAGCCGGTCGTGGAAAAACCGGTCGTGGAGAAAGAAGCCACCATGGATCAAATCCTTGCGGCAAGAACTCGATCACCTTCTACGGACCCGCTTCTCATGCACTTCGAGATCATCATGGAAGGGAAACCGGCGGGCTGCAACGTCGTATCGTTGAAGAATATCGGGAAGGATTCCTCCGATGGGTTTGAATATCGGTTGGAATCCATGATGATGCTGCCGAGCGGGGCACAAGCGGAAGGAATAGTGACGGCGCGTTTGAACGACAAGCTTGAACCCAGGGAAGTTGAACTCCGCCGAAAAACCTCACCCCAAAACGGCGAGACCCAATTGACCGTCGATAAGGCGGTCGTCGGCGACAAAGAGGTCTCTCTTTCTCGGCAAGTCGGGATTCAATCACCGACAACTCGAACCGTTCCGCGTCCCGACTCTCCCTTTGTCTTTGGGATCGAATACTTGGTGCACAAGATTGATGCGAAACGGTTTCCCCTCTTTTCCATCCGAGAGCTTAATCCGCAGGACGGCAAGATCATCACCCGCCATTTCCGTACGGAACCCGGAGCGGATGGTAAGGTCAGCTTCGTCGCCAAAAGGGACGACGGGACTGACGACTATATCTACGAGGTGGATGCCGAGGGAGAAATCGTCACGTTGTCCAACCCTCTTCTTCCCGTCCTGTGCAAGCGATGCTCGAAGGAACGTGTCGAGGAGCTGCGGAAAACTTTGACCCTGCCAAAACAACCATGAACCTTTTCGGGATAGCGAGGACGTAATTCACGTGGAGATTCTACCCGCCAGACCGATTGTTCTGATCATCCGGGATGGATGGGGAACCAATCCGCACCCTCAATGGAACCACGCCAACGCGGTGCATCTGGCGCGCAAACCCGTGGACGATCGTTTGATGGCCACCTATCCGCATGGGTTGATTCGAACCTGTGGAATGGACGTCGGGTTGCCTGAAGGAGTGATGGGCAACAGCGAGGTCGGACACCAAAACATCGGTGCCGGGCGAATCGTTGAACAAGAAGTCATGCGCATCACCGGTCGCATTCGCGACGGCAGCTTTTTCCGCAATCCCATTCTGCTGGGCGCGATCGATCACGTCAGAAAAACAGGAGGCCGGATTCACTTCATGGGGTTGTGCAGCGACGGGCGCGTCCACAGCGACCTCAAACATCTCTTCGGGCTGTTGGAGTTGACCAAGCGTGAGAGGTTACCCGGTGAGCGTGTGTTCGTCCACGCCTTTACCGACGGACGGGATACGTCACCGAATCGAGGCCTCGAATACATTCGGACGATCGAGGCGAAGTGTCAAGAATTTGGCACCAATCCAGTGGCGACCGTAGTGGGACGTTACTACCCGATGGATCGTGACAATCGTTGGGACCGCGTGCAGGCGGCCTATCGGTTGTTGACGGGTGGCCTGGGCAAGAGGTTTCCATCTGCCGAAACGGCCGTCAAAGCGTTTTATCAGGCTCCGATGTCACCGAAAATGTCGGGGGACGAGTTTATCGAACCCAGCGTGATGGTTCACGGAGAACGACCGATCGGCATCATTCAAGATGGCGACGCGGTGGTGTTCTTTAACTTTCGAGGTGACCGACCCCGGCAGTTGACGAAGGCGTTTGTACTCGACGAGTTTCCGTTTCACGGAAAAGACAAGGACGGTTCGATCAAGCCAATGGGCTTCGATCGCGGACCAAGGGTGGATGTTCATTTTGTTACGATGACGGCGTATGAGGAGGGTCTGCCGGTTCGAGTCGTGTTTGAGAAGCCACCGAAGATGGAAAATATTCTGGGCGACTATTTGTCGCGAATGGGGTTGAAACAGTTTCGTTGCGCGGAGACCGAAAAATATCCGCATGTCACTTTTTTCTTCAATGATTATCGGGATGAACCGTTTGTGGGGGAGCAGCGGCGCATCATTCCTTCACCGCGAGAAGTGAAGACCTATGACGAGAAACCGGAGATGTCGGCAAGCGAAGTGACAACGGCTGTTATCGAGCGGGTCGGCGAGGGAAATGATGATTTTCTAGTCGTGAACTACGCGAATCCCGACATGATCGGCCACACCGGAAATCTGCCCGCGGCCATTCGCGCGGTAGAAGTTGTCGACGAGTGCGTCGGAAGAGTCGTCAACGCGGTTTTGAGACAGGGCGGCGGGTTGATCGTGACCGCGGATCATGGAAATTGCGAACAAATGGTTGATCCGGCGACCGGCGCGCCGCACACGGCGCATACGACCTATGATGTGGAGTTGATCGTCGTGGATGAGCGGTTTCGCGGTCGCAAGCTACGAAGCGGTGGACGCCTGGCCGATATCGCCCCGACGGTTTTGGAGATGCTTGGAGTGCCAAAGCCTGACACGATGACGGGGGATTCCCTTCTGTCGTGAAATCCTCTACGTGGAAAACGTGGCTCGGATTGAATTCCTCCACGGCGGCTTTGTTGGCGACCGTCTTGTTGGTGACAGCCGGCACGGAATTGTGGTCGCCGCTGATCCCGCAGTTTCTCAAATCCCTGCGATCTCATGATGGCGACTTGAATGCTCGGTTGTTGTTGACCGTCGGTTTCTATGGGTTCTTTCGCGACGCCTTGGAAGCGGCTAATTATTTCGCCGGTGGGGCGATCGCCGGACGATTCAACACCCGTCGATCGCTTCTTCTCTTCAACGCCCTTCCTCTATTCGGTTTGGGACTCTTGGTCATCTGGCCGTCGGTGGTCAGCGTGTTTCTGGCGATTCCGTTCATCTTTCTTTGGGACAGCATCGCCGGACCGGCGATCTTGACAGTGGTCAGTGAGTCCGTGCCTTCGGATCGACGGACGATGGTGTTTTCCATTCAGGCGATCGTTCGGCGATTGTCTCGAATGTTGGCCTATGCAATCAGCGCGGGCGTCGTTCTCTGGTTGGGGACGGTGAATGGCGTGCGCGCGGACGCCGGGATTGCCATTGGATTTGTGTTGTTGGCCTTGTGGATTCAGTCGCGTCACATGAAAACCGCTACGCGCGATCGAAGCATGGCGATCCAGCAGCCCTTGAAGTTGCTTCGGAGTTTTCCGCCGGAATTGAAACGCCTGCTGGCGTCAGACATTTTGGCACGGTGGGCGGAGGGGTTGGCCGGACCGTTTGTGATCTTGTTCTGCGTTCCGTTGCTTTCCTCGAATTCCGTAAAAGGGACGGCCACGTACCAATCAGGATTGCTGACGATCCAAGCCGTGACCAGCATAGTCTTATATATTCTGGTGGGGCCGATGGCGAGCCGGGAAGGGTTAGCCAAGCGACCTTTTGTAGGGCTGACGTTTTTGTTTTTCGCGCTTTTTCCCGTCAGTTTGGCGGTGTTGGGCACCACATTCGGGTACCTCGGTTTGGCAATCGCATTTGTGGTCGGGGGTTTGCGAGAGATCGGCGAACCCGCGAGAAAGGCCTTGATTACAGACTTGGTGCCGGCGGAAGTGAAAACGCAGGCGATCGGGTTGTACTGGTCAACACGCAGCGCGGCAGTGATGTGGGCGTCGCCGGTGGGGGCGGCGGTGTGGATTCTTGGAGATGCCGTATGGGTCGGAACCGGCGGAGTGATCACGTTTCTATTCGCAGGCGCGATTGGATTGATCGGGGCGGGCTTGTACATGTTTGGAAGTAGTGGAAACCGATGGTCGAGTGCGAAAGGATAGGTGCAATACACTTTTGGCACTTGAACAGGCATGGTCCAGAGACGTTACTGGCTTCTCGTCATTACCGTTGTGTAGCCTCAACCCTTCGAGTTTTATTGACGCGGGGGACTCTGAGAATTTTTCGCATGATGGGGCGAGAAGGAGACCGCCTCGAGACTTCGGTAAAACCGGCCTTTTTGAAACTATTCAAGAGGCCTGGAAATGCAAACGTATCCGCGTAGGGTTTTGATGGATCCACGGGGTAGCCTTCCAAAATCGCCACGCCGCTCTTCCTTGCAAGCGTTGCCGCAGCTTTGAGCAACCGAACCGTAAGACCCTGCTTTCGAAAGGGCTTGGCGATGAAGAAGCAAGTGACCGACCAAACCGGCTGATCATCCACGGGTTGAAGAACGCGCGACCGACCCAATCGCGGATACGCGGCCCTCGGAGCCATGGCACACCAGCCGGCAGGTTCCCCATCCACGTAAGCCAAAAGTCCTGGAAGTTGATTCGTTTCCACCAACCGCTTCATGGCCCGGCGATTACCGGATTTGCGACCCTGGTTAAAAACGGAAAGGGGGAGGCGGAACCACATGCACCAACAGCCGGCGCACGCGCCCTTCTCACCGAATAGCCTTTTCAGATCACTCCACCGATCAGAGTCGACCGGGTGAATACTTACGCGTGCCAAGCTTTTTCGAACCATCACTGATCTCTCGTGCTTAATGGGCCGTGAAATTCGGGATTGTATGACCCGAAAGACAAATCAACTCCGAGAAATCTACCTTGGTTCACGGCGGTTTCGTTGAATTCGCGTTTTCGTTTTCCAGCCTTGTTTGAACGCGCTGGAGAAGTTGTCGCCAGCTCTGTCCGAATTGATTCGAAGGCACGGTGCGCAATTCCGTGAGCGCGGCGCGAGTTCGCGTCGAGTCCGCCACCATCTCCGGTGAGTCAAGATATTGGGCCACCGTCTCCACAATGCGAATGATGACATACTCATCACTCCCTGCGGCGGAAGATAATTGCTTAAGCAGCTCCGGACTATTGGAGAAGCCGGACGTATGCAGCGTCGCATCCAGCAAACGCAGCCCGCAATCCAAGGCCGTAGGATCATTTCGTTTCGTTCGCACGAGATACAACTCGCGAAGGTGAGGGACGGCATCGCCGAACTTTCCCTGGGCAACGAGCAAGCCGCTCAATCGATCCCGAACGATTTCCAACTCCGCGGCATTTTCCGCAGAAGACAATCCCTCGGCCAATTCCATGAGGTATTCCACTTCTCGATCCGGTACGTCACGAAGCATCGCCACGGCGCGAATTCGTTCACGAAGAGGTCGATGGCGCAACAAACCCCGAAACCCTCGCCAAGCAGCTTCACGTGCCAGTTCATTGGCTTCGACACCTGGATTCACGCGCGCCAGAAGACTCTCGATATCCGCGTCCTCGCGTCCCAACTGAGCGACCGCCTCAATCGCGGCAATCCGCACCAATGGATCGCCATGCGAGGTATGTCGTCGTATCCGCCCGAGTCTCACACTGTTGCCAATCGACTGCAACCCTTGAATCGCCGGGCGAATCAAAGTGGCCTCTTCGGATTCCACGCCTTCAAGAAACTCGTCGACGCAGCTGGGATCGCCAATCCCCGCCATCGCCGACAACAACCCGGCTCGCAACGCAACATCCGTTTGGGCGGTGGCTCGATAACGTTCTCGCAAGGAACCCAACGCTTCACGTGATCGCTCCGCGGCACCGGGTTGAACGGCCAATCGACCCAGCGCCGCCGCGGCTTCCCGGACCGCGCTGGGCGGGCTTTCAGCGGACCCGATCTCTCGAATCAAAACCGGAATGGCTTCCGTGATATTGAGCTTGGACACCGCGCGAAACAGCGCCTCACGAACACCAGGGTCCGTTTCTTCCTCCAAATGAGCCAACACCGTTCGAGCGATCGCGGCATCGTTCAAGTTTTGAAGGATCGACAGAACTTCACGGCGCATCGGCGGCGAACCTTGTTTGAGAAGTTTCAACATTGCGGCCAAAACGTCGCCCTCTGGTCGTTTGCCTTCATCGGCAATTCGACCCTTGACAATGGCCAACGCGGTAAGCTTGACGTCGTCCTGCGCGTCAGCAAGCCATTCCACCATTCTTGCTTCTCGTTGATCGGCGGGCAGAACTCTGAAAAGCTCCCGCTGAAAATCGCGCAGTCTGGTGCCCAAGTCGCTTTGTGCCCGCTTGGATTTTTCTCGTTCCAAGTCCGTTTCAATCTTGATCGTGCGAAATCGATCTCGATACGTTCGCACTTGATAGGAATTCCATTCCTCGCTGTTCATGCGGGATCGTTCAGCCCACCAGGTTCGCCATTTTCCCACGTCCGGACCGATCGGTTCCATGGACGCCGGTTCCAAAGTGGACAACACTCGACCAATGATGTCCGGCGTTCCCACGTCAAGCAGTTCAAGCAATTGCATGACAACCTCACGCCGGTAAACATTGGGCGCAAGGGCATCGATCGCAGCCTGACGTTGGATCATGGGAGCAGTGGTGTTCGCGGCAAGCTCGGCCAATTTGTCCGGAACCTCAACTCCCGGAAACTCCGCCAACGCTCGTGACGCCGCCGCCCGGACTTCCACCAGGTCAGCGCCGAGGAGTTCCACAAGTGGCCCTACGAATGACGAATCCAGACGATCACTTTGAGGGCCTGCGGCGGAAGCAATGGCTTCACAGATTGCCCGCCGAGCATCCATATGATGGGGGGGATTCAATAATTCGACGACCATCGTCTTGGACTGAGGCGACTGCACCCGTAGCGTTTCCTGAAGCAACGCTTCAGCCCAATTCCGTCGTTCATCGGGACGGGCTTGAGGATCCAAAACTCGAGTTCGATAAACCTGAAGTCGATCCAAGTGATCCTTTGACGATTCGGGAACGGCGGTTGCGGGCTGCGATTGGGCACGCGCCCCATTTTGGGAACAAATGATTCCCATCATGGAGACCCAGCAAGTCATGTTAATGAAAAAACGCATAGCCAACCCTTTAGACACAGCGATCCTTCGCAAGTTGTATCGGTCCGTCAAGTTGTTGGCAACGAATTTGGTGTCGACAATCGTCCGTATTACGGATTCCTACGGACGAACTACGTCATCTGCACCGGGTCAACGTCGACAATCGTGGTTTTCGCCTTGCTCCGAAACAAACCCTTTTCTCTCATGAACCCCAATAATTTCGACAACGCGGCCGTGTCCGGCGTTCGGAGCAGAAGGTCATACCGATACTGCCCCCGCAAACGAGTCAGCACGCAAGGTGTCGGTCCTAGGGCTTCCACATTCGACATCACCAGGGTTTCCGCCGTCGCCTGAATATTCAACAAAACCGCCTCCGCAGATTCTCTGGCCACTTGATCGCGCGGATGGGAAGTGATGATCCTCGCCAGTCGCCCAAACGGCGGCAATCCCACGCGCCGTCTAAGTTCCATTTCGTCCGATGCAAAGGCCACGAAATCGTGACGCA
>JBBTCX010000150.1:0-6737 GCA_038043045.1 Planctomycetota bacterium | reverse complement strand
ACAGCGATTCGGAGTCGACAATATCGATGTAGTCGATGTTGCGGGTTCCGGCGTTGGCGAGCGTCGACCGAATTTGTTCGACGATGGTGGCGGAATTGCGTTGCCCGTTTTGAATCTGGGAAACGGCGTCGGCCAGCGCGCGGTTGAGCGAAACAGCTTGCGTGCGTTCATGCGGGGAAAGGTGCACGTTTCGGCTGGACATGGCCAATCCGTCGGGTTCGCGGACGATCGGGTGGCCGACGATGCGAATCGGGATGTTCAAATCGCGGACGAGGCGGCGGATGATGATGAGTTGCTGATAATCCTTTTCGCCGAAAACGGCTACATCGGCGGGGAGAATTTGAAAGAGTTTAGTGACGACGGTGGCGACGCCGTCGAAGTGGCCTGGACGGAATGGGCCGCAGAGACCGGCGCTGAGTTGAGCGACGTGAACGGTTGTGGTTGAACCGGATGGATACATGGTCTCGGCGGAGGGTGTGAAGACGAGATCGACTCCGGCGTTTCGACAGGCCTCAAGGTCGGCGTTGAGATCGCGCGGGTATTGGGCGTAATCTTCTTTTTCGTTGAACTGGGTTGGGTTGACGAAGATGGTGACGGCGGCGCGGGTGCAAGTTTCCTTGGCTTTTTCGATCAAGGCGAGGTGGCCGGCGTGGAGGGCGCCCATGGTGGGGACGAGTCCGACGGTTTCGCCGCCGCCGAGCAGATCAAGCACAGCTTGGCGACAAGGATCGATGGCGTCGAAAACGTTCATGTCTTGAGAGTACCATCCCTGGCAATCGTCTCCAGTGTGATGGGTGGGAAAAACCACCATCCGTCCTATAATGGCACACGTTAGCATGAGCCGGACGTAAATTGGGTCATTGCAAGTTGGTTGCTAACCATGTTGCGCGGATGTTGTCTTTTGGAATAGGAAGCCGAGGCCTTGGTTACAAACGTGCGAACGACTGAGCCGGTGGAAGTGGAATGGGTCCGCCGAGCACAGGGTGGAGAAGTTGAGGCGTTTGCCGAGTTAGTTCGGGCCTATCAGAAGCGGGCGGTGTCGCTGGCCTATCGGCTGATGGGGAACTCGGAGGATGCCAAGGACGTTGCCCAGGATGCGTTCGTGCGGGCGTATCGAAGTTTGTCGCAGCTTGAGGACGCGACGCGATTCGGGCCTTGGTTTTTGCGGGTGGTGTCGAATCTTTCGTTAAACTTTCGGCGTTCGCGGAAATCGCGGGCGGCGGGTTCGCTGGAGGATGGCGACGCGGTGGCGTTGAACGTGCGTCGGCCTGGGTCGGGGAAAACCCTGGCGACGACGATTGAGGATGAAGAGGGTCCGCTTTCGGCGGAGTTGCAAAGTGCGATTACGAAGGCGATGGAACAATTGCCCAATCAACAGCGATTGGCGTTGGTGTTGTTCAGCGTCGAGGGAATGCCGCAGCAGGAAGTGGCGGAGATTTTGGGATGTACCGTCGAGCTGGTGAAGTGGAACGTGTTTCAGGCGAGGAAGAAGCTGAGGGAAATGTTGGGGGAGTTTCTGTAGTGCGCGTTGGCGTTGGTTCGGTGCAGGAAGACCACTGCTCAAGAGCAGTGGCACACGGTGGCACTTGCGGAATGGCGAGCGCAGAATCACGAATGTCGAATGAAGAAAAGCGAATGGAGGTTTGCAGGTCTATGACCTGCCCTACGAGCTTGATGAGATGAATGATGAGTGAACTTCCTTTTAATCCGAATGATCCGCTGTTTTTGGCGAGTCGGTCGCTTGACGAACGTCTCACCGATGATGAGCGGCGCAAGCTGGCGAAGTGGTTGCGCGAGGATGTGGAGGCGGCTCGAGAACTTGAAGAGCTTCGCGGCGCGGATCGGCTTGTTCAACGGTGGGGGCGATCTTTCACGGATTTGACATCCGACGATGTCGTTGATTTCGTCGTCGCCGGCATTTCGAAAGAGACGCAGGTCGGAGAAGAGGGCAATCTGGATCAGCTTCTTGAGCGATTTGGTCTGGCGAAACCAGAAATTCATTGGAGTGCATTTCATCACGGCGTCGTGGGCAAAATCAAAAAGACATCGCGGCAAAAGAATATTTATCGATGGACGTATCGGATTAGTGTGCCCTTGGCGGCTGCGGCGGTGTTGGCGTTTGCGGTCTTGGTCAATCGAGATGTGACCACAGGACGAAAATCGGGGATTGAGGTGGCTGTTGTAAATCCGACAGTCGAGCGTGGTCCGGCATCACTGAAGGAATCGGTTGATGAACCTGTTACGTCGGTTGTCGCGTTTGTTCGGACGCGCGATGAGGTTGCACCGACCTTGGGCAAACAAACGACGAAGGGTTTTGTGGTGATTGAGTCGAGTGCGGTGGAGCAAGATTTCGAGGATGCGCCGCCGATTTAGTGTCGTGAGTCACACTGCTTGCATCTTCTCCGAGCCGAGACCGTGAGGGAGCGGGGGGTTGGAGGGGCGATGTGCGTTGGGAGAGCTGTCATGGCGATTTTGATTCTGCACGCGATGTTGTGGTTGGGGGCGGTTGCTTCCGCCGAGGCCGGTGATCCACGCGGGCTGATTGAGCAAGCGTTGAATGAACCGGGCAGAATCACGTTGGAGAGCGTGAAATTACAAGAGGCGATCGATCAAATTACGACTCAAACGGGCGTTCGAATCGCGCTTTCAGCGGAGGTGTTGGCGCTCGCGCCGTATGGAGCGGATACGGTCATTAAGAAAGTCCAAATCGCGGACGTTTCTTTGCGACAGGGGTTGACACAATTGTTCTCGCCATTGGGGATGATGTTCGTCGTCGAAGAGAATCACGTTCGCGTGGTGCCGAAGGAGGCGATCGCTTGTTTGGGTCGTGCGCCGACCTGGGACGAGTTGGACTTTTTGTCGCGGTTGTCGGACATGAAGTTGGGGACGGACGCTACCGCTTTAGCCGGATTGCAGGACCGTGTCCAATTCCAGTTGGCCGTCGCCGATTCCTGGACGCTCTTGTCGGATGCGATTCGGGGCGTCGGCGCGGGGGCCGGCGATGAGGTGTTGACGATTGCGTGCGACAATTTGGGGTGGAGTTGGTGCTTGTCGGGCAATGGGATTGTGGTTGCGCCGCGAGAGAGGCAATTGCAGCGGCTGTTGCAACAGCCCATTTCGCTTCGAGTCAGTAATCGGCCGTTGTTTGACGTGATGGCCGCGGTGAGTGAGCGGATCGGTGTGCCGATTCGTACGGAGCCGGGGGCGTTGGCATCGCTGCCTTCGCAGTTGCAAAGGAACTTTTCCTTGACGGTCCATGATCAACCGGCGGAGCAGGTGTTGGAGTGGTTGGCGGCGCATACCGGGTTGGGGTATTTGCTCAACAGTGAAGGGGTTTTGTTCTACCAACCGACGACGCGCTTGGTGGCGAGCGAGCAGGGATTGAAACCGGCGACCGCGGGAACATCCGACCCGTATGTGGGGAAGATGGTGGTCGATCTCGGCGGTGGAAAATCGGTGGAGTGGTTGTTTCGGGCATCGGAATTGCCGGACGATCTCCGGGCCATGCGAGAACGAGACTTGCAGGAAGCATTCGAAGCCTTGCGGGTGAAGTTAGCAGTTCCTGAACCGCAGTGAAGTGACTGCTCGTTGGCACTCGCGTTCCGTTCGTAGTGTACTACATGGATCGAACAAGTTCGGCGATCGGTAGGATTCGAACCAAAAGCCAATCGAATTGATCAAGCGGATACACCGTGGCCGGGTCGCTCTTGGCCCGGTCGGGGTTGTCGTGCACTTCCAGAAAGACAGCGTCGGCTCCGGCGGCGACGGCTGCGGCGGTAAGTGTGGGGACGAACTGTCGTTGACCGCCGCTTTGGGTTCCGGCGGCACCGGGAAGTTGGCAGCTATGCGTGGCGTCGAAGACGACCGGGGCGAAGGCTTGCATGATAGGGATCGAGGTCATGTCGTTGATCAAGCGATTATAGCCAAATGTCGTGCCGCGCTCGGTGAAGAGGAAGTTCGTGCAATCGCATTCGCGGAGTTTGTCGGCCACGTTGCTCATTTCGTGCGGTGAGAGGAATTGACCTTTTTTGACGTTGACACATTTGCCTGTTCTCGCGGCGGCGGCGATGAGGTCTGTTTGGCGGCAGAGAAATGCGGGGATTTGCAGGCAATCGAGCACTTCGCCGGCGGGTTGCGCTTGCTCAGGTGAGTGCATGTCGGAAAGAATGGGGATTCCGAATTCGCTTCGCACGGCTGACAGAATTCGCAGGCCTTCCTCCATTCCCGGTCCTCGAAAACTGTGCACGCTGGATCGATTGGCTTTGTCGTAGCTGGCCTTGAAGATCAACGGGACAGATCGCTTTCGACAAATCCTTGCGATTTCCTCCGCCAGTCGAAGTGTGTGTTCGGGTGATTCCATCACACACGGTCCGGCGATGATGACCAAAGGATGGCCGGCGCCGATGGTGACGTTGCCGCACTGTGCGAGGTTCGTGGACATTTTCGTGCCCTAGGATAAGAGCGATTGGTTTTGACATCCAGTCTGGTTCCGTTCAAAATGGCCGTCTCGGTATGCGTACCGTAATTCATGATTTCGTAGAGAGAAAAGATGGGTAGTCGAAATGGTAAAGAACCGTCGCCGCTGGTGGTTGATCGATTGCGGCGATGTCGGCAAGAAATGAAACGGAAGAAGATCGCCGCTTTCTTGATTTCGAATCAGCCGGATTATTTTTATTTGACCGGGTTCACCGGCGAGGATTCCGCGCTGCTCTTGACTCAGAAGGATGTGCATATTCTTAGTGATGGCCGGTTCGATGAGGCCATGAATCAGGAATGCCCTTGGGTCACGCGATGGATGCGTAAGGGATCACTGAACGCGGAGATTGCCAAGGCGTGTACCGAGCTTCGGTTGCGAAGTGTGTTTGTTCAACCGGAGGTTGTCACGCTTGGGGAACAAGCCGATCTTCGCAAATTGGCGAAAAAGACGCGATTTTCCTCGGCACCGCCGGTGGTGGGAAAGCTTCGTCGGATCAAGGATGAAACCGAATTGGCGATCATGCGCAAGGCCATTCGGATCGCCGAGGATGCGTTTCTCTCGGTTCGATCACGAATTCGCGTCGGGCAGACGGAATTGGAGTTAGCCGCACTATTAGAATATGAAATGAAAATGCGTGGCGCATCCGCGGCTTCGTTCGCGACGATCTGCGCGGAAGGTGTGAATGCGGCGCTGCCCCATGCTCATGCGGGGAATCGCAAAATTAAAAAGGGAAGCGCGATTCTGTTCGACTGGGGCGCGCGAGTCGGCGGATACTGTAGTGATTTGACCCGTGTCGTTTTCGTCGGCAGCATTCCGCCGAGAATCGGACAGGTGTATCGCGTCGTTTTGGATGCTCAAGAAAAGGCGATCCGAGCGATCAAACCTGGCCGAAAAATGTGCGATGTGGACGCCGTGGCCCGCGAGGCGATCAAGGCGGCGGGCTTTGGCGAACAATTCAATCATGGGTTGGGGCACGGGCTTGGGTTGGACGTGCATGAACCACCTTCGCTGAGTTGGCGATCGACAGAGCCATTGGAGGCGGGCATGTTGGTGACGGTTGAACCGGGCGTTTACCTTCCGGGCGTTGGCGGGGTTCGAATCGAGGACGATGTGTTGGTGACGCCGACGGGTTGTCGCGTTCTGAGCAATCTTCCGAAACGGCTTGACGACATGGTGATCTGAACCGTCCAAAGCACCTTCGCGCATCTAAGGAACGTTTTAATGACGGTGAAAATGAGGACACCGCCGCCTTCGTGTCGCTCCATTGCCATTGCCCATACGGAAGTGGTAAAATACCGGTAATGCCGTGTGCTGCTCGGTACGGCGCTTTCCTCTGCGAACTATCGCGCCATACTATTGAGTGCGGACCCCGCGCATCAGCGCGGCGACTTTCGGCTGAGCATGGGAAAGGAGCCACACATGTTACCGCACAATGTCTATGGTCGGGTTCGGGGGATTTTGATTCTGCTTTCTGGGCTGGCCATCACCGCCGCTCATCTCTGCGGTCCTGATGCTGCATGGGGACAATCCCCGCAAGGCTCCATCGTCGGGTGGGGGGAACGGGTCGTCGGCGGCGATTTGACCGGCCCGTTTACCGCCGTGGCGGCGTCCAGGTATTACAGTCTGGCCCTCCAGGCCGACGGCTCCATCCTAGCCTGGGGAGACAACCATTACGGCCTATGCGACGTCCCCGCACCAAACACCGACTTCGTCGCCGTTGCCGCGGGCGAGGATCACAGTCTGGGTCTCAAGGCCGACGGCTCTGTCGTGGCGTGGGGATGTGCCGCGGTTTTCGACGAGGGGCAATGCGACGTTCCCGCACCCAACACGGGCTTCGTCGCCGTCGCCGCAGGCGCGGACCACAGTCTGGGCCTCAAGGCCGACGGCACCATCGTGGTTTGGGGTAGTGACGGATCCTATCAGATCACCAACGTTCCCGCGCCCAACACGGGCTTCATCGCCGTCGCTGCGGGCCGGTACCACAGTCTGGGCCTCAAGGCTGACGGCGCCATCGTGGCGTGGGGAAGCAATAGCTACGACCAAAACGACGTTCCCGCGCCCAACACGGGGTTCGTTTCCATCGCCGAAGGCGCGGCTCACAGTGTGGGTCTCAAGGCCGACGGATCCATCGTGGCTTGGGGGGACAACTCGTTTGGTCAAACAAACGTTCCCGCGCCCAACACGGGCTTCGTTGCGATCGCCGCAGTCTCGTCCCGCAGTCTGGGCGTCAAGGCCGACGGCTCCATCGTGGCGTGGGGAT
>JBBTCX010000149.1:0-4300 GCA_038043045.1 Planctomycetota bacterium | reverse complement strand
TTTGAGAACTACACTGTGGACAATCGCCTTTACCGCCACAAGCGCATTTGCGTTGTAGTCGTAAGAGTGTCTGATTGCTCACGAACGGGGACGGGGCGCGTTTCGAGGCGGCGGACTGCGCAACCGGCTTCTGGGCGGAAGCGGGAACGGGGGCCGATTTCGTTGCAACACTGTTCATAATCATCCTTCGGTTGAGCGTCAGGTTTCGGTGTTGAAAAACTCCCAAGTCAAGAACCTGTTAAGTTCCCCTTTCAGGCGTTCTTGCCATTCTTGCGGAACGCGGTCCATCCACTCTTCGCGGACCCAGTGCCGCAGATTCGACGAGCCGGTCATGGTGTTGCCCGTCACGGTAAAGAGCTTGATGGGAACCCGAGATCGACTGGAGCGTCCGCCCGGGACGACCAGAAGCGCGAAACGCGAGTTCCCGGGCGTTTCATCATTTCCGGGCTCCGGCAGGTCATTGATCAGAACGTTGCCGGTAATATTGAAGCTTTCGACCATAAGCATCATCAGGGTCGGAAATCTCGAGGACCGGCTCCAAACCGTATTGCCGTGGACGTTGGCCCTGCTGGAAGGCTGCTCGTTCAGATCCCATACAAAAACCGCCGGACCGGACTCCTGCCTC
Organism: Planctomycetota bacterium; assembly: GCA_038043045.1. Taxonomy (GTDB): domain Bacteria; phylum Planctomycetota; class Phycisphaerae; order UBA1845; family UBA1845; genus JBBTCX01. Next base: position 3,675 of record JBBTCX010000149.1, on the reverse strand, counting down.
TTATTGAGTAACGCACGGCAGTCGAACTCATTGCCCGACAGGTCAAGGGCGAGCGAAGGTTGCGGGGGTTTGGCGGCCGCGAAAACGGTGACACTGACGGCTTGGGAGATGAAGGCCGACGAGGGCAAGGCGATTGCTCCGGTGGCCAAGGGTCGCGACACATTTGCCGCTTCCCTAATCGTCATTACATCCTCAATCGTCCCTATCGGAATAGGTCGCGCCGGTCCCAGCTCGTCTTTCGGTACTCGAATGGCCGTTCCGATTGCCAGAGTTCGGAGTAGTACTTGGTCGCTCTGCACCTCGTCCAAGAATCTTCTCGTTTGATTGAAACCTGGATCGTTTTGAGAACCAGCCTCTGTTTTTACGATCTGCGAGATATCGAAACCGGTCGGCACCGACAACAGCAAGACCGAGCCGTAACAACCGCGAGCTCGGTTGTGTCTGGCCGCGATTCCTTTGGCATCCGCGACGATCATCGCGCCGAAGGTAACGAAGTCGAACCGACAACTCTCGATGATAAGGTCATCCACTACCGGAATAGCCGTCGAATTCTCCTCTGAGACCTGCCGTGGAACAATCTGCAAGCCGGAGAGGAGCAGATTGACGCCCAATGCGCTGGCGAATCTGCACCCGCTGATCCTCAAACTCTGCACAGTGTCCCGGCCGAGAACAGCCGCACCAAAAGTCACCTTGCCGCCACTGTCGTCGATTCCCGGTGCCTGGAAAAGGAATTCGCAATCCTCAATCATGACGTTTGAAACGTTGACGAGGTGTAGGCCGATCGAATGCGCGCTGACGCTACGAATGAACTCGTCATCTTGTTGGACAGGAGATTGGGGAATCATGAAAGTCAGTCCGCGCAGAGTCACATTTGTGGCACCGAGCAGCCAAATCATGCCGGAGCCGAACTCCGTCGAGGCCGTGCCGTTTCTTCCGGCGGACAGAATAGTGCCATGACCGGTGCAGCTCTCGATTACGAGTCCGACGTGCCGCCGGTCGATCCGTAGGGGTCTCGGCAAAACATATTCACCGGGTTCAAGCTTGACCACAACTTTGATAAGACGACCTTCTGCTTGCAGCAAGTTGTCGAGAATGCCCTGAAGTTCTCTAGCTTGCGACGGCTTGAGAGTCACGCAACAACAATCGTCGCCTTGTGGCCGCTTGGTCAGCTCCGGCAGATTGTCGAAGGGGAGACGACAGTCGGCATGATGTTGCCATTTGCCTGCAACTGTTCCTCCCACCACAGCCAGTGAGCAGGTCCATTGTCGCGGGCCATCGGGAGGTTGCGCCGCCACAAGGAAGCGCTCTGGGTAGACGGCGTTCGGGGTGGTCGGGCGAGCCGCAATGCACCAATAGTCGCCGACGTGGAGGGAACCACTGCCGTCCCCCGTGATGGTGACTTGAAGACCGCTTCCGCTCGTGTTTTGCGGATCGGTATCCGTACGTTTGGTCAGGTTTACGGGCGTACCGAGAGTGAAGTCCAACAATTTTTCCCAAAGTCGTAGAAAAACGATCGCATTCGTGGGATATTCCGCAGGCAGGGCATTGACCAACGTCACTTGCTTCGTTTCCGCGTCGAAGTTAGCGCTCAACGTCGTCACGTGCCCGTTAAGAGCGGCGGCATAGGCTCCATCGCCAAGGAAGGCGGCCCCCAGCAAAACTTGAACGGTCTGGCCCACGCGAGGCGTGTGCTCGGGACTGATGGGCGTTGAGCTCAGTTCCAAAGTCTTGTTGCTCGTAACTTTGGCCTGATAAAGAGTCGACGCGTTGTTGTAACCCCAAATGAGTTTGCCGGTTCCATCTGCTTTGTATTCCGTGATTTGAACACGGATCATTTGGTTGTCCGCACCGAGGTAGCCCGATTGTGCCGGCGGATCGCACACCGAACTCGGCGCGTTCGTAGTGACAAGCGTTACTTTCAGGCGGGAGCGCGACTTGAGTTCGGCCGTTAGGGGATTCAGCACCAGCCCGTAACCCGACCAGAAGTCACCGATATCTTTCGCCGCGTCGGCGCACCTAGTACCGGTGGTCTTGGCCAAGACAATACGCTGCAAGATGCGCGTTCGCGCGGCGGTGTCGGGACCACCGAGAGCAACCTCGCGCAGGGCGGGGTCTTCCACGGCAGTGATCTCTTGTTCGCGGGCCAAAAGCACGACGTGAGCAGGGAAGGACTGAGTGGGGAGCGGCCGCTTCAGCCAAAGCGGATCGACTGTTTTGTCAAGCCAGTCCCTCTGGTCATCGAAATTGATGGATTCATCCTCAGCCAAGTACAGTCGCAGCCCGCCGACGTACATGGTTCCCTTGCCGATTTTGAGATTGGTACCGCCGGGATTGATGATCTCGACCTTGTAGCCATCGTCGGGGGTCCCACAGGGGCCGACAAAATCCAGCGCATGATGCCGCACCTCCTCCGTGGAGATCCGCTCGGCTTCGTTGCCGTCCGCCTCCAAGGTGACTCGTCCCTGCTGGGCCACCACTTCGCGGTACTTTCGGCTCGGGTCAAACGAGATTCTGGCTCGATCCGCAGTCACTTGTTCCTACCTCCTTACGTTACGTAGATGAGAACGGGCGTTAAGCCGACGGGCATAAACTCGTTCAATTTAGTCCTGAGTCCGCGCTCTTTGATCGGGTTTTTCTCTCGGGCGAACGCGCCGATTTCGGAACCGTCCTGAGCCCCGGCGAGGATTCCAGCGCCCGGCTCGCCGGAGATGATCTCGCGGTCGGCCAAGGGCGACAATTGGGCATAGTCAGGATCGCCGAAGCGGCGGCTGCGAAAAATCGCGGCTCTTTCACGAATCCCCACGCTCTCATACGGCTGGTGCAATCGGCTTCCATCGACATATGCGCAGAAGCGCACGCATCCGGATTGGGCATGGGCCGCATTAGCAAGGCCACAGAGAATCGATTCGCTGGCGGAAATGCGGCGAGTCGCCACGCGCCCGAGAATCGTACTTCGTGTCAAAGACAGTTCCGCCTCCGCAGCGGTGATCGCTTCAGGAAAAGAACCTGATGTCGAGGTGCGCACTGCTTGCACAATGCTGTCCTCTAGGACCATCGCAACGACCGTTCCCGTGACCGTTCCCTTAACGAGTGCGCGAATCGGGCCACAAATCGAGCGGCGTAACGTCAGCTTGGCGATGCTTCCCTCAATCCACAGCGTGGTGGGTGCCAAAGGACGATTGTCCACGGAAAGAGGCACCGAACCGGAGGCGTCCAAGTCTTCCCCCGGATCAAACGTGCAACAATACAATTGCACCTCCGCGAACTCGCCCTTGAGTACGACATCGACGCCGCTCATCCAAAGACCTTCGAGTGTCAGGACGGAGTCTTTCCCACCTCCTTCGAACACCCATGGGTTCGGGGAAAGCCGGACAACGGGACGCTCGTTTTCCTCTCCACGGATCAAGACCTTGCCAATGCCCCTCAAATCGGGTGCGGCCGTATACGTCAGTGAATCGGTGATGGTGACCGTGCCGGCGACCAAACCGGTAAGAGCAGCAGTCAATGCAACTCCGCCTCCGGCGACCGTTGACTTCGGTTCAGGTTGGTCCGGAAGCAGTTCCCCAAGCGCGCGGCGGTCAAATGGACCTGCCCCGATCTCCGATGAGAATCCGTAGTGATAACTCAAACTGACCGATTTTTGTCATGAGCGCGGATAGGGCAACAAAAAAGCGG
>JBBTCX010000148.1:0-9061 GCA_038043045.1 Planctomycetota bacterium | reverse complement strand
GGAGGGAGGTTGGTCCGGGATTCTGAAACTTCCGGTTCCCACCATGCCCAACCTTCGGGCTGCTGCGGTGTGGGTCCATCTCGTCCTGTTTTGACGGATCAATCACCGCGATTGCCGAGGATGGTATTCGGTCTATGAATGAGGGAGTGGTAGGGATGGTTCGTCGGTTGATGTGGTGTTGGTTGTTGGGAGGGATCATGTTCGAGAGCGGCCCAGTCCAGGCGGCGGAAACCAAAACGCACCCGTTTTCGATCCACGACATGTTGGCCATGGATCGAATCAGCGATCCACGTGTTTCGCCCGACGGAAAAAAAATCGTCTTCGTGGTCCGCGTCTCGGATTTAGAGGCCAACAAGGGTCGGACCGATTTGTGGCTGGTCCATTCGGATGGCACGGGCCTTCGCCGTCTCACCACAAGCTCTGGCAACGACAACGAACCACGATGGTCACCGGATGGAAAGACGATTTGGTTTCTGTCGACGAGATCTGAGTCATCTCAGGTTTGGCGCATCCCCGTGGACGGCGGGGAAGCCGAGCAGTTCACGAAGGAAACTTTGGATGTCGGATCGCTCATCGTGTCACCAGATGGCAGCAAGATCGCCTTCGCCATGGAAGTATTCCCCGACGCGACCCCCGAGGAAACGAAAAAACGCGCCGACGAGATCGGATCGAAGAAGGCGTCCGGCCGCATATATGAAAAACTTTTTTTCCGCCACTGGGATTCGTGGAAAGACGGTCGTCATTCGCACGTATTTGTCATGCCGACCGCCGGCGGAAAAGCCATCGATATCATGAAGAACATGGACGCCGATAGCCCCTCCAAACCTTTCGGCGGTGCGGAAGAGATAGCGTTTGCTCCTGATGGCAAATCGGTGGTCTTTACCGCCCGCAACGTGGGCAGAGAAGAGGCATGGTCCACCGATTTGGACCTCTACGTTGCTCCCGCCGACGGATCAGACAAACCAAAATGCTTGACCGAGGCCAACAAAGCCGTCGATACGATGCCGGTATTTTCGCCAGATGGAAGAACGCTCGCCTATCTGGCCATGAAGCACTTGGGCTACGAAGCCGATCGCTTCCGCATCATGCTCATGCCATGGCCCGCCGGACCAGCAAAGTCATTGACCGATGATTGGGATCGCTCGCCCGGATTCATCCAATGGTCATCGGATAGCAAGAGCCTCTACGCCGGCGCCGATCACCTCGGGCAACATTCCCTTTTCGCAATCGATGTGGGCAATGGAAAAACTCGAATGGTCGTCCAAGACGGGGCGATCGATTGGGCAGCGCAAGCTGGCGATCGCATCGTCTATTCCATGCACCACTTGCAATCTCCGGTGGAATTGTATTCCGTCAAACCTGACGGGTCCGACTCTATGCCGATTACCAAAATCAATGCGGAAAAATTGGCCGCCGCGCGCTTGGGTGAACCGGAGCAGTTTTCCTTCGAGGGCTGGAACAAAGAAACCGTCTACGCCTACATCGTGAAACCAGTCGACTTTGACGCTTCCAAAAAATACCCCGTCGCCTTTCTCATTCATGGCGGTCCACAAGGTTCATTCGGAAACGACTTCCATTACCGTTGGAATCCGCAAGCATACGCCGGTGCCGGGTACGCAGCCATTATGGTCGACTTCCACGGTTCAACCGGTTATGGCCAAGCCTTTACGGATTCGATCCGAGGCGATTGGGGCGGCAAACCCCTCGAAGATTTGATGAAAGGGCTCGAAGCCACGTTAAAAAAATACCCCTGGATGGACGGCGATCGTGTCGGGGCATTGGGAGCGTCCTACGGCGGGTACATGATCAACTGGATCGCCGGGAATTGGCCTGACCGATTCCGCTGTCTCGTGAATCACGACGGTACGCTCGACGAACACATGGGCTACTTCGACACCGAAGAGCTTTGGTTCCCGGAATGGGATCACCATGGCACGCCCTGGGAGAATCCGGAGGAATACCAGAAGCACAATCCGGTGAACTACGTTAAGAACTGGAAAACGCCGATGTTGGTCATCCACGGGGCCAAGGATTTTCGCGTAGTCGAAACCCAAGGTCTGGGCACGTTTACCGCCCTGCAACGAAAAGGTATCCCAAGTAAGCTGCTCTATTTCCCCGATGAGAATCATTGGGTGCTGAAACCGTTGAACAGCATTCTGTGGCATGAAACGGTGATCGGTTGGCTGGATCAGTGGACGAAAAAGTAGCTCTCTTTAAGGAATCCACGAATTCCCAACCACCTTGCCTCTCCCGAAGATTGAGAGAAATGTGGACATATTAGGGTTCATTCCTGAGCATGTCGGCCCTTATGCAGCCGTCTTGATTGCGATCTGGATCGCTTCCGTCGGCGTTCCGATCCCGGAAGACATTGCGCTCCTCGGCGGTGGGCTCGCTTGTTCCTGGGGAAATGCCGATTTGTGGTTGATGATCCCCTGGGCCATGTTCGCCGTCCTTTCCGGTGATCTCTTTATTTTTTTCCTCGGTCACCGTTGGGCATCCAATTTACTCGAACACAAACTCACGCGACGACTCACCTCACCGGAACGCATCGAGGCTTTAAAGCAACAGTTTCATCGCCACCAATTAAAAACCGTCTTCGTGGGTCGCTTTCTTCCAGGGATGCGTGCGGTCGTGTTCCTCACCGCCGGAGCGGTCAAAATGAAATTGTGGAAATTCCTGGTTGCCAACGGGCTCGCAGCCTTGATTTCCGTCCCGTTGTTTGTCATTCTTGGTTATGTCTTCGGAGATAGCTACGACCAATTGAAACGACACGTCACAGAGATTAAGCACTACCTTGTGATCTTTGTCGTCTCCGCTGCGGCATTGTGGCTTCTCTGGCTGTTCTACTCCCGATCCGCCAAAACCAAGGAAGCCGAACGACTCTTGCGAAATAAGGTTGCACCGTTGGTGGACCCTCAGCCATCGTCCACCGGTCCGCTCGCTTCAACCCCAAAGAAGACGACCACGCCGGCGATGGACCGACGAGACAACGTGCCCGTCGAATTGCGATAACTCCCACATCATCCCCTTCGTTCTTCCGGCGGATACCATGTACGACGTTCCCAAGGGCTGGAGATTTCAAATGCGAAAGTTGCGATCAGGCGGCGGCTGGCCGGCGGTGTGGTATGCCCTGAAGACGGCGCGAAAATCAGGGGGAATTGTCCGATTCCTGAAGGCACTCGGAACGAAAAACGCTTGCAAGACATGCGCGCTGGGAATGGGCGGACAGAGCGGCGGGATGGTAGACGAGTCGGGGCGGTTCCCGGAGATTTGCAAAAAGTCGATGCAGGCTATGTCCGCAGACATGCAGGGTCGAATCGGGCCGGAATTCTTCGAAACGTTTGATTTCGCTCGATTGCGGCGTTGCACGCCTCGCGATTTGGAACACATGGGTCGGCTGGTGAATCCAGTCTATGCGGGGGCGGGGGATTCGCATTACAAAGTGATTTCATGGAAGGAGGCCATTGGGCGATGCGTGGGTTGGTTGAAGCAGACTCGACCTGAAGAGGCGTTTTTTTATAGCAGCGGCCGCTCATCCAACGAAGCCGGATTCTTGATGCAGCTCTTTGCTAGGTTGTACGGGACGAATCACGTCAACAATTGCAGCTTCTATTGTCATCAAGCCAGCGGAGTTGGTCTTGGAAGTGCGATTGGAATTGGAACGGGCACGGTCGTGCTCGAAGACATCGAGCATTGCGATCTTTTCATTTTGATCGGAGGAAACCCGGCATCGAATCATCCGCGTTTGATGCGGCAACTGGTGAACCTGCGCCGGCGCGGCGGCGAGGTCGTAGTGGTGAATCCTCTGAAAGAAACGGGTTTGGTGCGATTCGCCGTGCCGTCCGATTTACGGAGTTTGCTGTTCGGATCAGAGATCGCATCGATCTACGTGCAGCCGCACATCGGCGGAGACATCGCTTTTTTGCATGGAGTGGCCAAGCGGATCGACGAGTGGGGTGCGGTCGACGAAGGGTTCTTGAAATTTTGTACGGAAGGCGGCGAGGCGTTTCGCGATTCGCTGCGTGAGTTGGATTGGTCGGAGCTTGTCGAAGCATCGGGCGTTGGGCAACGGACGATCGACGAAGTGGCGAAGGTATATGCGGAGAGTTCGCGCACCATCTTCGCTTGGACGATGGGCGTGACGCATCATCTGCACGGAGTCGGAAATGTTCGCGCGATTGCTAACCTGGGCTTGATGCGCGGGATGGTCGGGAAGCAGGGGGCCGGGGTTTTGCCAATTCGGGGACATAGCAATGTGCAGGGTGTGGGTTCCGTGGGGGTCACGCCGAAATTGAAGCGGGCGATCTTCGATCGGCTGGAGAAGCACTTTGACGTGAAGCTGCCGCAACACAAGGGAATGGACACGCTGTCATGCTTGGAGGCCATGCACGATAGGAAACTCCATACCGGATGGTGTCTCGGCGGAAATCTTTTTGGGGCAACACCGGATTCGAAGTGGACGGCGGCGGCGTTCGAGCGGCTCGATTCGCTGGTATATTTCAGCACGACGTTGAACACGGGGCATGCCTGGGGCCGGGCCAAAGAAACACTGATTCTCCCGATGTTGGCCCGGGATGAGGAGCATCAACCAACCACGCAGGAATCAATGTTCAGCTTTGTTCGAATGAGCGAAGGCGGTCAGCAGCGGCACGCGGGACCTCGAAGCGAAGTGGAAACCATCGCCGCCATCGCGGAGGGTGTGTTGGGAAACGGTGGACCGATTGATTGGGCGGCGCTACAACAACACCGTGAAATCCGCCAAATCATCGGGGCAGTCGTGCCGGGGTATGAAGAAATCGCCAAGATCGATGAAACGGGTCGAGAGTTTTACGTCGGTGGACGATCGATCCACGAACTACAATTTCCAACGAAAAACGGCAAAGCGAAACTACACGTGGTCCCGATTCCTGAGATGGCGAATGCGGATGGACAGTTGCGGCTGATGACCATTCGCAGCGAAGGACAGTTCAACACGGTCGTGTATGAAGAGGAAGACATTTACAGGCATCAGGAACGTCGCGACGTGATTCTGATGAGCCGCTTGGACATCGAGCGCCTGGAGTTGGCACTGGATCAGCGGGTGACGGTGCGGAGTGAAACGGGAGAAATCAAAGGAATTCTCGTTCGAGAATTCGATATTCGTCCCGGAAACGCGGCCATGTATTATCCCGAGGCCAACGTGCTGGTTCCGCGAACCGCAGATCCGGATTCGCGCACGCCGGCGTTCAAGAATGTGTTGGTGACGGTGACGCCTACTTCGAAACCGGTTGCTATTCGTCCGCTTCAACTGGCCACGTAAGACACTCCGCGAAATAGACACGTCACTTTTTCGCAAAAGCGATCATGGTGTGCGCGGACAAGATCGGTTTGTAGGCGGAAGAATCAAACAGGATTTCGTCGACGGCTCTTCGCACGCCCGGATGTGGATCGGGTTGATTGTTGTGCGCGCCGAAACCGTAATCGTGTAAGACAAGGCATCCACCCGGCGACAACAAACGATCGTAGTGAAGGATGTCGGACTTGGCCTGTTCATAGGAATGGTCGCCATCGATAAAAACTAATCCGGCACTTTCCGCGGCGATCAATGAAGCTGCTTTGTCAGAAGGCAATGGCATTTGGATCAATCGAGACGCTTCTCCGATTTGCCGCAATGCCAACAGCGCATGATCCCGATTGAAAGGGTGTTCAACATGTGGGTCCACCGAAAAAATCGGCAAATCCGTGCCACCCGCGTTCAATGCCATCGCCAGAACCATAAGCGATGACCCTCGATACGAACCAATTTCGACGAAACACTTCCCGACGTTTTGATAACGCCGAGTCAACCCATAGAGCACGCAAGCCTCGATCGGGACGGGCCATTCTGCAAACGTCAGCAACCAGTCAATCTCTCGCTGCGTTGGCGGATTCCAAGCGAGTTCGCACGCCTTCCACAACTCCGCCGCAATCGGTAGCGTGTTGCGCCACCGTGATCGAGACGCCGGATGATCATCCTCCGGCATCGACTCCACGCAAAGATAAAGCTTTCGTAGCTTGCGATTGCGATCGTGACTGAACGGGTGATACGATTGCGGCGACTCGGACCCGCGGGAAAAACCCATTCGACCCATGGCCGTCGTAACGTCGAAGTATCCACGCGCGTTTTCATAAAGCGCCATCGGTCGAATTGTGCAGCGGCGAGGCAAGGGTTTTTGAGGTTGAATGATGATCTCGGAATTCGCGCATTGAACAGTTAACTTGATGTCAGGTTCCGTAGCCATGAGTTCGACCGGCGAGTCGCCCAAAAAGCAATGCAACTCTTTCGAATCCGTTGTCAATAGTAGCGTGGGTTCGATCACTGCGGTTTTCATGATTCAACCTCTTTCAAATAGCTCGCCATGGCCTGTAGAAACTGATTCATCGTCGGTTTATAGCTGAACCGGTCCAACACGACTTGGCGCATTCGGTTGGTGATACCGGCGCGAGCTTGATCGTCAGCCAGAAATCGGTCGGCCTTGGTCGAGAATTCCTCGTACGAATCAAAAACAACCCAGTCGAAATCTGAAAACACTTCGTCGGGGTGCTCCAATTCGGCGGCGACATGGATATCGCGAAATAGGTCGATCCGATCCGTTTCACCCGTGGATCGCCGCGCACGCGCTCGAATCCCCTCCAGCGAGTCGCCGTAAACATCTCCAAGACCCGCGTGAAGGGAAACATCATCACAACTCAACAGTTTCCCGGTCGATTGTAATCCCAGCTCCCGAATGCGTTTAGTAAGGTTCCGAATTGAGTGCCCTCGCGTGTCACCCGGCACAAGTCGCGACATGAAAAATCCTCCGGCGGCCAATCCGTCGAGTGCACGCTGGTGGATAAATCCGGCGGGCATGAGCTGGAGATTGATCCGCGATGCTCGATATACGCAAAGCAATTCTCGCCCATTTTCCGCCGGACCAGCCGCAAACTCCGCCAAAGTTGGGTGTGTTTCCCATCCGCTCCCGTAAATCCGAAAACGCCTCCCCGTTTGCCGCGCCCACTTCGCCACCCATTCCAAGGATTCGTGCCGAAAAATTCGATCTCCCAATCGCCACAGATACCAACCCCGCAAACGGTTCCGCACTTGGCCATCGTGAATGACCATACCACAACGCCGACAGGCTTCGTCGATTAATTCCTCGCAAAGCCAACCGCCGGCGACCTTGTGTTTCTCCAACGCGGTCGGCAGCAACTCAAACAGCGTGTCGATCAACCGTCGCAGATTCGGATCAGCCCATCCGGCTCGTTCTTGATCGTGAAACACACGCGGGGTTTGCGATGCGTGGCTGACAAATGAAACGTCGCATCCGTAACGCAGGCGTTCCTCATCGGTCAATTCGGGCCCGCCGAACTGCTCCGGGCACGTCGGTACGCGAGCATGAAAGCACTGCCGCGGATCCTTGCCCATCAAAACCCACAACCCCTTGCAACAACCGGCCACGAAGTCGTGCTTGGCGACACCGGACAGATTCTTGGGTGTGAACACGTGCGGAAGTTGGTCCTGATCCCAGGTCAACACCGGAAGGTTGCTTGGCACCAGCAACCCGAATTCCGACCGGAAATGATCGAGCGCGAAAAAAATATCGGGGTCGAACTCTCGAATCACCCGATGATAATTCAACGGTCCGATGACGTGGTGGTTCGATTTTTCCATGAGCAAGACGCAACGGTGACCGAGCGATTCCAACGCCCGAATCGCATCACGCATCGAGTGCTGAAGAAACGTCGTGTGAACGCTCACGGATGCAAGAATGCGAAGCGACTCTCCCTTACCCGACAATGCCTCATCAAACCGCTTTGCCCACCAGGTCGTGTTTCGATTCGCATACCGAGCTTCCAGATCCCGGTGCGATTGACGAATGTCTTGCTCACGTCGATTCGCGGAAGCTTGAATTGTCTCCACGCTGGTGGGTTGACAACCCGCCCGAAACGAACTGAGCTGAAACGCCTGCCTGGGAAATGGAAGGTCAAGGTCCGAATCAAACGCTTCTCGAAGTCGAGTCGTCGCCTCACACCCAAGGAACCAATACACACGCGGATCGGAACATATCTCCTCCCAATCACGAAGATGAAGCACGACGGCCAACAACGTCGGATCCGGTTCCACAACGAAGAGCGCACAACTGTACCCTAGAAACGTGTTTTGAGTCGCGCGATAAACTCGTTCGAAGTATCCACCGAGATCAAGACCTTCGAACAAATACGGTCCCGGCATCAGCTCGCCGACACCTTCCGGCATCGCCCTGGATTGGTCAATGGAATCATGCTGGCTAAGCCCCGGAATCCATCGCCATCGCGCGTCTTCATCCCGCATACGAATTTGGTACACCCCGTGGGCATCGCGGGAACATTGAAACCGTCGATACCCGCTCGCCCACGCCTTTTGAAGAATATCCGTCTCCACCCCTCGAGCGGAAAGAGCGGCCAAGTTTTTTTGAAACCGCTTCGTATTCCGCGACCAAGAAATCATTCCGTCGGCGGCGGTCGATAGTTGGATTTCAATCGCCTCGAATTCCGAGGAAAGCTCGGACACCGCCCTCCTCGATGCAACCCACTCCTTCGCGGGCGTGACCAGACCGAGTTTGAGATACTCGCGCACGGTGAACAGACGCACCTCTTCATCTTCGGGAACGACATCCAAATACGCCTCGGCCATGGCAAGAAAGGGGTATCCTTGCCCGGACTCCAAGCACTGAAACATCCGAACGCGATGTTGATCGACGGTTGTGGTGCTCATGATGATGAACTCGCGTGGGTGCCCCATCTTGGCCGACGGCCAAGGTGGGGGACCTCCCCTTCGCAAGGAGCGCTCGAAATCAGATTCTTAGTACTCGTTCTCTCTCTTCGAATCACTTCATCCTTATCGGTGACTCCACCACCTGCCCTTGCCGGAAACTACAAAGGTCGAGGAATATGAAACTGTCGGGCGCGCGATAATTTCGACGGTACGTTTCCAGCGTCGAAAGGGCGCTTTTTCCCAGGCCCTGAAACGTATCTGTTTACCGTCTGACTCAGCCTGAAACGAGGGTTGGGAGGACGGGTGCGA
>JBBTCX010000147.1:0-16607 GCA_038043045.1 Planctomycetota bacterium | reverse complement strand
GTTCTCGCGGATCGCACGACGGAGTCGGAGGCCTGAGATGTTTCATATCCGCTTGTTTCTCACCGCGATTCGAAGCCTGCGACAGAACCTCGTCCGCTCGATCCTCGCGACCTTGGGCGTGATCATCGGGGTTGGGGCCGTCGTCGCGGCGGTATCCATTTTGCAAGGCGCTCAACGCGACATCTTGGATCGATTCGAGTCTCTCGGCGCCGATACCGTCATGGTGTTCAACGGTTCCGAACGCCGCTCGCATCGCGGAATTCAAAAAAGCACGCTCACCCCCGAAGACGCCCAACTCATCGGTCACGAAAATTCCGACGTGATCATTGCCACCGCGCCACAATACACAAGCGGCGGACAAATCAAATACTTCGAGAAGAGCGTTCCCGGGTCGATTCTTGGAACATCCGAAGCCTACAGTTCCATGAACTCGTATCACGTAGCCGAAGGTCGATTCATCACCGACGAAGACAGTCAAGGCGGGACCATGATCTGCGTCCTTGGACACCGGATCGCTCGTGAGCTTTTCGGAGCGCTCCCCGGTGTGGGCAAAACCGTCAAGATCAATCAAAAGAGCTTCATCGTCATCGGCGTCATGGAGGAAAAAGGCACTCTTGGGTTTGTTGAAGTGGACAATCAGGTCATTATCCCGCTTTCCACGGCGATGGATCGCATGTTCGGAAGCAAATACCTTTCGCTCATCGTCGTGCAATGCGTAGATTCCGGTCGACTTCCCGTCTGCATTGACCGAAGCAAGAAGACCCTGCGTGCTTCTCATCGAATCAAAGCCGGGGACGAAGATGACTTCACCATCTTCACCCAGGAGCGAATCAAGCAAGAGTTTTCCCAAGTCGCCGTTATTTTCGCGGTCGTGCTCTACAGCATCGCCGGAATCTCTGTCGCCGTCGGCGCCATCGGCATCATGAACATCATGCTCGTCTCGGTGACTGAGCGCACCCGCGAAATCGGCGTGAGGATGGCCGTCGGCGCTCGCCGGATGGATATCATGAAACAGTTTCTCACGGAGGCCAGCGTGATTAGCCTTTTTGGTGGTGCGCTCGGCGTACTCTGGGGCTGGGCGGTGGCGAATCTTCTCGGCGAAGTCACCGAGGTCATCGAGACCTACACGCCGCCGTCGATCATCGTGATCTCCCTCTTGATGGCTCTTGTCGTCGGCATCGTGAGCGGACTGTACCCCGCGATCCGCGCCGCTGGTCTCGACCCTATCCAGTCCTTGAGATACGAATAGCGGTTCGACTGGATTCCCATCCAACAAGTGCCATATAGTGGCACTGTAAATTTTCACGCTTTTATCGGTCCATGAAGTAGTCCGATAACCGGCTGAATTCGATACCCTTTCGTCCAATAATCGCTTTACCCTCATCGTAGCACTGGGCGTGAAGCTGGAATAAAAACCACTTCCGATCACTAATTATCGCTCCTGCCAATGCCCGATAATTCATTGGGTGTTGAGGTTTGGATTCCCTGGTGATTTACAAGGATGTTGCTACTTATGAAAAAAAACTGGACCATGGCTGGGAAATATTTGTTGCGGACATTTATCGTCGGCAGCTTGTTCGCAACGAGTTGTGGTGGCGATTTTCGAGTTTTGGCCACCAACATTGTGCAACTGGCCTCTGAACAGCTTGATCAACAAGACGACATCAGCTTCGGGGATTGGATCTCCTCGGAATTGGACGACAACTAAAACTTGGGAAGACCCGGTTGGCCACATGAACTATGATTCTCCAGGAGTTATCAACCGTGGTTAAGGCGGTGATGAATTCTGGGACGGAATCGCATGTGGCAGACAGGTGAATATGGCTACCCGCTGGACTACCTGCTTTGGTGGGTGGTTTTGGCTTCGTTGCTCGTTCATACCTGGTACTTTTTTCGCTCGCCAGCTCGACATCGTCGCAAGCGCCGCTATTTGATTTTGGGCAATAGTCTCATTGGTTTGTGCTTTTTTGCGGGTATTGGGGTCGCATTAGAGAGCTACTTGCGCTTCGTCAGCACGGCGACGGATTGCACCGGAGCCACCCTGACTTGCAAGCGATGGAAGGTGGCATACGCTGTCACCAACTCGCTCGGTCACCGCGATCGGGAATGGACGCCATCCAAGCCGAAAGGCGTTCGCAGAATCGCCTTCGTCGGGGACTCCTTTACCTATGGCTGGGGCGTTGACGACCCCGAACAGCGTTTCACGAATCTCCTTCAGAAGCATTTCGATGCACAAACGCACGGTCAAGTCGAGGTGATGAACGTGGCTTGGGGCGGATGGGGAACGCGCGATCATCTTCGGGCTGCTCGTAGGATCATCGATGAATACGCCGTGGATGAAGTGGTGTTGTGCTACCTTCCCAATGACATGGAGTACCTTCTTCCTGACCGTGACGGCAAGAACTTTCGAATGCCGCCACGAAGCACATTCCTTCGAACCAGCGGTTCTTTCTTGTTGGATTATTTGTATTACCGGGTTTACGTTCCGTGGAGTGTCGGTGCGGGAGAATACTCGGATTGGTTGGCCAGTGGATTCGCCGACCCGACGTTTTGGGGACAGCACCGGAGTGATTTGGTTTCCATCGCCGAGCTTTGTCGAGGAAACCATGTCATGTTTCGCGTCGTGCTCCTCCCATTTTTAAGAGTCAGCGGTCTAGGATTTCGCCCCGAACACATTCATCAACAAGTCGCGGCGGTTTTCCAGGAGATCGAAGTGCCGGTGTTGGATCTTTTGCCGACCTTGCGAGGGCAGGATGTTGGGGCGCTGGTGGTCAATGCCCATGATCCGCATCCCAACGAGCGAGCGCACGCCCTCTTCGCGGAAGCCATTAAGGCGGGTTTTTATCCTCCGCAAAAAATGCCATAGTGTGACATTTTCTAGTTGGACGGGAACAAGATCTGTCGGGTGTTGATCCACTGGTTGTCGTCCATGGTCGGGCGAACGGAAGGCAAGGATATACGCTGATGCCGTCGCCATTGTTCGAGGTAGCGGTCGAACAACGATTCGCTGATGAGCAGGATCGTGGGGTGTTCCAATCGAAGTTCTCGGGCGAGTCCGATCAATCCATTCCGTTGTGTTCGATTCAGAGGCAATCGTTTAAGCAGCCCGAAATATAAACGCTCCGGGTCGCTGGGAGCGATGGGTTTCCGCAATAGTTCTTGAAGTTTGCCCATGTAGTTGGCGAAGACGACGACGGCCGCGACCCCCAAGAGAATGAGCAGCACGCCGGTAAACGATCCATCGCGCCGAATCGGTTCTCCCAACTGACGCAGCTTCTCCGAAAATTCCGCCGGTGTGGACGCCAGGAAGATCATGGGCGATTTCCCTTGGCTGCCGGAAGGGGCAGTCCTGTTGGCGGTCGTGACGACGTCGAGTGGTTTTGCGGCGGACTGCTTTCCAATTGACGCAGCAAACGCGCGGCTCTCGTTCGAACCCGAGGATCCTGGTCTTGGCCGCTCAGCGCCGCGATTCGTTTCAGCATGGAACGCAACTGCAAATGCTCGACGACCCAAAGGGCGCTGAGTCGATGAGCGGGCGAGGCATGGTCCAGCATTTCCACGAGCGATGTTGCCGCCTGGCGGACTTCGAGCCGCAAGAGAGAGGCGATGGCGGTCGCCCGGGTTCGATGATGCGGGGCGTTGAGCTTGGAAACGACATGGGTGGTGCGATCTTGTAAACCCAACGACGTCATGGTTTCAATCGCGTTGGACTGAACGCGATCATCCGGATCGTTGACCGCGTTGCGAAGGATTCGTTCGGTCGTCACCCCGGGCAATTCTCGCAAGAGTGACACTGCATGGCTCCTCACGTTGCGTTCCGAGTCATGGGCCGATTGATAGATTTGCTCCTCAACCCTCCGAGCCACGCCCAATTTCCTAATGATCCGCAACGCTCGCAAGCGATCCGCGGCTTGATCGTCGGCGAGCTTGGATCGAAGACAATTTGCCAGGTGGGCTGGGTCCCGCAACAGCTCCGTCTCAAGAGCCGCGAGCGCCGGGGCATGTGGACCGTCGAAGAGTTTCCAATATTGTTCGAAGCGTGAATCCGTGGGCAAAACAGGACCGGGCCGCCCGGCTGACAGAGCAGCGGACTCGCGAGAACTCGCTCCTTGGTCCGCCTCATCCAGCGATCGCCACTGACGCCGCCACAACTCGCGGGCCGCGATGACTGCCATGGAGTCGGTCTTTCGCTCCGCGACGGAACGAAGAAGCTCGGTCGAGGCCCCCTCACTCGGCTCCTCGATAAGTTTCCACACCACAGCCTCGGTGATCCGGGGCTCACCCATGCGCAGTAGGGCACGCGCCCGTTCGACAAATTGGTCCGGAGATTTGGCATGGAAAGAAATGACGTGGACCAGCTTGTCCATGAAACCGGGATCGTTGCTGTGAAAATCAAGGGGGCTCTCTTGAATCCAAAGGCAATCCGGCAATCTTCGAAACCCGCGCTCGATTTCCGGATCGACCAAGAGCCAACTTTCCTCGACGATGGCCTCTGCCTTGGGTCGATGATGCGTTCGTGCGATTCCTTGGGATGCGGAGGCGCGAAGTTCGGGAATGGCCAAGGCCCGCAGCATGAATCCGGCCATTCGGCGGTCGGTGAAGACTTGCAGGAGTCCACTGACCATGGAGGCGAGACGCGCGCGAGGCTCTCGGAGCTTGGCGACGATGACCGAAACCAGTCGGTCATCCATCCAAAGGGCGGCTTCGAGCGCCTTGGATTGAAAATGGGATTCCCAACCCGCAACAGCCTCTTGAAGCGCGGCGGCCAATAATTCGCCGTGCGAGGCGGATGGGCTAATTGTCCCCGACGGTTCGCCGCGGCATTTTTCCTCCAAGAAGCGGGCCGTTAATTGGTGCAAGGCACCCGCGGCATGTTCACGGGTGTGCGGACAAGCGAGGCGCAAGGCCTGAGGGAGCAAGTAGGCCAAATTGAAACAGTTACCGGTTTGAATCAAGTCAATCGCACCGAGTCGGTCATTGAGAGTCGAAGAAGAGATCGCCTGACTCACGCCGTCAAACAGATCGCGCACACGATCGCAAAGTTGGTTCCGAACGGACAATCTCAGATGCGAGAACCGACCGACAACCGCCGCCAAACTAGGAAGGTGTCCACGCCGAAGGAGAAGCTCAAAGACGCTCCGCTGCAAATCCTCTGAAAGTTCGGGCAGGGAATGGACCAAGGCTGTGTCGGAGGCGGTGTTCCGCTCGACGGCAAGATATTTTAGAGCAATAGGTTCTGAAGAAGCCACAGTAGCTTGGATATCGACCCTTCCAAGCCTAGTCCTTGCAAAGTCGTCCGTCCTGTTAGCGCAATTCCTTCTCGAAAATCACGACGTTACAGGCCGTTGTGGTATCCCAGCGAATTCCAACCAGGTCGTACCCTTCAGTGATCGCTGCGTGAAGCATGGGGCGATGTTGATTTTGGCACTCAAATCGCAGCAACGTGTAACTATGCTCGACCGCCAAGGCGTGTTGAGCATGCATCAACTGCGTGGCGACGCCCAACCGCCGATAATCCGGCAACACCCCGCAGATCCAACTGAAATACGTGGACGGCATGAGTTCGAAACCAATATTGAACCCCGCCGGAGTTTCATCCAGCAACGCCACCAACATGCTGACATTATGGCGACCTTGGAATCGCCGACGGAAGAACTCCTCGTCCTTCCTTGGAGTGAAGACGCGGTTGTAAA
This sequence comes from Planctomycetota bacterium, assembly GCA_038043045.1. Classification (GTDB taxonomy): domain Bacteria; phylum Planctomycetota; class Phycisphaerae; order UBA1845; family UBA1845; genus JBBTCX01. Next base: position 10,914 of record JBBTCX010000147.1, on the reverse strand, counting down.
TCTCCGTAATCAACCCCAATTCGCCGGGTCCCACGGCCACGATTTTCGCATCGGCCATAGAGGGTTTTCCTCCGTCGTCAGATGCTTTTGCACGGTTCCGCTAGGCCGGTCGCGGCCGGCGGGTTTCCGTGCACCCCGATTCCTTTGACGCGAGTCGCATGCGCCGAAATGCTCAACGACTTTGCGCCACCACCCAATCCTAGCAGCACCTACGGGTGTTTCAAACCAAGGCGCCTGATGGATCAAACCTGTAAAGTCTAGCCCGGGCGTCGAAGGGGGTCCGAAAACGGGCTTCTTTAGGTTTTCACGATAGCGTACGGGTTTCTCCTAACGTTACGCCTGAATAACTCAAACGTGGCTTTGAACTTTACCAGTCCCCTAATAGTCGTCTTTGTCAGGACGCCTGTATTGCCCTTGGGTGTTGGCGCGTTACGCTGGCGCGGATGAACACGGACTTCATCCTTTATTTTCCTCGATGCACTGTTGCGTGCCTGTTCATTTCCATGTGTTTCATCGGGTGTCGGGCGACGAATTCCCATGAAATAAAATTGCCCACGCAGTCCGATCGATTGATGGCTCATTATCCAGACCTTCAGTCGGGTCGATTCGCGGTCTTGGCGGACTTCGAGGACCCTTTGCATGGCGAGATTTTTGAATTGGAACGCGTGTCGGCATCTGCCGACATGGATTTCGAATCGAAAGAGTGTTTTCAAGCGACCGGTTCTCGATGTCTTCGATTCGTGGGGGCTTCGCCAGGAGATGCGTTGCTGGTGAGCAATGCAAATTCGAAACAATGGTACCTGAAACGCGACTGGCGGGCTTACGACTTGTTGCTGATGAATATTCGTTTTGCGGAACCGGTGCACCGCCGCGCCGCGGAGGAGTGGGAGGCTGAACTAACCATCTCCGCCGGGTCCCCCCCTCAAGACTCGACGACTCATACCACCTTCCCGCTCCGTGACGGGTGGAATCTTGTGCGATTTGACTTGGGCGATTTGGGTGAGCGAGTGCCACTGGATGACATTCGAGAAATCCAATTGTCCTTGCCTGCGGCCACGCAGCCGATCGAACTGCTGATCGACGACATGATGTTGACCAGCAACCGATCCGACCTATTCGGAGACTCGTCCAAGCAAAAGGGAGAGCTTTATGTCCGTCGCGCGGGGGAGAGGATTCACGTCGGTGCGGGTGGGAAATTTGAGCTGACGTTTGGCAACGGACAAATTGTGGAGTGGTACAATCTTGTCGGGGATTCCGCCCGCACTCGAAACCTCATCGCCGACACGACCTTGGGTCCGAATGAATTGCGGATAGAGCAACCAGGTTTGCAATTTCCGGATAGTCAAGACGGACTGTCGGTTTCGCAGCGCGTTTTGGAAATGAACGCCTTGCGCGTGAGGGTTCAATGCGAGTGGCGTCGAAAAGACCGTGAAACCCGATCTGAGGAGAGGCCGCTCCTGCATCGATGGGACTACACCCTGTACTCCACCGGTCAGATTCATGTTCGCATAGAAAGCCCGTCCAATATTGAGACGACGAATCGTCAAACACTGTGGGCGGCGACGCTCGCGACAGAATCGGAAGAGAGCGTGCGTACCTGGCCTGGGACGGAAAGCGCCGGGAAAATCGTGCCCGGTTCGTACTTCGCATTGGCCTCGCTCGGGCAACCGGAATCATTTATGCTCTATGTTCCTGACCCCGCGATGGCGTACCAAGGATGGATGATTTCGAAGGAACCCGGCGGAAAAGAAAGGTCCTTTGCGGGAGTTCCAGCGACGGGTTCCGCGCGGCGCGGCACGTGGACGGGTCAAATTTTTCTTGGGGATGGAAGTCTGGAGTTAAACGAAGCTCATTCCCGTGTCGAATCATTGGTTTCCCCCTCGTTGCCTCAACTGGAGGTCGGCGGAGTGCTCTCCACTTGGCAAGGTCGAACCACGGTGAATGGCTTCGATGCCGCCACGGGTTGTCACGTGCTGGCTCTCGATCACGGACAGCTTCGGTTCATCTTGGACGGGCGGCAGCGGGCGTGGTATTCACCGGCGTTTCTCGTGGAGGGCGTTGGAAGTCAATCGGTTTGGGTTTATGTCAACCACAAACTCTTTGAAAAGGCCGTATTGGACGACCACGGCAACCTTCTGATTCAACTTCCCGGCGTGATTCGCGACCGGGTCAGAATTGAAGTTCTCGTGCGATCCCCTGCCCAATCCGACAATTCACCATAGGATTGTACTGTCGAGAATCGACCGGCGAGATACCCGTCCGTTCTCATGGAGCTACAATGTCCTGAGATGGGTATGATCGTTGCCGACAAGTTGGTCAAGGTGTTTCCGGGAAGCAACGGTTTGGAAAAGCGGGCCGTGGATGGTCTCAGCTTTCGCGTGGAACGAGGTCAAATCTACGGGTTGTTGGGTCCCAACGGCGCGGGCAAGACCACGACGCTTCGCATTCTCAGCGGCTTGATGATGCCGACCGGCGGTTCGGCCACGGTGGCGGGTTTTGACGTAGCCAACCATCCACAACAGGTGAAGCGACTTCTCGGCTTCTTGACCGCAAACACCGGGTTGTATCAACGCCTAAATCCGCGAGAGTTGCTCATTTACTTTGCCCAACTGCATGACATGGAATGGCGCGTCGCCTCGAAGCGAGCAGACCATTTGATCGAATGGCTGGGCATCGATGGTTTTGCCAACCTCCCTTGCGGAGCGTTATCGACCGGACAGAAGCAACGGGTCAGCATCGCTCGTGCGCTGGTGGCCGATCCGCCGATTCTCATCCTCGATGAACCGACACTGGGTCTCGACGTTCTGAGCAATCGCGTGATTCTCTCTTTCATTCGCCGCGAACGTGAAAACGGCAAAACGATCATTCTATCCACGCACAACCTCGACGAAGCAGAATTGCTGTGTGATCGCATCGGTCTGTTGCACGACGGTCGCCTCGTGGCCGAAGGTGATTTGACGAGCCTTCAATCCCTCGCCGGCGAACAACGGCTGGGCAACATTTTTCTTCGACTGGTTCATGCCGACGAACCGTCCGTCACGGGAGCCGTCGACCTATGACCTTTCCCCAGCGAATCCAAATCATCTATCGAAAGGAGCTCATCGAAGTTCTTCGAGATCGCCGAACGCTCATCGCCATGATCGTCGTGCCGATCGTTCTATACCCATTGTTGATGGTGGGTTCGATCCAGGCGGTGACGTTTCAAGCCGAATCGTTGCAGCGCGCCAAGTTGGTGATCGGAGTTACCAGCGAATCCCAAGAAGCCTCACTACGGTCCCTGGTCGAATACGATGCGAAGGAACTTGCGCAGCTAGAATCCGAGCGTCCATTGGGTGGAGAATCCCTCTTTCAACTCCCGGAGTCCTTGATGGATTGGCAGGTCCATCGTCTGGACAATCAGCAGGCCTTGGAAGAAGCCATTCAACAACGACAGGTGCACGTGGGCCTGTTGTTCGAGGATGAGGTGCTGACCAATTCGGTCGACCGCCAGAACAACGTCATGATCTTCGCCGACCAAGAAGAAGCCCGCAGCGCCGCCGCCAGCCGTCGCTTGACTCAGATGCTGGAACGAGTCGGCAAAAGCACGGCCAGAATTCGTTTGGAATCCGTCGGATTATCGAGAGTATTCGTTGAACCGTTCTTGATTCGGTTGACCAATCTGGCCGCGCCCCCGTCGATCCTTGGACAGATTCTTCCACTGGTGCTGGTGCTCATGACGATCACGGGTGCGATCTACCCCGCAATCGATCTGACTGCGGGCGAACGAGAACGTGGAACCTTGGAATCCGTGATGGTCTGTCCCGTGCCGATCATTGATCTGATCGCGGGCAAGTTTTTAGTGGTCACGACCATTGCGATCTTGGGCGCCGCGCTCAATTTGGCGAGCGTCAGCGCCACCATTTACTTCGGCGGGTTTGGTCAGGTTCTCGGACGCTCCGGCGGAAGTATTCCCATCGGCAAGATGCTCTTCGTGCTCGGCGCTTTGATTCCGTTCGCCGTTCTCATGTCCGCCATCATGATGGCGGTTTGTTGTTTCGCGCGAACGTTTAAGGAAGCACAGAACTACGTAACCCCCGTGATTCTGGCGGTCTTGATCCCCGGGGGTCTCGCCGCCTTGCCGGCCACTCGCCTGGAAGGCGCCATGCTCGTCATGCCCGTCGGCAACATGGTGCTTCTCGCCCGTGAAGTGTTGGTCGGCGCCATCGTCCCCGTTTCCACCATTGCCATCGTTTTATTATCGACGAGTCTCTACGCGGTTGCGGCGGTGGCCGTCGCCGCCAACCTCTTCGGACAAGAGACCGTTCTGTTTACCGATGTCGGTTCACCGCGAGCGATTTTCTCGCGCCGATGGATGAAACCCAAGGATTACCCCACGGTCCCCATGTCGCTTCTTCTGGTCGCACTTCTGTTTCCACCCTGGTTTTTCTTTCAATCTTCGCTCACGCCTCGCGCGGGCGATGACGTCTCCAGTTTGTTCCACGCCACCGCGGCGGCTATGCCGTTCTTTTTTGTGCTCATTCCACTTGCGGTGTTGCACTATGCGAAAGTGAACCTTGGAAACGCATTGTCGTTGAAAACCACATCCGCCCGATGTTGGCTGGCGGCCATTCTGTTGGGCGTTTCGTCCTGGGTGCCAGCCCATGTCATTACCGTGACCCAACAGGCGTTGTTGCCTCTTCCAACGTCCGTATTGGAAGCCCTCGCCAAATTTCAAACAGGAATTGAAGCGCTTCCACCTTGGCTTGGCCTTCTCTACCTCGCTTTGATTCCGGCCATCTGCGAAGAATCCTTGTTCCGCGGCGTTCTACTGGGCGGATTACTCACTCGCACCCGCGCCCTGTACGCCATTCTCGCCGCCGCCGCTATTTTTGGGGTGTTTCATTTCGTCGCTTTCCGATTTCCACCGACCTTCGCCCTTGGGATCGTACTGGGTTACCTCTGTTGGCGATCCGGTTCCATTTTTCCCCCGATGTTGGCCCATTTTCTACACAACGGACTCTCCATTTCCGAAGTGTATTGGCCTTGGCACCAGCATCTTGGTATCCCGACTACCGACCAGATCGATCATCTCCCCGGGCAAATTCTGATCGTCGGCGCCGTCGTGTTTTTCCTCGGTCTCGTACTATGTCGAAGCAACTCGCTGAAGAATGAAGGCTCGCTCCAGCTCCCTGGGCAATCTGCAAGGTGACTCTATTTCCCGTTTTGGTCTCGGTCCAAGTAGGTTTCGGCGAGGCGGCGGACGTGTTGGATCATGGCTTCGCGCAGTTCGAGAGGTTCAAGGACCACGGCGTGTTCCCCGTAGCCCAGGATCCACCAGATGATCTCTTGGATGCCCTCGACGTCGACCTCGAAAAGAAGAGAGCCGTCGTCTTGATAGGAGGATCGCTGGGTTTTGTGCCACGCGATTTCATCGACATTGGCGGCCACTTTGGGGGAGAAAAGGATTTTGACGTGAAAGAGGCGGTCGCCTCGAATCATGAGCCAGGCGTTGCCGAAGTATTGGTCGATGTTGAAGGTCGGTTGGATTCGGAAACCGACATCCAGAGATCGACTCTGAAGAAGGCGTTCGACCTTGAAGGTGCGAACCTGGGTGTGCAACTCGCTGAATGCAATGAGGTACCAACCGCGATGGATATAGATGAGATGGTACGGGTGAAGGATGAGGTCCAACACCTTTCGATCATAGTAGGAATCATATCGAACTTTGATTTTGACCTGTCGGGCGAGTGCCTGTTGCACCAGCAAAAGGGAATCGCCGATCGGGGCGGCATCGGAGGCGGGCTGTGGAAAAATACGCATGCGATTCAACAAACGTCCGCAGTGGTCGCGGAGCGTGGCGGGGATGAGGCTTTCAATTTTCAGCCCAGCGGATGCGGCCGCGTCGGCATCGGGAATCAGTTGCCGGACAAACGAAAACCGCATGGCGAGGAGAACAGCCAACGCTTCGGAATGGGTCAGAGAAACGGGCGGAAGCAAGGTGGATTCCCCGGCGGAGTATCGTTGGGTGTCGCGGTCGAACGTAAAAACGATTCCGGCGCGAGAAAGCATTTCGAGGTCGCGGAACACCGTGCGGCGCGATACTCCCACGGCTTTAGAGATTTCGTCGACGGTTCGTTGTCGACCTGCTTGAAGCGACTGGATTAGCCGGAGTAACCGCTCGACACGTTTCGTTCGCACGATTCAAAACTCACCCTTGAAGGATGTTTGCCAAAAGGGATTCCGCCATTTTCCGATGGTTGCCCGCATGATACCTTGTTCGAGGCGATGTGTAACGACCGACGGTTCCGGATTGGAAACGACCATTGGCCGATTTGCCTTGGTCCTGAAAGAATGGAGCATCTCGCTTGCGGCCCCGTCGGTTGACGAAACGGTTTTGCGCCCGCATGGTTGAGGATGTGTAGATCATTTATGAGCGAAGCAAATCCCAATGGAAACGCCGCACCTTGCAAGACTCCCGTGGTATGGATTCTTGCCGGTGTGCTATTCTTGCTGGCGACGGGGATGCGGGTTTGGCTCATTCTGACCCCGAATGTCGGCTACAAATGGGACCAGATCCTATTTGCGATTTGGTCGAGAAATCTCTATCGGGACGGATTTCATTCTTTCTTCGAAACGTCCACAACCTGCGATTACCCCCCATTGATGTTGCTGATTCTTTGGGCGATTGCTCCTTTGGCTTCGTTGGTGGATCCGACGCTTCATCATGAACTCGTTTGGAGAATGTTCGTGCGCATCCCGGCGAGTTTGGCGGATGTGGCCGTCGTCGCTCTGTTGTTCGTGGAAGGCAAGCGGATTTTCGGCCCGCGGAAAGCACTTGCCGCCGCGGCTTTGTATTACCTGAACCCTTTGACCCTCTACAATTCCGCCTATTGGGGCCAAGTTGACGCGATTCATAGCGCTTTGTTGTTGGCAAGTTTGGTGCTGCTGAATCGAAGGCAGTCTTGTAGTTCCGGGGCGTTGGCGGGTCTGGCGTTGGCTCAAAAGCTTCAGAGCATTTCCATTTTGCCGTTGATCCTTTTGGAGACCTATCGATTGGGTGGGTGGCGAAAACTCGGGTGGTTTCTTGTGGGAGGAGTGGTTTCATTCGGGGTGGTCTGTGCGCCTTTCGCGCTTTCCGGGGTGCTCGATGATGTGATTTCACGGGGTTACCTGGGCGCGGTGGGTCGTTATCAGGATTTATCACGGAACGCTTACAACTTTTGGTATGCGCTGGGAATTCCGAGTATTGGGGATACCACCGTCCCACCCTTTATAGCGCGGATCATCGCACAGGGCGCGGAACAATTTCAAGATCACGGATCGTGGCTGTTTCTGTTTCGCTGGCGTGCTTTGGGCCTGGTGTTGTATGGGTTATGCGTGGCGTTGGTTTTGTCGGTGTATTCGCTGAGGCCTGGACTGATCTCCCGATTCGGTGCGGCAGGAATGCTGGCCCTGACGTTCTTTTTATTTCCGACGGAGATGCACGAGAGGTACGTTTTTCCGGCATTGGCGTTTCTTCCCCTCTGGGCGGTTACAGGGTCTTGGAAGGAACGCGTGTTTTTTCTTCTCAACATGATCCTCTTGCTCAACATCAGTGCCGTGTTGCCCGCGGGAGATATGTCTAGGCATTTGGCGGTTGCATTGCTGCTACTTTATGTAGGGGTCACGATTTGGTGTGCGTATTCGTCGACGTTTGGAGAGGCAGAGGAGAGGGATTCGAATTTGCATCCCATGAACCCCGAAACCGCGAATCCCGAAACCTCGGTTGGGGCGAATTGGCCGTTCCAATGGCTTCGACGCTTGACCCATGTCGCCTTCATCCTGGTTGCGGTGTCATTTGGGTCGTTTGCAATTGCTTATTGGATATCGCCGGAAACTCGTGATCCGGAAAACACCATGTATCTCACGTCGTTGGATCCCTTGGAAGCGAAGCAAGGATGGGGCGCTTTGACGAAAGATCGAAGCGTCGGCGGCGGGATGATTTACTTGGGCGGCGAGTATTTCATGCGCGGGTTGGGTACCCATGCTCCATCGAAACTGGTTTACGACGTTCCGGTCGGCTACGATTGGTTTGAGGCTACTGTAGGCGTCAACCAAGGAGCGGATGAATTGGGAAGCGTGATCGCAAGCGTGGAGGTTGATGGAAAGATCGTCTTCACGAGTCCGACACTCGTCGCGGCTGGCAAACCTCGGTTTGTTCGTGTCCCAATATCGGGCGCGAAGACATTGGTCCTAGAAGGGTCTCCCACGGAAGATAGCGCCTATGGCGACCATTTTGACTGGGCGCTGGCGCGGTTCGTACGATCGGCGGACCTTTCGCCGTAAGGGTCTACTTGAGCGGCTGAACCTATGGATGTTCCGATTCGCGGTCTGCTTCCATCGGATGGGGTTGCGTCGATCGCCAACCTGCGATATACGAAGCGTCCCAAGAATGTTTTGGCAGCGGAACGCCGGAAGCGGTTTCCTGGTAGGTGTTGTTTGCTGCGTTTGGGTGGTTTTGCAAATGGGTTTTTGCGTGGTTAGGTCAAAGGGAGAACCTCGTTGTCCACATTAACGAAGGTTTTTGTTGTGCTGTTGGTCGTGTTCAGCATCGCGTATACATCGATGACGGTCTCCATCGTCGCGCAGACGACCAAGTGGCGAGACGTTGCGGAGAAGTATGAGGAGCACGCCCGTATCGCCGACACAAATTTGCGAAATTTGATCGCGGCCAATGCGGCGGAACTGGCGAGCGCCCAAGATTCGATCAATTCGCACTCGGCGCGGATATCCGAACTGGAAAAGCAACTTCAGGCGAGCAAGACGGAAGGGAGTCAATTGACGGCCGAGCTCGCCAAGGTGGGCGCCGAAAAGAGCAGCGCCGAAGCCATGAGCCGCGGGTTGCTCGCACAATTGCAGGTGGCGGAGAGTGCCCGAAGTGAATACAAAAAGCAGCGCGACGAGTTGGAAACTCAGAGCGTCGATCTTCAAAGACGAAACGTGGATTTGAATGATCGGGTGAATGAGCAAACCGCGCAGATCATCGTCTTGCAAGAGCAGAAACGACAATATGAACAGCAGATACACATTCTGCGATCAGAGAATGAAAAACTAGCGAACGAATCACGGCGAATGTCGTCCGGGCTGGCCATGGAAGAACCGACCGGAGCGGCCATGAAACAGGCGGTCGCGTTGACCCCGGTGGCGGCGTCGCCGATCCGAGGCGAGATCATCGAAATCGCTGGAAATATTTTGACGATCAGCGTCGGTTCCGCCGACGGGGTGACCAAGGATATGGTCTTTGTAGTGTATCGCGGCGGACAATATATCGGCGACTTGAGAGTCGGCATGGTCGATCCCAATCGATCGGCGGGTCGGTTGATTCAATCCGCAATGGCGCCAAAGGTCGGCGATGAGGCGACGGACGCTTTGCGTTTCTCCGGTTCGCGTGGATAAGGAGTTTCCGTCATCGAACTCCGTGTCGCGTGGAATGGCGGCAATACGATGTTGCAGAGGTACAGGCCATGAGTGATAGTCCGGTCGGGGCCCAGCCCGAGCATGATGTCTATACGATTCTCGTGATGTTGGCGACGGTTGCCGTTGTTGCGGCGACCGTGTACCTGGGTGTTCGTAGCCAGCAGTTGTTTGGAACCTGGAATCCGTTTACTCCAGTCTAATCAAGGGGCGTTTGGCGCGACGTCTCTGCTTTTTTTTAGGGGCGAGGGCCCATTCGTGATTTTCGATTCTTTACTAGGTCTGTTCAGCGTCGATATGGGAATCGACTTGGGCACGTGCAACACGCTCGTTTGCGTGAAGGGTGAGGGAATTGTACTCAACGAGCCATCGGTGGTGGCGGTTCGTCGAGGAACCAATCAAGTTCTTCGAAATGGAAACGCCGTCGGGCAAGTCGCCAAGGAAATGCTCGGCAAGACGCCTGGTTCCATCAGCGCTATTCGACCGTTGAAGGACGGCGTCATCGCCGATTTCGACATCACCGAAGCCATGTTGGGCTATTTCATCCGCAAAGTGCATGGCCGAAGCCGATTTGTGAAACCACGGGTGGTCATCGCGGTCCCGTCGGGAATTACCGCCGTGGAGAAACGGGCGGTTTATAACTCAGCCGAGCGTGCGGGTGCGCGGCGCGTATACCTTGTGGAAGAGCCCATGGCCGCGGGTATCGGTGCGGGGTTACCGATCGGTGAAGCCACCGCATCGATGATTGTGGATATTGGCGGCGGCACCACCGAAGTGGCGATCATGTCGCTCGCAGATATTGCGGTGTCACAGAGCATCCGTGTGGCCGGCGACGACATGGATCAAGCCATTATCGCCTTCATGCGCCGGAAATACGACTTGATGATCGGTCAACAGAGTGCGGAAGATATCAAGATTAAGGTCGGCTCCATTGCTCCGCTTGTGCAAGAAATGTCGATGGAGGTTCGGGGGCGCGACCTCGTGGGCGGACTGCCGCGAAAGTGCAACGTGACGAGCTTGGAAATACGCGAGGCGTTAATGGAACCGGTCTCGCAGATCGTCGAAGCCGTTCGGAGAACCCTGGAATCTGCCGAACCGGAATTGGCGGCGGACTTGGTGGGAAATGGTATCCACCTGGCGGGCGGCGGGGCGTTGCTGCGCGGTCTGGACACCATTCTGGCGCAGGCCACGGGTCTGGATGTCAAAGTAGTGGACGATCCTTTGACGTGCGTGGCCCGAGGTACAAGCGTGTACCTTGAAAACCTTCGTGACTGGAAGGACACGATGGAGTCCGACGTGGACGATTTTTGATCGCCCTTTTCGTCGACCAATTTTTACTTTTCACGTTGTCCCGTTGACGAATCCATTCTAGCGAGATTGACTTTCGCGAAGTATCGTAGCCGCTGTGCGAAAACGAAGAGGACGCTTTTCTCCCATCTCGCAAACGCTGATTGTTCTTACTCTTTTTTCCTAATTGCTCAT
>JBBTCX010000146.1:0-3606 GCA_038043045.1 Planctomycetota bacterium | reverse complement strand
ATCAGATCGGCGGCTTTTTCGGTCCAGCCCACCAACGCCAGCAACCCGCGACCGGATTCGTGCCACAACTTCTTGATCCAACCGCCTGCCCTCGAAACTCCGGAAATGGATGCTCAAGAAATTCGACCCGCGAAGCGAATACGCGTTATGATTGAATCCTCATGTGCGGCCATTCGTTCCCGTGTTATTGTTTTGGATCATTCAATGATTGTGACTATTTTGGCTAAAAGGCTTGTCGAAAGCCGACCTGAACCACCTTGCCATTTACCACAAATTTCTGTATGTTCTTACCCAGATTTGATTGCATTCAATAGTGAAGGGAACGAGGCATGTTACGAAAATGGAAATGGTCCCTGGCGGTGATGGTGCTTTCAATCGTTCGGCTAGCCCCACTTACGGCTTTGGCGGGTGTGCCGCTTTCGACAGACACGTGTGTCGAATTTGTTCCTGACGGACGGATCTGCGAGTTCATTAACGTGGCGGGCAACTGCCAAGAGTATTTCGAAACAAACCGTACGTCACCGAACTTCGGAAAAATTTCCTGCCTCGCTGAGATACCAGCGGGGGTGGCAGTGCACGTAGATAATACCGCTTCACCGGGACCCAGCGGATTCGACGACGGACGTTTTGGGATCTTCAATATCGCAACAGGGTTCAACATCGGCAGAGTGTTCCTGAGTTTCAATCCCGACGCCGATCCGGACGGGGACCCAGCAAATGGTATCGGCGTCTACTTCGTTGCAATCGATGTCAGCGAACCGTCAGAACTGGACCACCTAGAAGGCGGTGCGGGGACCCAGCCGATCGCCTTTGACCTCGATGGGGACGGAAGTCGGCTTACACAAACTGAGATCCCAGGGGGCACTTGTTCCGAAGCGCCGAGTTCCCTTTCTAGTTCCGATGCGTACGGAGTTGAAATTGACACGAATGGAAATGGCGAGCCCGATGTTGGCATTAGCATTTTTGAGCGACGCGGATTGGGAATACCCTTCGGCGCCGTAGCAATCGATCCCGGCGGCGTGCCACAGAACATCGGGGGTGTATCGGTTCGGCGGCTCGTGGAATTTTATGACTTTACAGGATTGTTGCCTTGGACTTCTATAGAGGAAGCCCACCATTTCCTGGACGTGAATGGCGACCACGTACTTGATTATCGCGATATTGGCGTGGATGACGACGTTGAGATTGCCATCGTGAACGCATCGGCCCTGCCAAACTTCGGCGGCGGGCTTTTCGGTGATCCTCGCAACGCTCTGGTTTCCGTTGGCGCAGACTCCTTTGATGACTTCTGCATAGGTGGTACTGAGGAAGGCATATTTGAACTGTCGTTCACCCCCACCGATTTCATTTGCGCCGATACCGATGTACACAGGTGGTGGGAGGGACCGACAACATGCGAAGGTTCACCGCCCACGGAGTCATCAACGTCTTACTTCAGTGGGAAATATTGGGTCAATTTCCTTCCGCCTTGCTGTCGCGCTGAGTGCGACCCCAATTGCCGAGCAAGTTGTATGCCAAACTGTAGGGACTCGGCACTTCTTGGAACTGTTGCCGACCCGACCGGCCACGCGCCCCATTACATCTATTTTGGCAATTGGTGCAAATCCGCGATGGGGGGTTGCCCGAACCCAGTGCACATTCGTGGAGGTGACGCTGAAACTGCGAGTTTGGCAATCACCGATGACGATTGGACCTTTGATTTTGGAAACGGTGGAACGGGATGCACTCCAGAACCACCTTCGGACTTTCGTGGAAGCTTATCGATTAAAGAGCAGTTCGTATTGGGAAGTGCATGTGTAGGAATAAGAATCGGAGAGCCTTGCGCATCCCTTGAGATCAAACGAGGTACGCTTTCGACCACGCATGGAAGAATCGCCACTCAGGCCGTCTCCGCGCAAATGACCGTCAGGGGCGTGGATGCGTTATTGGAAGTGGAGCAGCTTGACGTCGGAGTGGAAGGCGCCGGTACTTTGACAATTGTAGATGGCGGCGTGGTCAACGTGACTGAATCATTTCGGCTTGGTTCGACGTGCTCGGCGGGGGTCGACCGTGTTGAGGTCGCCGGCGCTGGGTCGCGGTTGCAGATCGCGTCTTCAGTAGAGGTTGGGCACGGTAAGGCAACCTTTCTCCGCGTAACAGATGGCGGATTTGTACAGGGCGCCTCTGGATTCGTCGGCGGTCGAACTGCCAATGCTTCTGCCGAAGCGCTAGTCTCCGGGATTGGCTCAATTTGGAGTCTTATAGGCGAACTTCATGTAGGAACCGAAATGGGCACCGGGAAATTAACCGTATCAAACGAGGGCCGTATCATTGCAAACAAGATTGTCGTGGGCTCAAACGGAACGATTCGGGGGGATGGCGGCGTTCTTGAAGGCCCGGTCATCGTTTTGTCGGGGCAAGTGGCCCCCGGCGAATCTGTGGGCTCTCTGATAGTCGATGGGGATTATGAGCAGCTTGTCGGTGGCGTGTTGATCATCGAGTACGAAGGACTTAATCCTGGCGAGTTCGACATGCTCGAAGTCAGGGGAACGGCGACGCTTGGCGGGCGGTTGGAGGTTCATTTTCGCGGCGGCTTTTCACCGCCTGAACCGGAAGCTTTCATTCGCTCCCAATTCTTCGTCGAGGCCAAACTGGGCATCACGGGTGATTACGTCGAACGAATCTATGCTTTCCCTGACCTTTTCGCCGATTTCGACGACGACGGCGATAAAGATCTGCTCGACGCGGCTGAGTTCCAGAACTGCTTTGGGCTCGCTGGTCCCGATCTGGAACCTTTCTGTGCCCGCGCGGATTGGGAGAAGAACGGCATCCTCAACGCGGTCGAGGTTCGCGAACTAGCCAATCGTCTGACCGGGCCGAAGTAATTGACCGCCGCCGACGCATCCGGCGATCTTGCCACAAGCCATTCGCACCAAGCCGTTGCTCAGGACAAAGCCGCCGACGGCCAGGGCGACTTAAACACGGGGTTGCGTCAGTTCGGGCGATTGCTGGATACCGTCGTTCCGGGTCTCGGTCGATTGGTCGGCGGATTGACCAGCCTGCCCACCATCGCGGGCGCGGTTATCGGCGGATTAGGTGCCATTGCCTTGGCACTTCAATCCATCGAGGAACGTGCTCGCGCCGCCCGCGAGGAACTCGACAAACTCCGTGACTCGGCCAATCAATCAGAAAAAGACCGACTTCAACGGCAACAGGCGATCGAGAGTATCTCCGACCAGCGGCGCAGAGTGGGGGGTTTGAATGCTGCCGATTCGGAATCCGCCATCGATACCGCCGAGCAAATCTCCAGGCGTTTACCCGGCCTCGATCGAGGAGCGATCGACACAGCCGTGGGAACCTTCGGCGGAATTGGACTCAACCTCGATCAACTCATCGAAGCCGCGATCCTCACGCAACTGGGTGAACTCAAGGTGCAGGCCGGTGCGACGGCGGAGGGTCTTCGAAGGTCGCTCGAATCGGCTTCGAAACGAAAGTCTTCGCGCGTCCAAGGATTCATCGAGCGCGAAGATACTCAAGGCGCTCAACTTGCCGGGCAGGCGTCCAAGTCTCTCGCTAGTGTAGTGTATCATAATTATGCAACTTTATAGTCGCCTTGTCGGTATCACC
>JBBTCX010000145.1:0-12816 GCA_038043045.1 Planctomycetota bacterium | reverse complement strand
GCGGGGGTCGACCGACGAAATTTCGCGCAGATGGTTGCATGCGGTTTCGTGCCGATCACTAGCAGTACCGACCTTTTGCGTCCCGGTGGATATGCGCGAATGGCGAAGTATTTGGAAGCGTTGATACGAGAAATGCAAACGCTTGGTGCCACGTGCGTGGATGAATACATTGGTCGATGTTTCGGTAATGAGAGCGAGGCTCAACAGCAGGTTGCCCAATTAAGAAGCGAATCGCGGCACGACCCTGAGGATCGTGGGGCCGTTGTTCGTTGGGCAGGCCTGCTCAACACTTCTCATGTCGCGGAGCTTGCACGGAACGAACCTCGCTATCGCGCCGATCGCAACCGCGCGGTTCCAAAACGAATTGAATCGAACTTGCAGACGTTCGATTGCATTACTTGCGACAAGTGTATTCCCGTCTGTCCTAATGCGGCCAACTTCACTTATCCCACGCCGAAAGTCGATTTTGAATTCCATGATATTGTCGTCTCAACGTCGAGCCAGTGGCGATTCGACGAGGCCCGACGGTTCGCCATTGAACAATCGATTCAGATTGCCTGCTTCGCCGACTTTTGCAACGAATGCGGCAATTGCGATACGTTTTGTCCCGAGTATGGCGGCCCTTACATCAAGAAGCCGTCGTTTTTCGGCAGTTTGGAGTCTTGGTTCCGCGCGTCGCCACGCGATGGATTCGTGGTCGGACAAGAGGAGGATAGACGCTGGATACGCGGACGAATTCGGGGCCGCGAGTTCGAATTGTCCGTTGATGTCGGCGGAGGTAGAAGGCAGTTTCGAGACGGACCCGTCACAGTGGATTTCATTGGGTCTAATGAAGCTCCTCATGCAATCTCGGTGCAAGTTGAGTTGACCTCTGAATATCGTCTTGATCTCTGGGCCTATCACACGATGTTTCACTTATTGTCCGGCGTTTGCGATCGATCGCGGATCAATCAGGTGAATGCAGTGTGGGAGCGAACTTGAAATTCCTGGGGCTGCAAGCGATGACGGATCAGGCATGTTGAGTCAAGAAAATGGCCTTTATCACCGCGTTTTCGCCATTGTTCCGGCGGCGGGTCGCTCGCGTCGAATGGGGACGGCTAAGTCCCTGTTGCAAGTTGGCGGGAAGCCCATGTTGGTCGCGGTCGTGGACTCTTTGTTGGCTTCGAGAGCAGCCGGCTTGATTATTGTGACACGACGTGGCATCTTGGAACGACTCCCGCCCATGGACCCGCGCGTGGGGATTGCATTCAACGAAGACGATTCCACGGACATGATCGACTCTGTTCGCATCGGAATGGGCGAGTGGCGCAGTCGAGAAGTTGTCGGGCCGCGCGACGGTTACTTGGTATGTCCGGGGGATCATCCGGGAATCAGCGCGGTCGATTTCGATGCGTGCATCGGTTCTTTCATGGGCAGACCGGAATGCATCGTGGTCGCGTCGCGCGAGGGTCGTCGTGGGCATCCGATCATCTTTCCGGCCAGCGACGCCTGGTTTGTTGAGTCTTCCGCCTGCGACGGCGGGTTGAAACGGTTGCCCGCGGCATATCCGAATCGGATTCGACTTGTCGATTGCTCCTCGCCGGGGATCATGCAAGACATCGATACTCCAGGCGATTTGCTTTGATTGGAATGTTTCCGAGAGCCATTTGAACAGAAATTCGCGTCAAGCGCGTTACAAGGGCAACGCGGACATTCGTTGCCACAAGGATCGAGCAGCTTGCACGGCGCTATTGCATTCCGCGGCCAGGTCGAGGTCAACGAGCCAGCCATCGCGCAGCCGCCAAACGCCGTTCACGATGACCGATCGCACGTGGTTTGAAAACAGACCGAACAGAAGATGGCCGGTCAAGTTCTCCGTCGTCAGCGGCGTGAATGAAACATAGTCGGTGATGACAACGTCCGCAGCGGCGCCGACTTCCAGTTTCCCAAGCGTGACTCCCAGGGCTTGCGACGCGCGACGGGCGGAGTTGGCCAACATGGCCACAATGTCAACGGGTGTCAGCCCTGCTTTTTGGTGGCGCGAGATCATCCACGCGGCCTTCGCTTCCGCAAACATGTCCCCGCCGATGCCATCCGTGCCGAGCATGACCGGGCAACAAAACGCAGCCATCGGCGCATATCCAACCGCGTTGTTCATGTTCGACCGCGCGTTGTGCGCGAGCGTCACACCGGCTTCGTTCAATCTCGCTACGGATTCTGAAGTTAAATGGGTACCGTGTGCAAGAATAGACTTCGATCGAAGTAGACCATGACGTTCAAGTCGATCGATGAGTGCATGACTCGAAACAGCGTGTGCATCGTTCGGTTGACGGCGTGATCGAGCGTCTTCGTCATCACACGGATCCTCTGCCACATGAATATGCACGCCGGTGTCGAACGAAACGGCCATGTCGGTGAGTGCGTCGAGCGAGTCGTCTTCCAAGGTGAAGGATGCATGGGCACCGACCATTGCTGCGAAACGCCCGTCGCGCGAGTTGCGACATTTGTCCAGATAGCGGCGATTCTCGTCTAACCCGGCCTTACGGCCTAACCGGCCATGTCGATCCGTTGTTTCGTAGCACATCACTCCGCGCAGACCCACCTCTGAAATTCCTCGTTCAATCAAGTCGAGCGAGCCGGAGATGCAATTCGGCGATGCGTGGTGATCGATAAATGTTGTCGTTCCGCAACGAAGCGCCTGAATCGCGCCGATTCGGGCCGAGACTACGATGGATTCGACATCGAGCGCTTGGTCCAAGCGCCACCAGACGAACTTCAATATTTCTAAAAAGTTTCGAGGAGTATTCGCCGGAGCGGGCATTCCCACGGCCAAGGCGGAATACAAATGCGTGTGACCATTGACCAAACCGGGCAGGATGACCCCGCCACCACAGTTCACGATCTCGTCGCCGGGTTCCGTGGCGATTCGTGCATTCCTGGCAACGATTCGCCCACCGTCGATCCGTAATTCGCACGCGTCGACGCGAAGGGGGTCGATGTCGACAAGGAGCGCATTGGTGAGAACGATACCCATCAAGAACAATCCATTGCACCGACTCAACTACCGGCGATGCGCGCTACTTCATCGAGGCTCGGCTTTATTTCATGCGGTTTTCCAAGCGCGCCCAAAGCACCCGCGATGTCCTTCAGACCATTTCCGGTGATCATGACGACGACGGATGATCGGCGATCTATGATCCCTAGGCGAACGGCCTCGGTCACCCCGGCCACGGCAGCTGCGGCGGCAGGCTCGGCAAAGACGCCCGACAATCGCCCGGTCATGCGCACGGCTTCCTTTATCTGCGAATCGTCCACGGTAACAAACGCACCGCTGCTTTCTCGAACTCCATGGACGGCTTTGCGCCAATTCCTTGGCACCGGGCAGTTAATGCTGTCCGCGTAGGTATCGCCGCCGTGACTGCTTTCCAAACGCCCGGTCTCGAAAGCTCGCGCGATCGGAGCGACACCGACGGCTTGCACACCGAGCACCCGCGCGGACCAGTCAACGAGTCCGATAGACTTCATTTGCATGAGTCCCTTTGCGATTCCGGCAATCGTACATCCATCACCAACGCTCACCGAAACCCAATCGGGTGGGTCGTTTGTGCACTGCTCGGCCAACTCCAACCCACCCGTCTTCTTCCCTTCGACAAGATACGGATTGATGGCGCAGTTGCGATTGTACCATCCGAAACGCGCGCAGGCTTCGTTGCATAGTTCATAGGCCTTCGCATAGGTATCCAGAACTTTGAAGACCCGGGCGCCATAGGCCAAAAGTTGACCGAGCTTCCCCTCAGGGACATTCTTTGGCACAAAGATATTGCATGGCAAACCTACAACAGCCGCACAGTGGGCCAAGCTACTTGCCGCATTTCCAGTGGATGCGCACGCAATGGCGTCTGCTCCTTCTTGGAGAGCTCGGGCAACGCCGATCGAGCTCGCCCGATCTTTGAAGGATGCCGACGCACTTCGGCCCTCGTCTTTCAGTCGAATTCGACCGACTCCAAGTGCCTCGGCCAATCTTGGAGCTTCGATGAGCGGCGTCGATCCGACAACCAAGTCATCCCGACACGAATCCACTTCCAAAGGGAGGAGCTCGCGGTATCGCCAATGAGTGAGCGGCCTGGTGGACAGCGATGATGGCGTCAAGGATTGTCCGACTCGCGGCAGGTCGAACACGACGTCAAGAATCCCCTCGTCCGGCCCACAACGCCCACACGTAAGCGCTTCACCCTCGCGATACTCCGCACCGCAACAAACACAGGTCAGTTTTATGATGAACGCCATAGATCCTAACCTGAAACGCAAAGCGTTTTCCGCACTCGCCACGAACACCAGGATCGTAGTATACTTACGCCGACCGAGAAACGCAGCCCTGGAATTCCGTGAGGAGCAGACATTGAAGATTGCCGACCGAAGGCACGAAGAAGTGCTGAAAAAAACGATTACGCGATGTCGGGAACGCCGGATCGTCATTCCCATGCTGCGCCAACTCATGAACCCCACGACTATTCCACAAGCGATAAAGGATCGGCTGAGCAAAGTCGGCCTATGGGACATCGACCCCGTCAATTTGTTTCGGATCACCTGGAAAAACGAACCGGTCGCGTCCGGTGGCGGGTTTAACAACGGAAATTGGATCGAGTTTCCTTCGAGCTTGACCCACACACCGGCCCGCATCATCGGGATCGTCGGAAAACATTTTCCCACCGGTGCTCACAAGGTCGGCGCGGCGTTCGGATGTTTAGCGCCGAGGCTTGTATCGGGTGAATTCGATCCGTCAACTCAAAAAGCGGTCTGGCCTAGTACGGGTAACTTCTGTCGAGGCGGCGCGTTTGACTGCGCGGTGCTCGCTTGCACGGCGGTGGCCATTCTCCCGGAAGGCATGTCGCGCGAACGATTTGAGTGGCTCCGATCCATCGGTGCGGAAGTGATTGCCACGCCCGGCTGTGAATCAAACGTCAAGGAGATTTACGACAAGTGTTGGGAAATTCGAAAAACACGGCCTGAATGCGTGATCTTCAATCAGTTCGAGGAGTTCGGCAATGCCGTTTGGCATTACCATTGCACGGGCGGGATTGTCGACGAGATTTTTAAATCTTTGTCATCGGAAACGAAATCAGGTCGTCGTTCGGCACTTCGACTGGCGGCCTTCGTAAGCGCGACGGGCAGTGCGGGGACAATCGCCGCCGGCGATTACCTCAAGTCGCAACATGCCGATGTGCGCGTCGTTGCGGTGGAGGCGCTGCAATGCCCGACTTTGCTTCAGTGCGGTTTTGGAGATCACCGAATAGAAGGCATCGGCGACAAGCACGTGCCTTGGATTCATAATGTGCGAAACACCGACTTGGTCTCGGCGATCGACGATGAACAATGCGTTAGCCTCATCAGACTTTTCAATGAAGATGTCGGTAGGTCTCATCTCGAACGCTGCGGCGTTTCGCGGGAAACCCTGGACCGCCTTCCAGACATCGGGATTTCTAGCATTTGCAATCTTCTCGCGGCCATCAAAACGTCGAAGTATTATGAAATGAATTCGCGTGACGTGGTGTTCATTCCATTGACCGATTCGATGGAACTCTATGGCTCGAGAATTGCGGAATATCGAATGGACAGGGGGCCGTATCGGGACTCGGATGCCGTCGCACACACCGCCCGTTATTTGGAGGGAATCACGACGGATCATCTTCGTGAATTGTCGTTCGTGGATCGCAAGGCGCTGCACAACCTCAAGTATTTTACTTGGGTTGAACAACAGCAACGGCGGACTGACGATCTACGTGCCCTTTGGGAGCCGGATTTCTGGGCGGAAACCTATACCCAAGTGGAGGAGTGGGATCGTCAAATCGACAAATTTAATAGAGAGGTCGCGGTAGTGTAATGGCGGGTTTCGCCCGCTGAAATCACTATCCGCCGCAAAAAAACATGAAACATTCAGAACTTCAAACTGCTCTTGACGCGATCGGGTCTTTGCAAACAAGGCTCTACAACGGCGACTTTCTCCTTACTTGGCAACGGTCCATGGACGAGCTACGGGCCGTGCTGCTCACCGCGGAACTGCTCTACAAGCTTCATCTTGCCAACGTATCCACCCGTGTATTCGAAAGCGGACTGGCCGTTTCGATCTTCCGTGATCAATCGACACGAACGCGGTTCGCCTTTGCCAGCGCGGCCAATTTGCTTGGTCTGGCCGTGCAGGAATTGGACGAGAAAAAGTCTCAAATTGCCCATGGGGAAACCGTTCGTGAAACGGCCAACATGATCTCTTTTCTTGCGGAAACCATTGGCATACGCGACGACATTTTCCTCGGCGAGGGGCATAAATACATGGAGGAAGTCGCTGCCGCAGTGGATGAGGGCTTCCGTGAGCGAGTTCTGCCGCAACGCCCGTCGGTGATCAACTTGCAATGCGACCTCGACCATCCGACCCAATCGATGGCGGATTTGCTGCACCTCCAACAAACGTTCGGTTCGCTAGCGGCCCTTCGCGGTCGAAAGCTTGCCATGACCTGGGCCTATTCGCCGTCGTACGGCAAACCACTTTCCGTACCGCAAGGCGTCATCACACTGATGACACGTTTTGGCATGAACATCGTGCTAGCCCATCCCGAAGGCTACGACCTTGTACCCGAAACACTCGAAGTCTCGATACGCCATGCCAAAGAATCCGGCGGGTCGTTCATTCGCGTACACAGTATGGAGGAGGCGTTTCGCGGCGCGGATGTCGTTTATCCCAAGAGCTGGGCACCATTCAACGTCATGAAAGAGCGCACGCGAATATTAAACAGCGGCCAAAATGACAAATTGACTTCGTTGGAAAAGGAATGCTTGGCCAACAACGCCCGATTCAAAAACTGGGAAGCAACCGAAAAGCTCATGTCCATCACCCGTGAAGGAAAAGCCCTTTACATGCACTGCCTTCCCGCGGACATCAGCGGAGTAAGCTGCGAAGCGGGCGAAGTCGCGGCCTCTGTTTTTGATCGCTACCGCCTGGCCACGTACCGAGAAGCCTCATTCAAGCCGTTCATTATTGCGGCCATGATTCTGATGACCCGGATCGAACGTCCTGCGGAAGTGTTGCAACGCCTCGTCAGCAATGAAACGGCCAGGCGGACGATTCGGTAATCACTGGTCGAAGCGCCCTAGGCTTTGCCGTTCCCACAATAGATTCCCGGAAACGCCGCATAAAAAGCCGCACATTTGACCATGTGCTCGATCGGAACGCTATCATTCACCGTGTGGGCGACGCTCTCCGGCGCCGGTCCGAATCCAACAGCCGGAATTCCGAACATCCCCGCTATGGAAACACCATTGGTGCTGAACGTCCAGCGACCAACACTGGGTTTCTTCTTGAACAACGAGCGATAGACCTTTACCGCAGCGGCGACCTGCGGCGCATCTTCCGCTTCGCACCAAGTCGGAAAGTAGCTCTCGGTTTCATACACCAAACCGGTATGCGTGGGCTTCGCGTATCGAAGCACGCGAACGTCACCTTTTACACCCGCCTTCCGCAGGGCCTCGCGGACTTGTCGAAGAGCGAGCGTTTTCGTTTCTCCAAACGTAAGGCGCCGATCTAAATGGATGTAGGCTTGGTCCGGCACGGCACACAAACTCGGCGTCTTGCAATCAATGTAACTGACCGTCACCGTGCCGTTGCCGAGGAAACGATCCTTTTTCAATCCCTTTTCATTCATCTTTTCGATCTCGCGCACCACGCGCGACATCTTGTAGACCGCGTTGTCACCCTTATGTGGCATCGATCCATGACACGACCGACCACGCACGGTCACGCCGATTTCCATCCGCCCGCGCTGTCCTCGCAAGATCTGGCAATTCGTTGAATCCGTCACGATGACACACGCCGGTCGAATCTTGCCCTCCTTAACGATGTACTGCCAGCACAAACCGTCGCAGTCCTCCTCGCAAACGGTGAACGTCAGCAAAAGCGACCAATCCGGACTCGCCAGGTTCAACTCCCTGATGATCTTCGCGGCATAAATCATCGCCGGAATCGCCCCGCGCTGGTCACCTGCTCCACGACCATACACCGTCCCATTCTCCACCTTGCCCTGATACGGATCGTGCTTCCACTGATTGCGATCTCCGACTCCCACTGTATCCACATGCGCGTCGATGGCGATGAGTCGCGGACCATTTCCTATTTGCGCCAGCAGATTGCCGAACGGATCCGTCCAAACGCGATCACACACACCGAGTGCTTCCAACTCCCGGCGAATTCGCGCGATCACCGGCCCCTCCGTACCGCTTTCGCCCGGAATAGCCACTAGTTCTCGCAACAAACCCACCATGGCATTTTCGTATTGTTTCGCCCGGTTCATGATGTCGGCGTAAAGATCCATGAAATCCTTTCTAACCGCTTGTTTTTCAGTTGCTTGTAACCAGATCGATCAGCTTGAAGCGATCAACGTCCACCAACCCGCGATCCGTCAACTTCAGTTCTCCAATGACCGATAGCGTCAAAAAGGAAAGGGCCATGAATGGTCGGCGGAGTTTGCCGCCCATGCTTCGCGCCGACTCGTGTAACGCGCGCAACTGCACCCGCAGCGATGAAGCATCCAGATCGCTCATCAGTCCGGCAATCGGAAGCGGCACTTCCCCAAGCACTTGTCCATCACAAACCGCACAGAGTCCGCCGCCCAATTTCACCAGTCGAATCGCGGCCGCCAGCATGTCGGCGTCGTTCGTTCCAACGATCGCAAGATTGTGAGCGTCATGACCGACGCTCGACGCGATCGCGCCGCGAGTGAAACCAAATCCTCGGACAAAACCAAGACCCGTGCGACCACTGGCTTGGTGTCGCTCTATGACGGCGATTTTACAAAAATCTCGCGACGGGTCCGCCTTAAGCAACCCATCGACAACCGCAATCCGCTCAACACGGCGATGCGTATCGATCCGGTTTTCCAAAACCTCGATCACATGCACGTTGCAAGGGTCGCGACCCGTCGCACGAATCGCAAACTGCTCCAACTCCAACCACTTTACGTTGACACTGCTACGAAGAATCTGCGGTTTGATAATCTCTTCCTTGGCGATGGCCACACCATCCAGAGCGACCAGTTGCCCGGCGTGATAAACCCGCCGTACCCGGCATTGTTTCAAGTCATCGAGTATGGCAAGCGAAGCAAGTTGGCCCGGCGCAACGGCTCCCAGATCACGCAACCCGAAATAGCGAGCCGGGTTTATCGTAGCCATTTTGATCGCTTGAATCGGGTCCATTCCGAAGTCGATCGCACGACGCACCATGCAATCGATTTGCCCTTCATCCAACAGATCGTCCACATCCTTATCGTCGGTCACGAGCATGAACCGATCGATTGTCTCCGTTCGCACCAAAGGCAACAGAGAATCCAAATTGCGCGCCTGGCTTCCCTCGCGGATCATGATGTGCAGACCCAGCCGCAACTTTTCGCGGGCTTCCTCAAGCGTGGTGCATTCATGATCGCTCCCCACACCGGAAGCAACATAGGCGCACAGCTTCTGCCCGCTCAGATTCGGAGCATGACCATCTACCGGTCGCTTTCCAACCGCCGCAATTTTTGCAAGACACTCCTCATCACCCGCGATCACGCCCGGATAGTTCATCATTTCCGCCAAACCCAAAACCCAAGGATTGCTCAACAAGGGCTCTAGATCAACGGCGCTGAGTTCCGCGCCCGCGCCCTCAAATGGAGAAGCCGGCACACACGAACTCAACATCACAAACACGTGGATGGGGCAATTCTTGCTCGAGGCAAGGATATATCGGATTCCTTCCACACCCATCACATTGGCAATCTCATGGGGATCCGCCACCACCGCCGCCGTGCCATGGGCTGCGACAAGCTTGGCGAACTCCGGCACATTGAGCATGGACGATTCAATATGCACGTGACCGTCAATGAATCCCGGACAAACGTACATGCCGTGGAGATCAACAACTTCGCGGCCATCGTATGCGCCGATTCCAGCGATCTTTCCACCGGAGATAGCCACATCGCCGGTACAAATCTCGCTCGAAAGAACGTTGATGATTCGTCCATTCCGCAAAACGAGATCAGCCGGTTGCCGCCCAGCCGCAACATCAATAAGCAATTTCAATTCCATCCCAACTCCACCGCACAAAGCATGAATTTCGCCGAGTCATCTTAAACGAATGCACGATGCGAAGGTAGTGCGGCAACTCGCGATTCAAGTTAGGATTCTTTCAACGATTGCGGGCACGCCGACCCGCGTTACGGCAAGGAAGAATCATTGGGAGAATCGCATGGCTCAGTTCCTTCAAGTAGCGATCGAAGAGGCCCGCGCAGGATTGGCCGAGAACGGTATTCCCATCGGTTCGGTCTTGGTCATCGACGGGCATGTCGTCGGAAGAGGCCACAATCGGCGAATACAAAAGGGCAGCGCGATCCTTCATGCTGAGATGGACTGCCTCGAAAACGCCGGACGCCTCAAAGCCCGCGACTATCAACGCGCGACCCTATACTCAACCCTCTCGCCGTGCGACATGTGCAGCGGTACGGCACTGCTCTACAAAATTCCACGCATCGTGATCGGCGAAAACCACACGTTTCAAGGCCCCGAAGATTACATGCGTTCGCGCGGCGTCGAACTGACCATCCTTCAGGATGCCGAGTGCATTCAACTCATGCGCGATTTCATCACGAAAAAGCCAGAGCTATGGAACGAAGATATCGGCGTGTGAGGCCTCGGTCGACAACTGACCTACACTTCGTTCACGTCAACATGGGCATGAGACGAAAGCGAGCAGGCGTTCATCAACCCGGTATACACACCAAACGAAAGGAAAAAGCCAATGAACCATGCGTAGTGATACAATTGAACCCACACCGGCGAGACCTGCATCCACCCGACCGTACCAAGAAAACCCGGAACACAAGGGGCAATTCCCACAAGTAGCGCGATCATCGCGCAGGGGTTGATCCCCGAACGATACCAATACGGTCCTTCTCGGAGATAGAGACCCGGCAGATCAAGTTGTTTGCGACGAATCAGGAAATAGTCGGCGATCAGCACCCCTCCTACCGATCCAAGCAGCGCCGAATACGCCACCAGCCATTTGAAAATGTACCCCGTCGGATCCGCGATCAACTTCCACGGTTGAATCAGAATCCCGATCACCCCGGTAATGAGTCCGCCCGTTCGAAACGAAATCACCCGCGGCGCAACATGAGCAAATTCATTGGCCGGGCTCACGACATTGGCCGCGATATTCGTCGCTAGCGTTGCGAGACACAACGCAAACATCGACACCACCAGCACAAGCGCATTCTTCGATTTCGCCAACAGAACCACCGGGTCCCAAATCGCCTCGCCATAGATCACAATCGTGGCCGACGTCACCGCGACCCCGATGAACGAATACAGAGCCATCGTCGTCGGAAGACCGATGGCTTGACCAATCACTTGGTCACGTTGTGAAAGCGCGTAACGTGAAAAATCCGGAATATTCAACGAAAGCGTCGCCCAGAATCCGACGTTGGCCGTCAGCGCCGGAAAAAAGAACGCCCAAAACTGCCCGGCTTTGGCACCCCCCGGCGAGAACGCCGACGGTTGCTCAAGAATCGGCCCAAACCCGTTGGCCTGCCGATACGCCCACCATAACAGCAATAGTCCAAGCCCGATCAACAACGGTGCCTTAATATTCAACAGAACACGAATAGATTCAATTCCGCGGTAAATCACGAACATGTTGATTCCCCAGAAGAACATGAAGCAGAGGAACTGAGGAATACTAATACCCAAAATCGGTGTCGGTAGTTGTTCCCAAGTTGGAAAATACACCGCAAGAATCTTGTAAATCGCCCATCCGCCGATCCACGTCTGAATCCCAAACCACCCACACGCAACCAACGCTCGCAAGATTGCTGGAACGTTGGCTCCACGAATTCCAAACGACGCCCGACAGTACACCGGAAACGGAATCCCGTATTTCGTCCCCGCGTGAGCATTGAGCACCATCGGAATGAGAACGATGAGATTCCCCAAAAAAATAGTCACAACCGCCTGCCACCAATTCATTCCCTCGGCGATAAGCGACGACGCCAACATGTACGTGGGAATGCAGGCCGACATCGAAATCCACAACGCGGCGATGTCGCGCAAACCCCATCGCCTCTGCGCCAGGCTCGTCGGGGCCATGTCTGTGCTGTAGTAACTGCTTGCGGAAACGTCTTGGGTAAGCTCGTGAATCCCGTTGTGAATGACAACGCCCGTCACCAACGAAGACGCCGTCATGGCGGGTTCATTCGATTGAGACATGATGGCTTACTTGCCTCGACCTTGCCGCCAAACGGGGTCAACATCGTCGCGCGTCGTCGATTGCGGCCAACGCGTCAGGGTCATTTTCTGCCGAGTGTAAAACATCATTCCCTCACGCCCCTGAATGTGCAAATCCCCGAAAAACGACGAGTTCCATCCGGTAAACGGAAACCACGCCATCGGCGCCGGCACCCCGACATTGATGCCGATCATCCCAGCATTAAACCGATGTTTGAACTCCCGCGCCGCCGACCCGCTTCGCGTGAAGATCACCGCCCCATTGCCATATTCACACCGTTGTCCCAACTCAATGGCCTCCTCAATCGTTCCCACGCGAACGACTGGAAGCACCGGCCCGAAAACTTCCTCACGCGCGACTCGCATACTTGGTTGCACCCGGTCAAGTATCGTTGGCCCCAGGAAAAATCCCTTCATCGCCTCCGCCGCTGCCGACTTTCTTCCGTCAAACGCGACCGTCGCTCCTTCTCTTTCACTCGTGTCGATAAACGATCGTACTTTTTCAAGATGCGCGCGACTGATGAGCGGCCCCATATC